>NZ_JAHBCX010000035.1:0-63655 GCF_019955895.1 Pseudomonas sp. GL-B-12
AACACCTCTTTTTCAACTTCGTTTTGGCTTCGATGACCTGAAGCAACCTGCTGCCGAAAACTGCGTAACTCTTTGTTTACCAAGGAGTTTTCCGTTTCGACTGCGCCGGAAGTGGGGCGAATTATAGGCTTCCAGAATCTGCCGTCAAGCACTGATTTGGGTTTCTACCGAAATGTGCAAAAACGCTGCTTATATATAGACGCGCCCGCGGGGAATGCGCAGTATATTGCCCAACACAAATAGAAATACCCTTGATTCCTATATTTCGGACGATGCCACGCAATGAATGATCAGCCTCGCAGCCTAGCCTCTACCCTGTTGTCGGTTGGGCTGCTGCTCATAGCCATGGCGTCGATCCAGTCCGGGGCCTCCCTGGCCAAAAGCATGTTCTCCGTTGTTGGCCCTCAGGGGACGACAACATTACGACTGATTTTTGCCAGTGTGATCATGATGCTGATACTGCGTCCATGGCGGGCAAAACTCACCGCAAGGTCCCTGCGCACTGTCATCGTCTACGGGATGGCGCTGGGCGGCATGAACTTCCTCTTCTATATGTCATTGCAAACCGTCCCGCTGGGCATCGCGGTGGCGCTTGAATTCACCGGCCCACTGGCCGTGGCGATCTACGCCTCGCGTCGCGCGATCGACTTTTTGTGGATCGCCCTGGCTGCCGTCGGCTTACTGTTACTGATACCAACAGGAGAAGCGACCGCAGGCATCGATCTGGTAGGCACCGGTTATGCCTTGGGTGCCGGGGTATGTTGGGCACTGTACATTTTGTTCGGCCAAAAAGCCGGGGCCGACAATGGCGTGCAAACCGCCGCGCTGGGGGTGATGATCGCTGCGCTATTCGTAGCCCCCATCGGCATTGTCCATGCCGGCTCCGCTCTGCTGACCCCGTCATTGATCCCTGTGGCCCTCGGCGTCGCCATCTTGTCCACTGCCCTCCCCTACACCCTGGAGATGATCGCGCTGACCCGCATGCCGGCCAGAACCTTCGGCACATTGATGAGTATCGAGCCTGCCTTCGGCGCACTATCTGGCTTGCTGTTCCTTCATGAATACCTCTCGCTGTCACAATGGATGGCAATCATGTGCATCATTCTGGCATCCGTCGGCGCAACCATGACCATGAGCACTGCCGCCAGACCAGTAGTAACGGCAGATTGAGAACGGAGATGACACGGGTCTGGTATTTGCCGCTCAATTAGGCCATGTTTAGCCCCGCAACCCAGAGTCATACCACGGATAATTTCAGGTAGGGATATAGGTACGCATCTAGCGAAAGCGAATGCAGCCAGACCCGGGCACCAGATCCGGGGATGCTATAAGGACAGTAATGAAACGATTTTTGATTTTGATCGCCGTACTTGCAATTGCGGGCTGCGCGGCGACGTCAAACACACAGATCAAGCACGGCAAGAAAGGGCTACACATCAACTGTTCCGGACTGTCTTCGTCCTGGGACAAATGCTACGCCAGCGCTGCCAACTCCTGCGCACCCAAGGGATACAAGGTCATCGCCAAATCGGGAGATGCCGTGGAAGAGCCCGGCGATTATCCGTTTGGCCTCAATCCTGCGGGTTATACCAGCCGCAGCATGATTGTCATCTGCAAATAGGCAGGGCCGTCGTTTCAGGTTCTCGGACTTGCGATCTGACGGCCAATTTCCTCGTAGCTGGACTTCAGCACAGTGCGCTGGATATCCGGACTAGCCAGCATGCGCGCTACGACCAGCGCGCCAATACATTGCGACAGAATCGCCCACGCCAGGCTGTCGCTTTGCAGAACACCCGCCCAACGTTCCTGAAGTCGACAAATCCAGTGCTCTGCCTGTTGACGGACAGTCACGTCGGAACGGGCAATTTCCGCCCCCAATGCCGGCAATGCACAACCGGTCTCCGGATTCTCGACGTGAGACATACTCAGGTACTGTTTCAAGCAGCGCTCAAGCTTGTCACGGTCCTGCCCCTCCCCCAGTCGCGTCAGACTTTGCCCCAACTCACGCTCGACTATGCTTGCGAACAGCTCGTCTTTCGACGAGAAGTGGCTATAGAAGGCGCCGCCACTCAAGCCAATCGCTTTCATCAGGCCGTCCACGCCCACCGTTGAAAATCCGGACTTCTTGGCCGATACCGCACTGCTTTCCAGCAGCCTTTGCCTGGTTTCCAGCTTGTGACTGGCCGAATAACGCATTGCCCTTCCCCTTGAATTGCTCACCTTGACGTCTGTCGAATCATAGCATAACGTTCGTTTAGTTAACGATCGTTTACCAAAAGGGATCTACCCATGAATAACAAGAAGGTCGTACTGGTCGTCGGTGCAGGTGATGCCACGGGTGGCGCCATAGCCAAGCGTTTTGCCCGGGAGGGTTTTGTCGCCTGCGTCACCCGCCGCAGTGCAGACAAGCTCCAGCCACTGGTGGATGCCATCAGGGCCGATGGTGGCGAGGCCCACGGTTTTGCCTGCGACGCTCGCAAGGAAGACGATGTGGTGGCACTGGTCGAGCAGATCGAAAGCGAGATCGGCCCCATCGAGGCGTTCGTGTTCAACATCGGTGCCAACGTGCCGTGCAGCATTCTCGAAGAAACCGCCCGCAAGTATTTCAAGATCTGGGAAATGGCCTGTTTCTCGGGGTTTCTCAACGCCCGGGAAGTGGCCAAACGCATGGCCAAGCGCCAGCGGGGCACGATCCTGTTCACCGGTGCTACCGCCGGCCTGCGCGGTGCCGCCGGCTTTGCCGCATTTGCCGGTGCCAAGCACGGAATTCGTGCACTGGCGCAAAGCATGGCCCGAGAGCTCGGCCCGATGAATATTCACGTTGCCCATGTCGTCGTCGACGGCGCCATCGATACCGATTTCATCCGCGACAGCTTCCCCGAGAAATACGCGACCAAGGATCAGGACGGCATCCTCAACCCCGAACACATTGCCGAGAATTACTGGTACCTGCACAGCCAGCCCCGCGACGCCTGGACTTTCGAACTGGACCTTCGCCCCTGGAGCGAACGCTGGTAAGCCCTCCCCTACAACAATAAGCAGAGCGCACCGACCATGAGCAAAACCGTGGAATTCCTTTTTGACCTGGGCAGCCCCACCACTTACCTGGCGTATACCCAGCTACCGGCAATCTGTGAGCAAACCGACAGCCAGCTGATCTACATCCCGATCCTGCTTGGCGGTGTGTTCAAGGCCACCGGCAACGCCTCCCCGGCGACCATTCCGGCCAAGGGCCGCCACATGATTCTGGACCTCGACCGTTATGCCCGGCGCTATGGCGTGCCACTGAAGTTCAATCCGCATTTCCCGATCAACACCCTGATGCTGATGCGTGCCGTGACCGGCATTCAGTTGCACCACCCCGAGCGTTTTGTCGCCTTCATTGACTGCCTGTTCAAGGCCCTGTGGGTCGATGGCCGCAACCTCAATGACCCGGCAACCGTGGCCGCGGTGCTGAGCGACAACGGTTTCGATCCCAACGAGGTGCTGGCACTGACCGCCGACGAAACAGTCAAGGCAACGCTCAAGGACAACACCGAGAAAGCGGTGCAGCGCGGCGTATTCGGCGTACCCAGCATGTTTGTCGATAACCAGTTGTACTTCGGCCAGGATCGACTGGACTTCGTGCTCGAAGCCTTGAGCTAAGCCCCGACCACCAACCGCCCCGTCGCCGCTCCCGACAAGAGCAGCAGATGGGCGGTTTTTGTGGTTTGCCCCGGCGAATCGTCGCCAATTCGCCAGGGGCAGAGCCTTTGTCGACTAAATAAGCCAAGCGCTGGAGACAGCGCCCGGGCTACAGCCAATCAGATAGCCGCGGTGCGGGTATTGAGCCACTCAAGCGCGGCATCCTCAACCAACGGACTCAGGCGCTCGCGCACTTCGGCGTGGTAGGTGTTGAACCACTGTTTTTCCTCGTCCGACAGCAGCGAGGTTTCCAGGCAGCGCGTATCGATCGGGCACAGGGTCAGCGTTTCGAACTTCAGGAACTCGCCGAATTCGCTTTTGCCTGCCTCACGGTTCATCGCCAGGTTTTCGATCCGCACACCCCAACGGCCCGGACGATAGGTGCCCGGCTCAATGGACGTGATCATGCCGGGTTGCATCGCGGTTTGCGGTGCAGGTGCGGCCTGATAAGCGATGACTTGCGGACCTTCGTGGACGTTCAAGAAGTAGCCGACGCCATGACCGGTGCCGTGACCGTAGTCGACACTTTCCGCCCAGATGGGCGCACGGGCGATGGCATCGAGCAGCGGCGACAGGATGCCTTTCGGGAACTGCGCGCGGGACAAGGCAATCACGCCCTTGAGCACGCGGGTGCAATCGCGTTTTTGCTCATCGGTCGGTGTGCCCACCGCAACCATCCGCGTGATGTCGGTGGTGCCGCCCAGGTACTGGCCACCGGAGTCGATCAGCAGCAGGCCGTCCCCTTCGATCACTGCGTGTTCTTCTTCGGTGGCATGGTAGTGCGGCATCGCGCCATTGGCGTTGAATGCGGCGATGGTGTTGAAACTCAGCGACACATAATCCGGACGGCGCTCACGGGCGGCGGTGAGTTTTTCGTCGATGGTCAGTTCGGTGATGCGCTCGCGCCCCAGTGCCGAGTCCAGCCAGGCGAAGAATTCGCACAGTGCTGCGCCGTCCTGCTCCATGGCCTGACGGATGTGTTCGGCATCGGCCAGGCTTTTTTGCGATTTGGCCAGGGTCGTCGGGTTTAGGCCTTCGATCAGCTTCACCCCGCTGTTGAGGTTGTCCAGCAATCCCGCCGTGACCCGCGTCGGGTCGACTTGCAGGCTCGCGCCGCTCGGTACGGCGCGCAGAGCGGCGGCGACCTCGCTGTAATCGCGCAAGGTCACGCCGTCCTGTTCGAGGATGGCGCGCAACTCGGCGCTGACTTTGCTCAAGGCGACAAACAGCGTGGCCGTTTGCTGATTGATCAAGGCGAAAGAAACAAACACCGGGTTGAACGACACGTCGCCGCCACGCAGGTTGAACAGCCAGGCGATGTCATCCAGGGTGGCGATGAAATGCCAGTCGGCACCCCGCGTCTGAAGGGTTTCACGCAGTTTGGCGAGTTTTTCGCCACGGCTGACGGTCGCCTGTGGAGGCAGGTGCTGATAGATCGGTTCGTTCGGCAGGCCTGGGCGGGCGCTCCAGACGCCGCTCAACAGATCGATGTCGGTGCGCAGGTGAGCGCCGCGCTCTTCAAGCTTGGTGCTCAGGGTCCGTGCCGAAGCCACGGCCATGACCGCGCCGTCGACCGCGACAACGCCACCCTCGGGGGTTTGCTCGGCCAGCCATTCCAGTGGCCCGGGTTGACCCGGTTGCAGCTTGACCAGGTCAATGCCGCTGCCCTTGAGTTCCTTGGTCGCCTGCTCCCAATAACGGCTGTCGGCCCAGACGCCGGCAAAGTCCGGGGTCACGATCAGGGTGCCGACCGAACCATGGAAGCCCGACAACCACTGGCGCCCTTGCCAGTAACCCGGCAGGTATTCGGACAGGTGCGGGTCGGCCGACGGCACCAGCAAGGCGTGAATGCCCTCCCGGCTCATCAGTTCGCGGGTTTGCGCCAGGCGCTGGGGCACCGATCCATTGATCGAAAGCTGCGTATTCATCGTGTCTCCTGCTAATCACTTGTTCATTATTGTTGAGTGCCGATCAACGTCGGCGCTTCGTCGCCCTATTGCCAGAATGCCGGAGCACTGGCGCAGGCTGCCTTGATCAGTTGAACCGCCTGGTCGATGTCCTGCTCGGTGGTGAAACGCCCGAGGCTCAAGCGGATGGTACGACCGGCCGAGCGGGCATCGTGCCCCAGGGCCAGCAGTACGTGGGATGGGGTATTGCTCGCGGAACTGCAGGCCGAAGTCGCGGAAAACGCGATCGAGGCCAGCAACGCCGCCGGGTTGAACTCGCCTTCGTCGAAGGTCAGGCTCAGGGTATGGGGAATGCGCCGGGTCGGGCTGCCGTTGAGACGCACACCGGGAACGCTCTGCAATTGCTCGAGCAAGCGGTCACGCAAACGCACGATGGTGGCTTTCTCTTCATCGAACACAGCCGCCGCCAGTGCAAAGGCCGCGCCCATGGCCACGATCTGATGGGTCGCCAGTGTGCCGGAACGCAAACCGCCCTCATGCCCGCCGCCATGGATCTGCGCCTGCAATCGTTGTTGTGCACGCGGACCGACGTACAACGCGCCGATACCTTTGGGGCCATAGAGCTTGTGTGCGGAAAACGACATCAGGTCCACCGGCCACTGCCCGAGATCGATCGCTACTTTGCCCGCGCCCTGTGCGGCGTCGACATGGAACAACGCCCCGCGATCACGCACGACCTGACCGATGGCGGGAATGTCGTTAAGGGTGCCCAGTTCGTTGTTGACCAGCATCAGCGACACCAGGAAGGTGTCCTCGCGCATGGCTTCGCTGACTGCTTGCGCGGTGATCAGGCCCTCGGCGTCCGGCACCAGATAGGTCACCGCGACACCGGCCTCCTGCAGTTGCCTGGCGGTATCGAGAATGGCCTTGTGTTCGATCTGGCTGGTGATGATATGGCCGCCGCCAGTGCCGCGGGCCTGGGTCACGCCTTTGAGCGCGAGGTTGTTGGATTCGGTGGCGCCGGAGGTCCAGACGATCTGCCCGGGCGTCGCGCCGACCAGTTCGGCGACCTGGCATCGCGCCTGTTCGACCGATTGCCGGGCCTGCTGGCCGAAGACGTGGGAGCTGGAGGCCGGGTTGCCGAAATTGCCGGTAAAGCCCAGACACTCGACCATCACCTTGATGACCCGCTCATCCACCGGCGTGGTGGCGGCGTAATCGAAATACAACGGACGTTTATTCATAAAAGACTCGCAGAGCGTGTTCCGGGATCAGGAAGCTCGTGACTGCAAACGGCAAAACGCAGCCTTGTGAGCTGCGCGCTGTTTTCAGAACGCTACCAATACCTGATCGGATGCCGTTAAAGAAGAACTACTTCATTTAAAAGTGCGTAGGAACGCTCCTGAAAAGTCAGCTTAACAGGCATCGGGCAAGCGGTTGAAGCAATGCGTCAGCTAAAGCTTTCGAGCAACAGCGGATACAGCGAACCCACGAGCAGCGCGGCCATGCCCCAATTGAACAGGCGCAGCCAGCGGCGATCCTTCAGGACGTTGCGCAACAGCGTGCCGCAAGCGGCCCAGACACCGACACTCGGCAGGTTGATGATCGCAAAGACGGCCGCGATCACGATCACATTGGTGAAGTAACCCTGCATCGGCGTGTAGGTACTGATAGCACCAATGGCCATGATCCAGGCCTTGGGATTGACCCACTGGAACGCGGCGGCGCCCAGATAGCTGATCGGTTTCGCCTCGCCCTGCCGACTCTCCGACATGGGCCCGGAATGGGCGATTTTCCACGCCAGATACAGCAAATACGCCGCCCCCGCATAACGCAGCACGGTGTAGAGCAAAGGGTAAGTCTGGAACACCGCGCCAAGGCCAAAACCGACCGCCACCACCAGTACAAAGAAGCCACAGGTGATACCGAGCATGTGCGGAATAGTGCGGTTGAAGCCGAAGTTCACCCCGGATGCCAGCAACATGGTGTTGTTCGGGCCGGGCGTGATCGAAGTGACGAGGGCAAACAGGGCGAAGCCCAGCAGCAGGTCGAGAGAGAGCGTCATGGGTGGTAGTCCGTCAGGGTCGGTCAGGTGTTGACCCTATCGCACACCCTGGATGAAACCCATGGACAGTTACGCGAAACTTGGAGCAGTACAGTTTCGCTTCAGCTTGAACGACCGTGAAGCTGTACAGATCGCCCGGCGTTCATTTCACCCTGGTTGTCGAAGTTGAACGACTTTTGCGGCTGTCCGAGCAGCTCGGCTTTTTTCGCGTGGTATTCGTCGAAGGACAGACCGCGGCGGTTCAACGCCTCCAGTGCCAGTTCCTTGCTTTCTTCAGCCGTGTAAGGCCGAAGCTCAGGGGAAACATGGCTGGCACATCCGGCGAGTACGGCGACGGCGAGCATCAGCAAAGTGGCAATCATCGGTTTCATTTCTGGCGTCCTGGCGACTGGGTTCGAGGCAATGAACACAGGCTACTCGCGCCTCCCGGACAGCAGAAATCAACGCTTTCAATAGTGGCTATCAAGAAATGGCGATCATTGTCGATGTGCTGGGAGAACGCGGCCCGGGAGCGCACTGGTTGGAGCCGGCTTGATGGCACTTAAATGGCGCTGCTGCTCGTCGGGCACTCGGTGAGGCGAAAGAGGCTGGCCTATATTTATTCGGTCGTACAACGGCACAGGTACTTTCCATTCACAAAACAACAACAGGGAGATCCATCATGAGCGTCAAACCCATTCCAGAGGGGTATCACAGCGTCACCCCCTATCTGGGCATCAACAAAGCCGCCGAAGCCATCGCCTTCTACAAAAAAGCCTTTGGCGCCATTGAAATCATGCGCCTGGACATGCCCGGTGGCAGTGTCGGCCACGCTGAACTGCGCATCGGCGATTGCCCGATCATGCTGGGCACACCGTGCGATCAAGGGCCGCTGAGCAATCCGGACAATTCGCCGTCCGTGGGTCTGCATTTGTATGTGACGGATGTCGACAAGTCCTACAAACAGGCGATCGATGCCGGCGCAACCGTTGTATCGGAGGTCAAGGACCAGTTTTATGGCGACCGTTCCGGGACCTTGAAGGATCCCTACGGGCACCTGTGGTTCCTGGCCACTCACAAGGAAGATCTGACTCAGGAACAGATTGAGCAACGGGCCAAGGAGATGTTTGCCCAAGGTTGAAATCCCGGGTGCTGGAGCGGGCCTCTTCGCGAGCAGGCTCGCTCCCACAGGGGCCCCGCCTTCAACAGCACCGCCGACTTGCTAATCACTTGCGCAAGCATGCCCGCCCCTGACCTGTCGGCAATGAGAAACATTTTCTTTCATTTCCCCTTTCGGTATTTCCCCTGCTCATCCGTCCTACATAGATGCAGTCCTTTCGCGTAGGCAAAAGCCACGATCGGACCTTCAGGGCGCTCATCCCTGCGAAGCCCGCAGCCGAGCTGCCTCTCATCGAGCCAAGACCTCCAACATGTCAAAGAAGTCCCGTTCAAAAATCTGGTTCCTGGTCCATAGCTGGCTGGCGTTGCCGATCTGGTTTTTCGTGCTGATCGTCTGTGTGACCGGAACCCTGGCCGTCATCAGCCAGGAAATCGTCTGGCTGGCCAACCCGTCAATGCGCGCCAGCCAGCCCTCGGACGATGCTCCGCTGCTCAGCTATCAACAGGTCATCGAAGCCATCAATAGGGCCGAACCGCAGACCGTGGTGCAGAGCATCAGTCGCCCCGACGAGTCGCACTTCGCCCTGGATGTCGAAGTCAGCTACCCCGACGGGCGCTCGGTGGTGATTTATGTCAATCCGTACAGCGGCGTGATCCAGGGCGTCGCGCCGGAATTCAACTTCCGCGCCTTCACCCGCGCACTGCACGCTTGGTGGCTGGTGCCGTTCACCAATGGTTACAGCTGGGGCTGGTACCTGGTGTCGTTTCTCGGTTTGCCATTGCTGGCGTCGCTGATCACCGGGCTGGTGGTCTACAAACGCTTCTGGAAAGGCTTCTTCCGCCCGACCCTGCGCATTCGCCACGGCGCGCGGATTTTCTGGGGCGACTTTCACCGCTTGAGCGGCATCTGGTCGATCTGGTTCATCGCGGTGATTTCCGTCACCGGCACCTGGTTCCTGATCCAGGCATTGCTGTCCGATAACCAGATTTCCATTTCCACGGAAAAGATCATCCCGGCGATGTCCCGCGAAGCGGTGCCACTGTCGCCCGATGGCTCGCCCCCACCGCGTATCGACCTTGACCGCGCGATTGAAATCGCCACGCAGGAAATCTCCGGGCTGGAAGCCAGTTTCGTCAGCCTGCCGGGCAATGCCTACAGCCACCTGGATGTCGGCGGGCGCGGTTGGTATCCGTTGATGTTCCAGACCGCCACGATCAACCCGTACAACGGCGAAATCGCCGCCTCGCGCCTGATCTCGGACCGTTCGGCCCTGGAGTTCGTCACCGAGTCCATGCGCCCGCTGCACACCGGTGATTTCGGCGGACTGTGGATCAAGCTGATCTGGGCATTCTTCGGCCTGTTGCTGAGCATGATGGTGCTCAGCGGCCTGCTGATCTGGACCAAGCGCACGGCGCTGGCCACGGCCAATGCCTTCAAACGCAGCAACAAGAAACAGCGCGACACCGCGGCGCAACCGGCCACGAGCAACGAAGTGTCGAGGGTCGACCTGTGAGCAAAGACATTGCAGCCCCGCAACCTTCGCGCCTGAGTGTGTTCTGGCACCAATGGCGCTTTCACCTGAACGTCCTGTTGCTGCTGATTCCACTCGGTTTCATGCCCAAGTACTTCGCCGACGAGGCATTGATGCGCGGCGACAGTGGCCTTGGCGAACGGGAAGTCGGCGAAGTCCGGGTCGGTCCCTGGAGCCTGCGCCTGGCGGAATTGCGCAATTCAGCCCCGATGCTCGAAGGCCCCGCCGGCTACATGAAGGGTTTCAACGCCGCGCTGTGCGAGGCCTGTATCGGCCAGGTCAAGGCCACTTACCTGCGCATCGGCAAGCCCCGCAGCCTGCGCGCCGCCGGGGTGATTTTCTTCGGCGCCCCGTACCGCATGGGCGCTTCGCTGCCAGTCCCGGAAAAGACCACGGCCGACGCCGAACTGTGGATCACCATGGAAGGCTGGGACGGCGCCATGCATCAGGCATCCATTCCGTTGAGCCAGGCCTCCCCCGCCACCATCGCCTGGTTGAACAAACAAGGAGGCAAACCATGATCAACCCTCTTCGCTCGCTCAACGCCACGTTACTGCTGCTCTGCGCCGGCTTCAGCGCCAGCGCCCTGGCCCACAACCCGATGTGCGAATGCAAGGCCATCGACGCGGAGCAGATCAAGTGCACCGGCGGTTTTTCCGACGGCAGCGGCGCTCCGGGCGTGACCCTCGATGTGATCGGCTACGACGAAACCATCCTGGTGCCGGGAAAGCTCGGGCCTGATTCGACCCTGACCTTCAAGAAGCCCGGCGCCGAGTTCTATGTACTGTTCGACGCAGGTCCCGGTCACGTCGTGGAAATCGACCAAGCGGACATCGAGGCACCATGAGCACTCCAACGACCCAAGTCGTGCGCCCGGTCGGGGCCGGTCACGAAACCCTCTACATTCTGCTGCTGTGCCTGATGATCTTGGCGGTGGCCGGCTCGGTGGTGCTCTGGCGCGGTGAATCCCATGAGGTGAGCAGCGTCAGCAGCCATCAACTGGATGCGCGCCGTGACCTCAGTGCATCCGAGCAAGGTATTTACGCCGATTTGCGGGTGACGCTGGACGAGATTCATTTGCTGCGCCAGGAACAGCAAGCGCTGCCGACTCCCGAGGCGCTAGCTGAGGAAGGTTTTGCCCCGTTTGCCCGGGACGCAAGCTCCGTCAGCCGGGGCGGCCATGCCTGGCAATTGCTCGACGCCAAGGCCTATTTCGGCCAGAGCCAGACGCCGACGGTTGCCGGTTCGTTCCTGATGCGTCTGGCCGCAGCCAATGATGCACCGGACATCTGGCTCAACCGCGCCAGCAAGCTCACGGCCCCTGCCGACCTCAGCGACGCCGCGCTCGAAAGCGCCGGCTGGCAGCAGGTCGTCGCGCAATTCGATGCCGGCGTGACCCGCCAGCACCGGCACTGAACCCTCGCCTTTTTCCGAGAGAAGACCGCTTTCCCATGCCCAATTCATCTCAACGTTGTTTTTTGCGCCTGCTGCTGGTCGGCTTGCTCGCCTGCCTGTTGCCATCACTGGCCAGCGCCGACGAAGCCAAGCGCCTGCTCATCGGCATCACCCTGCATCCTTACTACAGCTACGTGGCGAACATCGTCGGCGACAAGGCCGAGGTGGTGCCGCTGATTCCGGCCGGTTTCAACCCGCATGCCTACGAGCCCCGCGCCGAAGACATCAAGCGCATCAGCGGGCTGGACGTGATCGTGCTCAATGGCGTCGGCCATGACGATTTCGCCGACCGCATGATCGCCGCCAGCGAAACCCCGAACGTGCCGGTGATCGAAGCCAACGAAAACGTGCCGCTGCTGGCCGCCACCGGCGTGGCAGCACGCGGTGCCGGTAAAGTGGTGAACCCGCACACCTTCCTGTCGATCAGCGCCTCGATTGCCCAGGTCAACAACATCGCCCGGGAGCTGGGCAAGCTCGACCCGGCCAATGCCAAGACCTATACCGAGAACGCCCGCGCCTACGGCAAGCGCCTGCGCAAGATGCGCGCCGATGCCCTGGCCAAACTGACCCAGGCACCGAACGCCGAACTGCGGGTGGCAACCGTGCACGCGGCCTACGTCTACCTGCTGCGTGAGTTCGGACTGGAAGTGACGGCCGTGGTCGAACCGGCCCATGGCATCGAACCGAGCCCGAGTCAGCTGAAAAAAACCATCGATCAACTGCGTGAGCTGGACGTGAAGGTGATCTTCTCGGAGATGGATTTTCCTTCCACTTACGTCGATACCATCCAGCGCGAGTCCGGGGTGAAGCTGTATCCGCTGTCGCACATTTCCTACGGCGAGTACACCGCCGACAAGTACGAAAAGGAAATGACCGGCAACCTCGACACCGTGGTGCGGGCGATTCAGGAGTCGGGGGCATGACATCGAAAGAAACGCTCATCGCCCCAAACGCCGAATACCCTGTGGGAGCGGGGCCGACATTGGATTTTTCCGACATCAGGCTGACCCTCGGGCGCACGACGATCCTCGACAACGTCACCTTCCAGGTTCAGTCCGGCAGCGTGCACGCACTGGTCGGCCCCAACGGTGGCGGCAAGAGTTCACTGATCAAGACCCTGCTCGGGCAGATGCCGCACCAGGGTCTCTTGAGCCTGCAATGGCCCGCCGGGCCGGGGACCATCGGCTATGTGCCACAGGCGCTGGAGTTCGACCGGGGCTTGCCGATGACCGTCGACGATTTCATGGCCGCCATGTGCCAGCGGCGCCCGGCCTTTCTCGGTTTGAGCAAACACTACGCGGCGGCGATCGGCGAGGCGCTGGAGCGGGTCGGCATGCAGGACAAACGCAAGCGCCGCATGGGCGCGCTGTCCGGCGGCGAACGGCAACGGGTGCTGCTGGCCCAGGGGCTGATTCCGCCTCCGCAATTGCTGGTGCTCGACGAACCGATGTCGGCCCTCGATGAAGCCGGGATTCAGGTGTTCGAATGCTTGCTCGGCGACTGGCGAGCGGCGGGCATCACCGTGCTGTGGATCGAGCACGACCTGGAAGCTGTCGGGCGCCTGGCCGATCACGTCACCGGGCTCAATCGCCGGGTGCTGTTCGACGCCACGCCGCAACAGGCGCTGACACCGGAGCGTCTGTTGACCCTGTTCTCGACCCACCCACGGAGCCTTGCCTGATGAGTTACGAAGCTTTTCGCCTGATGGTCCAGGACTGGGCCTCGTCGGGTTATCTGCCCGAGGCGCTGGCCTATGGGTTCGTGGTCAACGCATTGATCGCCGGACTGCTGATCGGCCCGGTGCTGGGAGGCCTGGGCACGCTGGTGGTGGTCAAGCGCTTCGCGTTTTTCTCCGAGGCGGTCGGTCATGCAGCGCTGACCGGCGTGGCCATCGGCATTCTGCTCGGCGAACCCTACACCGGGCCTTACGGCAGCCTGTTCGGCTACTGCCTGCTGTTCGGCATCCTGCTCAACTACCTGCGCAACCGCACCGGCCTGGCGCCGGACACCTTGATCGGTGTGTTTCTCTCGGTGTCGCTCGCCCTGGGCGCGAGCCTGCTGCTGATTCTGGCGGGCAAGATCAACGTGCATATTCTGGAAAACGTGCTGTTCGGCTCGGTGCTGACGGTCAACGGCAATGACCTGCTGGTGCTGGCCATCGTCGGTTCGCTGGTCATGGCCCTGGCCTTGCCTTTGTACAACCGCATCATGCTCGCCAGTTTCAACCCGTAACTGGCGGCGGTACGCGGGGTGGCGGTGAAAACCCTGGATTACCTGTTCGTGATTCTGGTGACGCTGATCACCGTCGCCGCCGTGAAGGTCATCGGCGCGATTCTGGTCGGCGCCCTGCTGGTGATTCCGGCCGCCGCGGCACGCCTGCTCAGCCAATCGCTGAAGGGCTTTTTCTGGTGTTCGGTACTGATCGCCACGGTCAGCACCCTGTGCGGGATTCTCGCGCCGATCGTCTTCGACCTGCCGATCCCGTCCGGCGCCGCGATCATCCTCGTGGCCGGTATCGCCTTCGCCCTGGCCGCCCTCGCGCGCGGTGTCGTCCCCAGCCTGAAAGGGAACCTTGGATAAATGATTTTTTCACTGCGCCAACTGACCCTCGCCGTCGCCCTGTGTGGACTGGCGACAACGGCCATTGCCGCCGACAACGGCAAACCGCTGCGTGTGCTGGCCACCTTGCCGATTACTTATGGTCTCGGTGAAGTCTTGCTCAAGGGTACCGATGTCAGCCTCGAACGTGCGGCCCCGGCCAATTTGCCCGGCAGCCGCCAGACCGCCTACTTCACCGGCCGTGGTGCCCCGGCGCTGGCCAAACTGGCGGACGGTGCCGATGCGGTGATCGACCTGCGCTCACTGTGGCCGGATGACCCGCTTTACCCGATCTCCCGGCGCAGCAACATCCGCATCGTCGAAGTCGACGCCGCCCGCCCGTTGGACGGCGCCCTGCCCGGCATAGCCGTACAGCCCGACAACAAGGTCGACGGGCTGAACAGTCAGCCGTGGTTCTCCAGCAATAACATGGGGCGCATGGCCGATGTAATGGCGGCGGACCTGGTGCGCCTGGCCCCCGAGGCCAAGCCGAAAATCGACGCTAACCTGGCAGCACTCAAGCAGCGTTTGCTCAAGCTCAGTGCCACCAGCGAAGCGCGGCTGGCCAATGCGGACAAACTCAGTGTGATGAGCCTCAGCGATCACTTTGGTTACCTGATCGGCAGTCTCAATCTGGAATTGATTGGCCAGGACGCACGCGCCGATGCCGATGCCGATGCCGAGTGGACTCCGGAGGCGCTCACGCAATTGGCCACGAAGCTCAAGGACAATGACGTGGCGGTGGTGCTGCATCACCGGCAACCGTCGGATGCGCTGAAAGCGGTGATTGCCGGGTCGGGTAGCCGGTTGGTGGTGTTGAGCACCGATGCCGAGGATCCGGTGGCGGAGCTGGAAGGGAATGTGGATCTGGTCATCAAGGGGCTTAGTGGCGTGTAACCTCAGTTGGACTGCGTTATCGTTCTTCGCGAGCAAGCCCGCTCCCACATTGGAAATGCGGTCCCCTGTGGAAGCGGGCTTGCTCGCGAAGGCGGCCTTACAGACAACACAAACTCCAGACCTGAAAAAGCCCGCCGACTGTCACCAGTCCAGCGGGCTTCTTTTGGCGTGACGGATCAGTGCGCCACAGCCGTCTGCTCATCCATCTTCAGCCGCAGGCTCAACGGACGCATGTCGGTCTAGGTCTCTTCAATATAAGCCAGGCATTCCTCTTTCAGCCCGCTTTTACCCACGGTGCGCCAGCCTTGTGGCACGGCTTTGTAGTCGGGCCAGATCGAGTACTGCTCTTCGTGGTTGACCACGACCTGAAAGAGGATGTCCTCGCGGTCGAATACTGACGTCATGGTGTCTCTCCATCGTTTTCGGGCGGGCTGCGCTGTGTGCGCAGCCGTTATGTAGAAAGAACGTTCCGCAGGGCGGAAAATTTAAGGATTGGCAGTGGCGGCGGCCAGGGCCCGGCCGAAGATTTCGGCCACGCGATCGATCTGCGCAGCAGTAATCACCAACGGCGGCAGGAAGCGCACCACTGCGCCATGACGACCACCGAGTTCCAGGATCAAGCCACGCTTGAGGCATTCACGCTGCAGCAGGGGTGCCAGGCGGGCGAAGGCCGGCGGATGGCCTTGGGCATCCAGTGCGCCGGTCGGGTCGACCAGTTCGATGCCGAGCATCAAGCCACGCCCGCGAATGTCACCCAGTTGCGGGAAGTCCCGCTGCAGGATGCGCAGGTGCTCGGCCAGACGCTCGCCCATCGCGGCGGCATGCTCGCAGACCTTGTGCTCCACCAGATAACGCATCACCGCGGAACCGGCGGCCATGGCCATCTGATTGCCACGGAACGTCCCGGCATGGGCGCCCGGCAGCCAGGTGTCGAGCCAGTCGCGATAGACCACGACCGCCAGCGGCAGACTGCCGCCGATGGCCTTGGACATCACCACGACATCGGGAATGATCCCGGCATGCTCGAAGGCGAACATCTTGCCGGTGCGGGCGAAGCCACTCTGGATTTCATCGACGATCAGCGCGACGCCAGCCTGTTCGGTGATCCGCCGCACACCGCGCAACCAGTCCAGATCCGCCGGGATCACCCCGCCCTCGCCCTGCACCACTTCGACGATCACCGCCGCCGGCAATTGCACCCCCGCCTCAGGGTCGCTGAGCAGATTTTCCAGGTAACTCAGGTTGGCTTTGACCCCTTGCGCGCCGCCAAGCCCGAACGGGCAGCGGTAATCGTAAGGGTACGGCATGAACTGCACGCCGCTGCCGAGCAAGGCACCCAGGGGCTTTTTCGGCCCCAGGCTGCCCATCAAGGCTCAACGCGCCCTGACTCATGCCGTGGTACCCCCTCTGGAACGACAGTACGGTGCTGCGACCAGTGGCGGTGCGCACCAGTTTATGTGCCATCCAGCCGCCTCTACGACGGGCATGTGCCGGAGGTGAATTATCCTGCACAGATGCTGGTCAGGAAGGTCCGGCAAAACGGTTCAATTAAGTGGAAAGGCGGGATGGTATTTGTGAGTGAATCGCTGGGGCTTCAGGAGGTGGAAGATGAGGTCTGGGAAGTGTTTTTGTGCAATTACCTTTTAGGTCGTTTGAAAAGCGGTGAAAACCGCCTTTCAAACCCGCAAAAACGTAAAGGATGTCCCCGGTTTCGTTTGTAAAGGATGTCCCCGTTTCTACACCGCGAAGGCGGTGTAACAGTCAACAATGATGTTGAATGTGACGGCCTCTTCGCGGGCAAGCCCGCTCCTACAAGGGATCTGTGGTGTTTTTCAGACTGGTTGCAGCGGCATCGTCAGTTCGACCCGCAAGCCGTCCGGCCGGCTATCGAAATGCAGCGTGCAACCGCAACGCTGTACGATGGCCTGGACAATCGCCAGCCCCAGACCACAACCGGTGCTCTGGCCGTTGCGCCAGAAGCGCTGGGTCAGGTGTTGCAGGTCTTCTTCGGCAATCCCCGGCCCATGGTCGCGCACCACGAACTGCACACGATTGCCGGTGGTTTCCAGGCTCAACTCCACCGTTTTGTCGGCAGGGGTATGGCGCAGTGCGTTGTCGAGCAAGTTGCGCAGCGCGGCAATCGACAGCACGGCGGGCATTTGTACCGGTGCGACGGAAACCTTGCCCGGCGCCTGAAACCTGATGCGCTGGCGATCACCGCTCGCCGCGTCCTGGATCGCCAGTTTCGCCACTTGCTCGGCGTTGCATTGCACACCGTCGTCGAACGACAGACTGCCCTCGACGCGCGCCAGCAACAGCAATTGTTCGAGGGTCCGGTGCATGCGGTCCGCCCCCTCTTCGGCCCGGGCCAGGGACTGATCCCGGGCGCTACCTTCAGTCATCCGTGCCACTTGCAGGTGGGTCTTGATTGCGGTCAGCGGGCTGCGCAGTTCGTGGGCCGCGTCACCGGTCAGGCGACGTTCGCGCTCGATGGTCTTGCCGATGCGCTGGAGCAACTGGTTCTGGGTTTCCAGCAAGGGTTGCAGCTCGCTGGGCAGCGGCTGGATCTGCAAGGGCTCGAGGGAATCGGCGCTGCGGCGCATCAAGGCGTCGCGCATGCGGTTGAGCGGCGCCAGCCCCTGGCCGATACCCAGCCAGAGCAAACACAGGCAACCGAGCAGCGCCACGCCCACCGGCACCGAAGCGGCCAGCAGGATCGACATGTTCAACGCCTCGCGCTCGATCTGCCGGTCGGCGGTGGTGATGCGCAGATCGCCCCGGGCCAATGTGAAACTGCGCCATGGCGCGCCGTCGATCATCTGATCGTGAAACCCGAGTTTCTCGGCCTCCAGGGTCTGCTGCGGTTCGGTGTGACTGCGGGCGAGGATTTCTCCGCGCAACGAGCTGACCTGGCACGCCATGCCACCCGGAATGTTCAGCTGTTCGGCGCTGAAATGAGTGCCCTCGCCCTTGCTCGGCACGGGCGGCAGTTGCTCCATCAGGCCGGCGACCATGCGTGCCGACGCCACCAGGCGCTGGTCGAGGGAAAACATCATTTGATTGCGCAGATCACTGAGCATCCAGGCCGCGGCCAGGGCCCAGATCAAGGCAAATGCGGCACCGAGCGTCAGGCTCAGGCGCAAACGCAGACTCATCACTTCGATTCTTCTCCGCCATCAGCCGGCCCCAGGCGATAGCCCAGGCCACGCACCGTCTCGACAATGCCGTTGCCGAGCTTGCGCCGCAGGTGATGGATATGGACGTTTAGGGCATTGCTTTCCAGCTCGTCGTTGAAACCGTAGACGCTGTCCTTGAGTTGCTCGGTGGACAACACGCGGCCACGGTTATGCAGCAAGGCTTGCAGCAATGACTGCTCGCGACGCGACAGGTCCACCGGCTGCCCCGCGAGCGTGGTTTCGCGGCTGCTCGGGTCGTAGGTCAGGGCACCATGCTCGATCAGGTTGACGCTGCGCCCCGCCACCCGCCGCAACAGCGTGTGCAGGCGCGCAGCGAGTTCGCGCAGGTCGAATGGTTTGAGCAGGTAATCATCGGCACCGGCTTGCAGGCCATCGACACGGTCAGTGACCGAGTCCCGGGCGGTGAGGATCAAGACCGGCAACTCCAGGCCTTGATGGCGCAACTGCTGCAGCAGCTTGAGGCCATCCTCGTCCGGCAATCCGAGGTCGAGCACCATGACGTCAAACTCCGCCACCTTGAGCATCGCCCGCGCGGCGGACGCCGTGGCAACGTGTTCCACGGTCAGGCCTTGGGCGGTCAGGCCGGCGACAATGCCGCTGGCGATCAGCTCGTCGTCTTCACAAACCAGTACGTGCATGGTGAAACCTTCGCAAATATGGCGATTGAATACACCGCCGATTAACCCCGGATTATGCCTGAGAACCAGAGGGTAACGATGGCGCGCCAGGATTGATTGAATGCAATACATATGTACCGCATCCATACCCACCTATCTCAATAGTCTGTGTCGGGTAGCACTCACATTCAATTCATCACAGGTACCCACTATGTATACCCACGAACCCGCGCTCAAGTCACTGTTCAATCTGCCTGACGGGCTGGAAATGCAAACCACCCAGGTGACCGAGCTGCCAACACAAGCCACGACCAAGGGGCTGGCATTGTACAACCTGGGCGAGTTCACCCAGTCGCAAACCTATCTGACTATCGGCGCAACGGCTGGCAATCGGGATGCGCAATACGCCTTGGGCGAAGTCTTCAGGCGCCGGGCAAAGGGCCTGACCGATGACGCGAAAAAGTGGTATGGACTGGCCGCGGCGCAAAATCACGTGTACGCCCTGATGCGGCTGGGCGACGATGACTCGCTGAAAAAAGCCAAGGAACTGGCTCAGGCAGAGGCGGATAAAGGCAATGCCGACGCCATGCTTGAGCTGTACGAACTGGACCAGAACATTGCGACGCTTAAAAAAGCGGCCGATGCCGGCTCAATGGAGGCCCAGTTCATTCTCGCGATCAAGTACGAGGAGGACAAAACGCTCATTGTTGACGAGACAGAGAGAGATACCGCCATCCACGGCTTGCTGAAAAAAGCCGCTGACAGTGGTTTCTCCAGGGCCATGCATTGGTCTGCCAATCGACCGCCAGCCCTTTGGGATCTCCCTGTCAGGCGTCAATTGGTTGAAAAACGCGCACAGCGCAATGATGTCTACGGACTGCTGAACTATGGCCGTGCCCTCGGTGGTTTTTACACCACTGAAGATGGCACTGACGAATATGGCTTCACGGAGGATCTGGTCAAAAGTTACGGTTTGTTCTGGCTGATCGCCGAAACCACCCGGGAGTTGTCCGTGCATACCCTGGCCACACAGGACCTCCAGTCCGTTGCAACAATCATGACAGCCGATCAGATCACCGCCGCCAAAGTCTTTGCCCGGCAGTGGGAGGTCGATCATCCGCCAATGTCCGAGTACAGGTTGACCTATAGCGATATCAAGTGACTCGGCCTGGCCAGTAACGCCATGTTGTATCAGTCCATGCGCACGCTCGACTTTTTTGCGTTAACACCCGGTTAATCGACGACCATCATCGTGCATGAATTATGTAAGCCCCAGGTGTTGTCGATGCGTTACTTCGTTTTCTTGCTGCTGGCATTGTTTGCCAGCCTGAGTCAGGCCCAGGCTGGCAACAATCCTTTTGAAACCAAACCCGACTTTCTTTCCGTCGACAAAGCCTTCACCTTCACTTCCGAACGTCTGGAATCCGGTGAAACCCAGCTCTATTGGCAGATCACCGACGGCTATTACCTGTACCAGAAACGCTTGAAGTTCGACGGATTGTCTGTCGAACAGCATCCTGCGTTGCCGGAAGGTGAAGCCCACAGCGACGAGTTTTTCGGTGAACAGCAAGTCTACCGTCAGGGCCTGGAACTGAAGATTCCGGCGGGTGCCAGTGGTCAGGTCAAGGTCAGTTACCAGGGCTGCGCCGATGCCGGTTTGTGTTATCCGCCACAAACCAGAGTCGTCGACCTGGGTAATACCAATGCACTGAATGCAGCCACTGAAGCACCGGACCAGGCGCTGGCCAGCAGCCTGCAACAACGGGCGCTTGGCTGGAGCCTTTTGCTGTTCTTCGGCCTGGGCCTGTTGCTGGCCTTCACGCCTTGTTCATTGCCAATGCTGCCGATTCTGGCCGGGTTGATCGTCGGCAGCGGCGCCACGCCCAAACGTGGATTTGCCCTGGCCAGCAGTTACGTAATCAGCATGGCGCTGGTGTATGCGGCGATGGGTGTCCTGGCCGCCTCCCTAGGGGCGAACCTGCAAGCCTGGTTGCAGAACCCCTGGCTGCTGGGGAGTTTCGCGGCGATTTTCGTGCTGCTGGCGCTGCCGATGTTCGGCTTCTTCGAACTGCAACTGCCGGTCGCCGTGCGTGATCGCCTGGAAAACGTCTCGCGCAATCAGCGCGGCGGCAACCTGATCGGCGCCGGGGTGCTGGGGGCGCTGTCCGGTCTGCTGGTCGGCCCGTGCATGACCGCACCGCTGGCCGGCGCCCTGCTCTACATCGCGCAAAGCGGTAACGCATTGCATGGCGGATTGATTCTGTTCGCCATGGGCATCGGCATCGGTGTGCCGCTGCTGTTGCTGGTGACCGTCGGCAATCGCTTCATGCCCAAGCCTGGGGCCTGGATGAACCTGATCAAAGGCATTTTCGGCTTACTGTTCCTCGCCACCGCCTTGTTGATGCTGCGCCCGGTGCTGGACGAATCCCTGTGGGTCGGCTTGTGCGGCGCGCTGCTGTTGATCGCCGCCTACAGCGCCTGGAAACAGTCGGAAGGTTTTGGCCGTATCGCGCACCTGTTTGGCGCCAGTTCGTTGCTGCTCGGTTTATGGGGTGGCCTGTTGGTGATCGGTGCGGCCGGTGGCGGCGATGATCCGTTCAAGCCATTGCAGGTCTACCGCGCCTCGAACCAGGCTGTGGCCGCCGTGCCGGTTGGCCACGATGCCTTCACCACCATCAAGGATCCACAGGCACTGCAACGGGAACTCGACGCCGCGCAGGATCAGGGCCAGTGGGTGCTGCTGGACTACTACGCCGACTGGTGCGTGTCGTGCAAGGTCATGGAAAAACAGGTCTTCGGCAAAACCCGTGTCCTCGAAGCCTTGGGCGATGTGCGCTTGCTCCGACTGGACGTCACCGCCGACAATGCCGCCAGCCGCGAACTGCTCGGCCGCTACAAAGTGCCAGGGCCGCCGAGCCTGCTGTGGATTGGCGTGGACGGTGAAGAGCGTCGCAGCCAGCGCATCACCGGCGAGGTCGATGCCGATACTTTCCTGCAACGCTGGACCAACACCCGAGACGCCCGTTAATGCTGACCTTCACCCTCGGCACCTTTGCCATCGCGCTTAATCACTTGCTGCTAATCAGTGCGCTGGCGCTGGCCACTTTTGTCGGCTGGCGGGTCGCCAAGCGTGGTGGTGAAAACCCCGAGTCGGTGCTGTTCAGCCTGTTCCTACTAGGCATGCTGGCGGCCCGAATCAGTTTCGTGGCGGCCTATTGGGTGCACTATCGCAATGATCCGTGGCAGGTCATCGACCTGCGCGATGGCGGTTTTCTCGCCTGGCCGGGGGTGGTCGTGGTTTTGCTCGCCACGCTGTATCGCGGCTGGCGTCGCCCGGGTCTGCGCCGTCCATTGGGCTATGGCGTGGTCAGTGGCCTGGTGTTCTGGCTGTTGGCGACCTTCTCCCTGTCGATTTATGAACAAGGCACACGCCTGCCGGAAATCACCCTGCGCAACGCCGCCGGCGAAACCGTGCAACTGGCCGACTACAAGGGCGGCCCCTTAGTGATCAATCTCTGGGCCACCTGGTGCCCACCGTGCCGCCGGGAAATGCCGGTGCTGGAAAACGCCCAGCAACAACGACCGGACCTGACGTTCCTGTTCGTCAATCAGGCGGAAAGCATGCAAAGCGTCGCGACCTTTCTGGAAACCCAGGGCCTGAGCCTGTCCAACGTGCTGTTCGACGGCAGCGGGCGTCTGAGCCAGGCCGTCGGTTCCATGGCATTGCCGACTACGCTGTTCTACAACCCCGAAGGTCGCCTGCTGGGTAGCCATCTGGGCGAGTTGTCGGAAGCCAGCCTGGCCCGCGCGCTGGAAAACTTCGACACCGTACCCGCCACCTCTTCAAGGAAATTGCCATGCCCCGCCTCCGCCACCTGCTGACCCTGAGCCTCGGTGCCGCCCTGTTGCACCTGCCATCGGTGCAGGCCGAAGAGTTGCCCGATGCGATCAAGAAAATCGAGGCCAAGGGCGCGAAAATCGTCGGCCAGTTCGACGCCCCCGACGGCTTGCGCGGTTATGCCGCGCAATACCAGAACCGCGGCATGGCGCTGTACCTGACCCCGGATGGCAAACACGTGTTGCTGGGCAACCTGTATGACGCCGAGGGCAATGACCTGAGCAGTGCGCCATTGCAAAAACTGGTGTATGCCCCGATGGCCAAGGAAGTCTGGGCCAAGTTCGAAACCAGCAACTGGATCGGCGACGGCAAGAAGGATGCGCCGCGCGTGGTGTACCTGTTCAGTGACCCGAACTGCCCGTACTGCAACATGTTCTGGGAACAGGCCCGGCCGTGGGTCAAGGCCGGCAAGGTGCAACTGCGTCACATCATGGTGGGCATCATCCGCGAAGACAGCCCGGGCAAATCCGCCGCACTGCTCGCCGCCAAAGACCCGGAAAAGGCCCTGCAGGACCACGAAGCCGCTGGCAAGGACAGTTCGCTCAAAGCCTTGAAGGAAGTACCGCCAGCGATTCAGGCAAAATTCGCGGCCAACATGCAATTGATGGAAGAGCTGGAGTTGCAGGCGACGCCGGCGATTTTCTACATGGACGACAAGGGTAATCTGCAACAGCAGCAAGGCGCGCCTTCGCCGGACAAACTGGCGAAGATTCTCGGACCGAAGTGACTTCTGCGCCCCTATCGCGAGCAGGCTCGCTCCCACAGGGATAGGCGATTGCCTGTGGGAGCGAGCCTGCTCGCGATGGCGTCGGTAGATTCGACTAAGCCCTGCCGGCCAAAAATGCCAACAGAGTTTCAGTCACAAACCCGGGATTCTCCAGATTGGAAATATGCCCAGCCTCTGGCACCAGCACACACGGGCAGCCAATCAACTCGGCCATTTCACGGGCTTCACTCGGTGGCCGAGGCTTGTCCTGATCGCCGCACATCACCAAAGTGGTCGCTGCGTCCAGTTCGCCCAGACGTGATAACTGGTCATCCCGCCCAAATGTGATCCGCCCCATCGGCACGATGCTTTCACGCAGGCGATCCGAGGGTAGACCCGCCAGGGAAGCACGAAAATTCCGGTAGAGCGCCGACTGCGGATTAATGCCCGGCCGGAAGAAAATCGGCACCACGATATCCAGCAGCGCTGGAGTGATGAAACCCGCCTCTTCGATCTGCTTCAACAGTGAAAAATAATACTGGCGAGTCGGCTCCGGTTCGGCGCCGACGTAGGTGTCCATCAACACCAGGCCATTGAGCCGGTACGCTGCCGACAGCGCCAGGCGCACGCCCCACATGCCGCCCACCGACAGGCCGACCAGTGTGACCCGCTCGATGTCCAGGTGGTCGAGCAAGACCAATGCCTGACGCGCCAGGTCATCCAGCGACGTCGTACCGACAGGCAACGGCCCGGATTGGCCGTGTCCCCAGAGGTCCATAGCTATCACCCGATACTGTTGCGACAGCGCGGCAATCTGCGGCGCCCACATGGCCTGGTCCCACAGGTAACTACCGGCCAGCAGTACCGCCGGGCCGGTGCCTTGATCGATGTAGTGATGGGCTTGTCCATCTATCGTTACGTAGGGCATCGACTGTCTCCGCGAGTAAAAATGGAGCCGGAAGACTGAGTGGCTGACAGTCCCTCGTCAATCGCTGGAGTGTGTGCGTTTGTGCCACCGCCTTCTCTCCGGTGATGTAGCTGGCCGCCAGGCCCTCGATGACTGGTAATCAGCCCCTAAAAGCAAGCGTGGCCATAGTCAAAATGACAGTGGCCACGCAAACCGAACTATCCCAGCGCTGATCCATGTCCCACTTGCCTGCCTGTCTGGTTTGGGAAACATGACTCATGAACGCTAACTACCCCTTCACTTGCACAGGTGTTTTCTTTTCGTCCTCGATCAGGTTGTAGCGATAGACTCGACCCGCTTGTTTGTCGAACGCGAAATCATGACCTGGAATCAAGTGTACTTTTTTGGTCGGCTTGCAATCATCTTCGTTCTTGGCCGCGCAGTCCTTGAACGCGTCGACGACAACTACGCTATTGCCATTATTTTGCACTTTATAACGATCCGCAGTGTTATCGATTTTGGTATCAAACCGGGTATCGGCCGGGCGGACAAAAAATACTGAGCCATAACCCGCCATTACGTTGAAACCGGCAGACATGCTCTTTTCATAGGATTCGCGCTCACTTTCGGCGACGGCGAATTTATCTTCTTTTTCAGGTACTACCGGCAAAAAGCGGACCCGGAAATATCGCTCCTTGCTACGATCGCCGGTATACAACAGGCGGGTGCCCTGAGTGCCCTTGGCTGGCACGATCAATCGGGCCGGACTGGCAACCAGGCCATCGCGAGTACTGCCCTCGACGGTCTTCAAGGGCTCTTCTCGAGACTCCCCGTTCTTCTCGTAAAAAATCTCCTTGATCTCGACTTTTACGAATGCCGTTGATGTACCGCCGTTATGAATACGTTTTAGATAACTACTTTGATTACCTCTCATAAAGTCATAGAAGGTACCAATTTGCAGGCTCGGGCCTGCATGAGCGCTCAGGCTGAACATCAATGTGCAAAGCAACGTATAAAAAAAATTCATGAGATAAACCTCGTGCTGGAAACTGGCCTGGTTAAGCCTCAGGCCGTGCTACTGCCATTAAATGTCCGAATCAAAGGTGACATATACGGTTCCGCGATAACTGCTGTCGCTTTGCATATCCTTAACTGAGTCTGGTTGCACCTCGAAGTGCAAAAGACTGGGCTGCCCAGTGGGCAAACCTATCAGTTTTAGATGTTGCAAACCGGTGCCGGTCACTGTTAGCGGACGCCGCGATATAGGCTGACTCATATCATCGACCCACGGAGGTGGCAGACTGACACTCATATCGACCGGTACTTGATGGGATCCATTTCCAATCGCACAAGTCTCACCAAAAAAACGCTCGCAAGTAAGTTCCATCTTGAACGGCGCAGAGCTCAATATGGAAAACCGCAGGTCCCCCAGTAACTTCTCCTCTTTGCGACCGTTAGTAATCCACTCCATCCATCCGCCCTTGGGCGCGAGGGCAACCCTGTCGGAGGACATGACGACCTTGACGTCTTGTTTCACTGACAGGTTCAGGTTGAATGTCATTGAAGGATCACTGGCATTCAAATTACCCATGTTCAAGTCGCTGGGTATTGTGTAGGTATACGATCCTACATAGTTGCCACTGATCAGTTTTTCCGGGCGAACGGCTCGTAACTCATAAGCTACATCGAGCCTGTCTAAAGTCATCCACGGAATTGCAAATCGTGCGATTCTTGGACCACAGGTGCTGGCCACTTCAGAGATTTTCCAGAAAGTTGTGTAGTCCCTTCCATTTGGATCAGCACCATCAGAAATCACCGAAGTACAGGGGGCAATCGCGTTAGCCCATGAGGGCCTCCAAAGAGTGACATGGTATTCATGAGGAGTGACACCCGGTGGTCGCCCCGTCAGCGCTTGTGCAGTGTCACTCAAGCGATAACGGGTTCCTGCTCCGGCAATTCGGATTTCGATCTCTGCGGTTTCGCCAGGAATACTCTCATGGGCGACATTAAATTTGCGCCATGTCGCTGGAAAACTAAAGGGCAGGTTGCCATCCTGCGGAATAGCCCCAGACGATTGAAAAGTAATATTAAAAGTATTACTTCGAATACGATTGCTAGCGCATTGGCCCGGGTATTCCACACAAAATCCGGTAACTGGGGTGTTGTTAATAATTTCAGCACTGGCCGGATTACTCGGATCCGGCTTTATTTCTGCATCTACGTTCAATGTGGCTGCATGGGCAGAACCCGGATAAAACCCGCAAAGCATCCCCGCCAATACAAGGCGATTCATTAACTTGTTCATTTGACTTTCCTGTGTACGCCATATTCAGACCGCTGTTGTATAAGTGCCCATCAACTGGCTTTCTCAGACTTATAAGCAGCTTCGGCCAAGGTGTCTGGATGACACCGCAGATCGCCTACCATCAGCACATCGTTCTCTCGACGCTGGGAGGTGGGATCGAGCCTGAACTGGCATAACAACTGACTGTCGTGCCGCACTTCAAGTGTAGGAGACTTTTCACTAAGTTCCATGGAAAAGAACCCATCGACTTCGCTGACGCCACGACTGGCATGGTTGATAACATGGTGGCCTTTCAGCGGTTTTCCATCGGCATCCACCAAGCGGCCCATGACTGTCACAGTCTTCAGAATGCGTACCTGACGATAGTCCACGCCGCCCTTGTTCAAGTGATAGGTGGTACGCGCCGGCTGGATGGTCGCCGCGGGTACATCCGTCCCGTTGAAATCGAAGTTCACGGTACCGTTCTTGTAGGCCGACACCGGAATGAAATTACGACCTGCCCGCAGCGTGGAGTGGGTGCCGGAGAAGTCGTCGGCGCGCAACTGGATATCATCCACGTCGCTCTCAACATCAACGATCATGCCCGCCTCGCGAGTTGTGGCCTGGCTGCTAAGTACTACGTTTTTTCCACTGACCGCCAGGGTACTGTCCAGATTCAACCCACCGGTGACACCACCGTTGTAGGAAGAGCGCTGCGCATGCATAGAGCCGTTGACCTGGTCAGTCTTGAAGTCGACCGTGCCCGCCAGGCCGGTCCCGTATACATCTCTGCTTGCGGTGGCGGATACGCTTTGCAAAACGTGATCCTTGAGGTCCCGACGATAGGTGACGGACGCATTGGCATCCCGACCACCGTCACGCGAAGTACGCTGACCGATGCTACCGGACACCTGGTGACCGTCTGAACCCAGTGCCAGGCGCAGGCTGATATCGATCCCGCGATTACGCTGGTCGGCAGTACCTACGGTACCCGGCCGGTCGAACACGGCCACGCGCCAGTCGGCAGCATTGCCAAACAACTGTGCATTACGGGTCCAACTCAAATCGATGCCCATACCTTCGGAATAACCCTCGCTATGGGAAATTTGCGCACTGATCGAACTCTTACTGCTCAGGCGTTGGCTCATCGACAGCGACGTGTTGCTGGTTTGCCCGTTGTACGTATTGCGTTGGCGGATGTGCGTTCCGTCCGGCAGCGTTTCGTAAGTGTTGCGTGTGTCCAGCCAACTGCGCTGGTGGCGCAACACCAGACTGCCACCGTTGTAGTGATGCACGCCCTGCACTTCCACGCCCGTGCCTTCGCCCTTGGTCTGGGACAGGCTGGTAAAGACGGAGGTCTTGTCGCTCACCGTCAACTCCGCGGAAGTGCCCAGTTGCATCTGCTCCTTGACCTGTCGGGCGGACAAGCCCAGGACCACTCGTGGGTGCAGCAGAAAGTTGAAGGCAGCGCCTGCCGTCAGATCGCCGTCATCGCTTTCTTGCCAATTGCTGAGCAACTTGCTTTCGCGACCGGCAAACAGGTTGTAACGCCAGCGATTTTCCGGGTTGCGCCAGTTGGTGGGCTTGTAAATAAGCTCTTGGTTGGTGGAAATCACTTGACCGTCTTCGATCAGGCGTACTTCCACCTCGTAGATGCCGCCCGGCAACGGACGCGTGTCCAGAGTCTGAAGGCCGCTGGCCACCTGCTGACTGTTGATCAGCACCCCGTTACGATAAATCTCCACCATCGCCTGTCGATTGGCGGTCACCGAAATCGGATAGAGGCTCGGCTTAGGGTCGTCGACCGCCAGGCTGTCGGAACTGCCGTACATCATGCCCAACACTGTATCGGGGCCGGCGCCGATTGTCCGCGCTGACCGAGTCAAACCCTGGGCGCTGGGCGTAAAGTACCCGGCACGAAAGAAGTTGCCTTCCAGTTCCCGCTGGGCATGCAACTCGTGAACCGCGTGCTTGATGCCAGTGTCTACCCCGGACATGCGCGAAAGTTGAGCGTTGAACGTGTTAGTCCAGTTGCCCAGGCTCGCACTTGCCTCCAGGCCATAACGACCGGCCGCGTTCTGCTCCTGACCGCCGCTGATGTTCAATTGATTGCGCACAATCAACCCGACGCTGCCGCCTTCCGGTTGATCGTGAAACTGTCGGGTTTGCGGGTCGCGCTCGGCATTGGCCGTTACCAGCGACACCATGGAGTCTGCAAGGCTGTAGTGAACCGACTGCAATTGCCGAGGGCAGGCGCTTTTGCACGATCCCAGCGCCACGCCCTGGCTCAAGAACGCAGACCACTCATCACGTTCGGTCGAAGTCAGGTCGCTGTTGCGGGTATCGGTAAAATTGATCAACGTGACCCGCTCATCTCGGGTCAACAGGATCATGGCCTCACCCAGAAACTGTTGGTCGACTTCGACGCGAACAGCCAATGGCACATCAAAAAAGAATTCATGAAACTCCGCGGGTAAGCCTTCAGCCTGTTGCAGCAAACTGACGGATTTATCCGCAGGTTTGGATTCACTGGCAAGCGCACCCGCGCAAATAATTAGCGCAAGCACTCCTGCGATAGGAGCTTTCGAAAACATGGAAATATTTCTCAAGTTAGCGCTTGCATGCGCAAGGAAGAATGCGGCCGGCTTAGAGCGCCGGCCACACAAACAACGTACTGACAGTTAGAATCCACTCACCATTATGGCGATGGCGCGTCGAACATCACTTTAACGAAACCGCGGTAGTTACCTTCAACGTAACCTGGGCTGGCTGGCTCAACTGGGGTAATTACCAGAGGCGCTCGCATTTCAGTTGTCGCATCTCCACTGTCAACAACCACGACAGGGGTGCCTACAGTCGTCAATGCACGACCATTAAAGCTTACGTTCAAGTTAATTTTGTTACTCGCGTTGGCAATATCCACAATTTCAGCGGCTTCCATAAGAGTTGCCTCAACATCAGGACCTGCCGCAGCACCAGTGGAACTCTTAACCTTGAACATCCGGGTAATACCTTCCAACTTCGAGGTCGTCTGATTCCAAAGCAGGCGTTGCTCGTCGCGAATGGTGCTCATGTCTTCCGGTTGCACATAAAAATCAGTGCCCGGAATATCAGCAATTACAGTAATATCATGTTGCTGAGGAACAGCCAGTGCAGCCGAAGAAGCCAAAGCCAAAGCCAGCACAGAGGTAGACATTGCAACTTTCTTGAACATTAAATTCACCTTTAAACAGCTAAGTAAGAGTGCAAGCTTCAGCCAAGTGACGAAAGTCCAGCACCGGGTTGTCATACCAACAAGAGAGTTGGCATTGCATTTCAACGGGGCGCATCTTCGCGCTTTCTGAAGGACGGGTATGCAAGACTTATCCGATCTACTTGTAGGATTTATTCCCCACCCGTAGAGGAAGCTTCCACACCTTCTGTTTAATGCTTGTAGGTATTTTCGCTACAAATGCAGGGGCGAGTATTCGGCTGACAACCTCAAAATAAGGAGTATCAGCGTTATCAAGCACAAGAAGGATCAGGGTTCGAAAACCAAGGCGCACCTATAGATTGGTGGCACGAGCGAAGGGAGCATCTGCGTACAGGCAGATCGAGGGGGCGTGGCATTCAGTGCGTCAGTTAAGGCGGAAACACACAGCGGTTTGAAAGAAGGACTTTTACGACTGTCACCGATTGGCAAGGCATGCAACGCAACAGACCCCAAGCACCAAAAGTCCCGATGCCTGGGCATCGGGACTGGGTCAAGCGCGCAAAGCCAACGACGTTACACGGTTATTGCTTGCGCTTTAAAGGAATGCCGATAGGCGGATAGCTTGTACATACTTGTTCTGATTTATTACCGGAAGCATCCTCAGCCTCTACACAGATCTGATAGCGCTTCCCTGACTCCATCTCGGTAATAGAAAATGCCGTCTCATCCGTGGTTCCCTTATGGTCACCATTCAGATACACATGGTATTTAAGACGCTCGGAAGAGTCATACGCCGAATCCCAGAGCACCTGCAGGTTAAGATCAGTGGTTCTCAAGTTTGATATTTCTGTGGGAGGGGTAAGGTCATCGAACCTGAGGGTCAGTGTAGTCCGCTCCGATTCGTTGTACTGATCATCGACTGTACAAACGCTATAAACATAAGTGCGGCCTTGCTCTGGGGTTAAATCCCTGTAAGCAGTATCTTCTGTTTCTTCAAGCACTACTTCATCGCGCCGCACCCTGTAAAGAATCTTACCGCCATCGACAGCTCCCGGCCCCCAATGCAACAAAACCGAATTGCTGGTGTGCTCAAACTTACCTAAATAGGCAGGTGCGGTCGGCAGGTCTCTAGGCATCGTAAAATCAAGGTCATTCCATTCCTGTGCATTATCCAACCTAACACTACACCTTACTGACTGACCAGGCCTTGCATTAACTATCTTCCAACGGTTCGAACTATGATGAGTCTCTTCCGGACCATTATCAATTTTCACTTTTACTCGTTGTGTGTCACCTGGCCAATTCAACTTGAAAGATGTCTTTGTAACGTCAGTCACCCAGAGGTGAAGTTTAGTACTTTTTGTCCTTACATCATGCTTAGGCCCCTCACTGCCCCATTGGCCATTGTGCTTCTGCCTTCCATAAAGAGAGAGCCGATACATCGTATCCGGGCTCAACGAAGTTAGCGTTATTTCACTCTCAGCTAGATTAATAGGCAATCCTGGCGCCCCCATAAGACGATATTCAGTAAATTCGTCGGAAACTGGCCAGCTAACCTTTACGGCATAATAATCCTCCCAATCCGTTCTGATTTGAAGCGCATTGCTAATTGCGAAATCGCTCACCAAATTAGTCATTTTTCATCCCTTCATAATAAACTAAAAAATAAATCGACCTCCCGTATTTCAGACTAATGAAATACATCAATACTTAAACACAACTCCGCCTCCAAACACACTATCAGTTCTGCTAGAGAAACTCCGAACAACTTGCGGCGACTGCGTCGCCATTTGAAAAGACTGCCACGTTAACCTTTCCCAGCAGTGAAATGGCCGTAAGCATCCGGCAGTCGGGGTTTGGACATCCTATGGAGGCTCGGCTCGGGCGCCGCTTGACGAGACAGGCCCGAGCGCTTCGGGCTCTGGTCGACCTGAACACCTGGATGATCGATTCCACTGCACTCGCAAACAGCCCACGAACACAGCGCCCCGAACTGTTATTTCTTACAGGTTTCAACCACCCAAAATCGCGCTATAACACAGTCCTGGAGTTACTCACCGCCCTCCAAGGCGCCCCTACCCCGGGAGACCAGCCATGTATTCTGCGAGCCCAGCCCAGGCCCGATCTAAAACACCGCCCGCCAAGCCACACGGCTACGCGAATACACCTCAAGTCCGCCCGAAACTCTCCGCCAGAGAGCAGGAGATCCTGAAGTGGTGCGCCAATGGCAAATCGTCCTGGGAGATCGGACGGATCCTCAATTGCACTGAGGCGGGGGTTAATTATCACTTCTGCAATATTCGTCGAAAATTCGGCGTCAGCTCGCGCTGGCTTGCGCTGGTCAAAGCACTTGAAATGGGAATATTTCACTTGGGGGGAGAGGCAGAACTTCATCTATCGGCTGAACAGAAAACTCGATGAGCATCAAGACGTTTGTAGCGCACCAACGTGCATAAGGTTGACTTGACAGAGTCCGGCTCGCCGGGGGTTGACCCGGCCAGTTCCTCCACCGCGCTGCACTCGTTCATCGCCCGCAGCGGTATGCAGGGATTACCACAGACTGGGGCGCCATCATGGCGCCCGATTGAAGTGTCCAAAATCCTTAGGCCAGCTCAGCATTCCCGTGGAGCCCGCTAGAGAATCAAATCCCCTCCAACTCCGCCATCAAATCATTCAAACGATCCACCTTCTCCTCGGTGATCTCACTCGCCGCCAATCCATCGATGTACCCGGCCAACTCCTCCACCGTACTGCATTCGAACATCGCCCGCAGTGGCACGTCCCGCTGCAGGGTTTTCTGCACCCGCGAGGCGATTTGCGTGGCCAGCAGCGAATGTCCGCCCAGCTCGAAGAAGTTGTCGCGAACGCCCACCTGTTCGACCTTCAACACCTCGGCCCAAATGTCGGCAAGGGTCTGTTCCAGGTCATTGCGCGGCGCTTGGTAATCCTGACTCCCAATCTGGCCGATCTCCAGCGCCGGTAGCGCCTTGCGATCCAGTTTGCCGTTGGCATTGAGCGGCAGTTTGTCCAGCCACAACCAGTGCAGTGGCACCATGTACTCCGGCAGTTCGGCACGCAGTCGCAGCTTGATTCGCTCCAGTCGCTCGCTTGAATCAAGCGAAGCATCGGCCGCGACCAGATAGCCAACCAGGTGCTTGCCGTTGACGCCTTCCTGCACACCGACCGCTGCGTCACGGATTTCCGCTTGTTCATGCAAGCGTGCTTCGATTTCGCCCAGCTCGATGCGGTAGCCGCGAATCTTCACCTGGTGGTCGACCCGGCCGACATACTCCAGCACGCCATCGCTGCGACGGCGGGCCAGATCGCCAGTGCGATACAGACGCTCGCCCGGTGCGCCGAACGGGTTCGGCACAAACACCGGTGCCGTGCGCAGCGGATCGCTGACATAGCCACGGCCGACTCCGGTTCCTGCCACGCACAGTTCACCCACCGCGCCCAACGGCACCAGATCAAGCGCGTCATCGAGCACATACAACAGGTTATTGTCGGTCGGCGTACCGATCGGCAAAAAGCTGCCGCGGGTCGAGGCCAGATCGACACGGAAGAACGCCACATCATCCGAGCACTCCGCCGGACCGTAGGCGTTTACCAGGCCGATGTCCGGATAGCGCTGCAACCATTGGTGCGCCAGCTCCGGTGGCATCGCCTCACCGGTCGGCAGCATCCAGCGCAGACCGTCGAGGCTCATGCGCTCCTGGGCGAGCATGCCCTGGATCAGCGACGGCACGCTTTCCAGCACGGTGATGCCCTGGGTCGCGACATGCGCCAGCAAGCCCTGGGGATCGTGGGCGATGGTGTTTGGCACGATATCCACCCGCGCACCGAACAACGGCGCGGCGAGGAACTGCCACACGGAAATGTCGAAGCTTTGCGAGGCGGTTTGCGCAATCACATCAGCGTCGCTCAGGTTCAGGTACGGCACCTTGCTCAACTGGTTGTTGAGCATGCCGCGCTGTTCAACCATCACGCCTTTGGGCAACCCGGTGGATCCGGAGGTGTAGATCACGTAGGCCAGGTTGTCCGGGCTGCTGTAAAGACCAGGATTGTCCGCCGACAGCGCAAGGGCCTGGACTTCCTCCCAGACCAGCAGCCGTGGCCGGCTGTCGCAGCCGAACTCCTCGAGCAAGGCCTGCGCCTGCTCACGGCACGCTTGCGTGCACACCAGCAATGGCGTGCGGCTCAGTTCGATGATCCGGCTCAGACGCTGACCCGGCAAACCCGGGTCCAGCGGCAGGTAACCCGCCCCCGCCTTGAAGCTGCCGATGATCATGCCCAGCAAATCGAGGTTGCGTTCGGCCAGCAACGCCACCGGTTGATCGCGCCCGACACCGGCGGCGATCAACGCATGGCCGAGGCGGTTACTGCGCTGGTTCAGCTCCAGATAACTGTACTGCCGGTCAAGGCAACTGGCGGCGATCCGCTGCGGGTGTCGGGCGACCTGGGTTTCGAACAATGCGACGTAGCTCTGCTCCAGCGGGTAGTCGCGTTCGCTCTGGTTGCAGCCATGGAGAAGGAAATCCTGCTCCTGCGCCCCCAGCAACGGCAGGTCGGCCATGTCGCCATGGAAGCCGTCCACCAGCGCCAGCAGCAAACGCTTGAACTCGCCGAGCATGCGCTCGACCGTGGCCTCATCGAAGTAGCGCTGGTCGTAGGACAGGTGCAAGCCCAGATCATCACCTGGATAGCACACCGCCGTCAGCGGGAAGTTGGTGTGCGTGCGGCCTGAATCCGAGGTCGCGTTGAGGCTCTGCGCACGGTCCAGCACCGAGACTTCCACCGGGGCGTTTTCGAACACGAATAGGCTGTCGAACAGCGGCTGGCCTTTGGGCAGTTCGCTTTGCTCCTGGATGTTCACCAGCGGCAGGTATTCGTACTCGCGCAGTTGCATGTTGTTGTCGAGCAAACCGGTGAGCCACTGACGCACGCTGCAACGCTGACCGTCCTCGGGCATTTTCACCCGCAGCGCGATGCTGTTGATGAACAGTCCGACGGTGCGCTGCATCTGGGGCATGTCCACCGGACGCCCGGCCACGGTGACGCCGAACAGCACGTCGCGATCACCGCTCAAGCGCCGTAGCACCAGCGCCCACGCCGCCTGCGCGAAGGTATTGATGGTCAACTGATGGGCCTGGGCCAGTTCGCGCAATTGTGCGCCGTCCCGGGCATCGAGCCTTGTGTAGCGGTCGCCGACGATCATGCCGCCGCTGTCGCCGGCATGTTCGCGCAGCAATGGCCGGTCACTCGGGATCGGTGTGGTCCGTTCGAAACCCTGCAGGTTAGTTTTCCATCACTTCCGTGCTTCGGCCAGGCTTTGGTGTTGCAGCCAGCCGATGTAGTCGCGATAACGTGGCGGCACCGCCAGCTGCGCTTCCCGGCCTTCGCCGAGGGCGCTGTAGATCTCGAAGAAATCGTTCATCAGCAGCGAACGGCACCAGGCATCGATGAGGATGTGGTGGTTGCTCATCATGAACCAGTAGCGCGCCGCGCCCACACGGATCAAACGCAAGTGGAAGGGTGCCTGGTTGAGCAGATCGAACCCGGCCTCGCGTTCGGTCTTGAGCACGGTTTGCAACTTCGGCTCTTGCTCGGCTTCGGCGAGATCGCTCCAGTCGAAGTATTCGATCGGCGTGCTGCCCGGTTTGTGGATCACTTGCAGCATGTCTTCGCCGACGTTCCAGCAGAACGACGCGCGCAAGGCTTCGTGGCGGGCGATCACCGCTTGCCAGGCCTGGGCGAAACGCAGCGGGTCGAGTTCGCTGTTGATGCGGTAGCGGTCCTGCATGTAGTACAGGCCGGTGCCCGGCTCCAGCAAGGTGTGCAGCAGCATGCCTTCGACGTTGTCGGCCTGTTCGCTGAGCGAGACCGGGTCGATGATCAGCACCGCGTGCGCCGGTTGGCTGATACCGCAACTCATGATCGGGCTGCCCTCGTCCACTTCGACACGGTTCTGCGCCAGGGCCTGATCGTCCACCCGCAGGTTGCCGATGCCTTTACCGCGCGCTGTGCCGGCCACGAACAAGGTGGCTTCGGCCAGACCGTAGGAGGCCATGAAACTGTCCGCGCTGAAGCCACAGGTGGAGAACTTTTCGGCGAAGCGCTCCAGGGTGTCGAGGCGAATCGGTTCGGAACCGGAATACGCCACGCGCCAGCCACTCAGGTCAAGCCGCTCCAGGGCCGACTCGCTGACCCGCTCGCTGCACAAGCGATAGGCAAAATCCGGCCCGCCGCTGATGGTGCCGCCGTATTCGCTGATCGCCTCCAGCCAGCGCAACGGCCGGCCGAGGAAGTACGCCGGAGACATCAACACGCAAGGCACGCTGCTGAAAATCGGCTGCAACAGGCCGCCGATCAGGCCCATGTCGTGGTACAGCGGCAGCCAGCTGACGATGACGTCGTCGGGGTTCAGGTCAATACCGAAACCGTGTCGAATCAGCAATTCGTTGGCCACCAGATTGCCGTGGCTGACTTGCACGCCTTTAGGCAGCGCGGTGGAGCCGGAGGTGTATTGCAAGGAAGGCGATGTGATCGTCCTGCAAGTGCGCCGCGACCCAGCGCTCGGCCAGTGCACCGTCGAGGGTATCGACACACAGCAACGGCGGCGCCCCGTCGATTTGCTGCAACGCATCACGCAGCCCGGCGCTGGTCAGCAGCAAGCGCGGCTGGGCATCGCTGATGATCGACAACAGGCGCTCCTGATGATGACGGCGCGTCGACTCCGGCGGGTAGGCCGGCACCGCGATCACCCCGGCGTACAGGCAACCGAAGAACGCAGCGACGTAATCCGGGCCGCAGGGGAACAGCAACACGGCGCGGTCGCCAAACTCCGCTTGAGCCTGCAACGCACCGGCAATCGTCCGCGCCCGCAGGTCCAGTTCGCGATAGCTGAGCACCACAGCCTGATCCGGGGTCTCGGCGAGAAAGCGCAGGGCCACCCGATCCGGCGTCAGGGCCGCGCGGCGCTGAAGGGCTTGGACCATTGTACTGGGGAGTTCGAACGCGTCAGTCATGAGGTTTCCTGCCTGAATTCGGCTTGGTAGGAGCGAGCCTGCTCGCGAAAATCCGGAGAACGCCGCGGGGTGTCAGGCGCCCATCGCCATCGTTGACGAGCATCGTCGGAACGCCGCCCGGAGCGAGCTCGCTCCTACAGGGTTATGAGGATTGCGCTGTTCCATTCACCAATGAGAACGGATGGCGTCTTGAAATAATTAGTCGCTGGCTGGAACACAAAGCGGACGGAAGTGAGTCAGCGTGTCGCAGTTATCACTCTGCATTTTTGAAGCGCATTAGTTATTTTTCTCATTTGAGAATAATTATCATTAAGCCTAATTTGGCGCTCGATCTGTAGGACGGCCCCCCGGTTCATTCGCCGTCCCACTAACCTTTTGGCAGCAGGGTGATTTCCATGATGGAACCAGTATCCACAAGCAGGTGCGATACACCGCTACTTCAGGCATTCGTCGACAATCGACTGATTCTGGTGAAGATCGCAGCCCGAATTACTGGTTGCCGCTCACGTGCCGAAGATGTTGTGCAGGATGCATTCTTCCGGTTGCAATCGGCCCCGCCCATCACCAGTTCGATCAAGGCTCAGCTCAGCTACCTGTTCCAGATCGTGCGCAACCTGGCAATCGACCACTACCGCAAGCAGGCGCTGGAACAGAAGTATTCCGGCCCTGAAGAGGAAGGGCTGAATGTGGTGATCCAGGGTGCGTCACCGGAAACGTCGCACATCAATTTCTCGACGCTGGAGCACATTGCCGATGCGTTGACCGAGTTGCCGAGCCGTACCCGCTACGCCTTCGAGATGTATCGCCTGCACGGCGTACCGCAAAAGGACATCGCCAAGGAACTCGGCGTCTCGCCGACCCTGGTGAACTTCATGATCCGTGATGCGCTGGTGCACTGCCGCAAGGTGTCGGGCAAGCGTGGCGATGCGACCGCTCGCCACTAAGATCCGGGATCTGCATCGCGCCGATCGCGAGCAAGCTCGCTCCCACAGGGTCCTGCGAACACAGGACAAATGTGGGAGCGGGCTTGCTCGCGAAGGCTGACTCAAGACCGCAACGAATCTTGAGTCTCAAGCCTCAAGCCAGTCTGCACCGATCAAAAAACCGCTCCCGCCCCAACACCATCAGGGCCGCGCGCTTGTGCGGGAAGTCGAACTCTTTCTCGCAGTGAAAGCACTGCTCCTGCATGTATCCGATCATCTTCGCGTTATCGGCACGCGGCTCGGCAACCACGCGCCGGGTGCGCGGATCATCGAGAAACAGGTAATGCACCAGCGCCGATAACCAGCTCGCCACCTTGTGCGGACCACGGTGATGTTCTTCACCCACCAGCATGTGAATGCCACGGTCGTAATCGCTGGCCTCGTAGAAGGGTGCGATGCGATCTTCCCTGGCCCAGTAGGCTTCGAAATAAGCGAATGGCTGATCGTCGAAACAACCGATCAGCGTCAGTGTGTGCGGGTCGGCTTCGAGTTTGCTCAGGTATTGGCGATGCTGGTCGAGGCTACCCTCCTCCTGCCAGAAACTCGCGACACGCGGGCTGTTCTGCCAACGGTTGAAGCGTGCCAGGTCTTGCTCGATGTCCAGCGTGCGCAGGGAAATCCACATCCCCAGGCGCGCATCAAAACGCCGGTAAACTTCACCTCGCGGCTTGATCGGTCGCAATGGATGACGCTTGCCGCCACTGATGACCATTTGCTGCGGATAGCTGCTCGACGCCTGCGTCAGCCAGGGCTGTGGCAACTGCCAGAACAGCGTGCGTTCGCAACGGTATTGACCGGCCGTTTCCGTCGGGATCAGCAAACCGCTGAGCAATGCCTCGGTTGGGGCTTCATCGAGTTGCCAGGTCAAGCGCTGGCAGGCAGGATCACGGGCTAACAGCCAGTAGCAGACAGCCCAGATTGTGTGGCGGTCAAGACGGCCGAAACCTTACTCTACTTGCAACCGCAGTTCCGGATCGCGGGTCAGCCGCAGTTGAATCAGCGGTTGACCTTCAAGGTTGAAGCTCAGCCGGCTTTCAGTTTCATCGGCTACAAGACGGCCGCCGGTCGGTAAGGCCAGGGCGGTCAGGTCATTCAGATTGGGCTCACGATAATCATCGACAGTTCAACAATAGACGTAGATCACCGTTGGAAATTTAATCGTCCATCCAGATTGCCAATTGCAATCACAACGGAGTGAAAGACCGAACGCACTACCATGACAAGCCCATTTCAGAGCGACAATCTGAAGACTGAAGCAAAGAGCACCTTATCAATACCCCTAATCCGCAAACCGAAAAACTGAGGGCTTGCGGTTAGGGGGAGCACTTATCATTACTCATGTAACAGAGTGAAAAAACTCACATCATTTCCACAGGGTGAAATAATCCAGAAAGGAATAGTCCATTTGCACTAACTCAATGAACAAAATGCACTTTCCGACAGGAGCAGACACATCAACCCAATTGTGCAGCAGCCCACCACTAATTTGCCCCTGAAAAAGTAATTCATCTATTACATTATAAGACTCATCATAAAATATGACTCTCGTGGGCCGATGATTATAAGTATAGGCAAACCTGACACGTCGATACGGCACTCGGAAATCCAACCACAAACGCTGTTCCGGAATGGCGTGATCTAACGTATAGGACATTACAATTGCGGGTCCGGATAACATACCTGAAACAGGGTGCCCAAATGTCATGATCCCAGCCCTTCCATCCGAACCCGCCAATAGCCTTATCCTCATCTTTAAATCGGGGTTATCAATGCTCTGCCCACCACTGATAAACTGATTGGGCTGACCATCAAAATTTTCGTAATGAATTTCAGGCACCGCCCGAACAGTCAAATGCAAAATAGGCAATACAACTGCTTCAGTTCTAACAAGACTGCCATCCAATGAAACACAACAAGTAAACCTCAAGTCACTGTTATCCAACAACACATCAAGATCAGTACGTTTCACTGTTTTGACTAAACCATCCATCACTTCATCTGCAGTCACAGCATCCCCGCTAATGACCTCAAACGTATGAACCGCACCGTTCTTATGGGTGCCCGTGCCGATCAACCAGATCCTTTGACCTTCTACCATCCACGGGGCCCATGGTTTGACCTTGACCGTGGCATCACCGATAAAGTTACTTAAGTCCAAAATGCTATTGGTCGCCTGAATCAAGACTAATTTCGGCCAGTTTCTAGGCACGAGAACGTTCAGGTTGAGATCCAAAGAGGAGGCCTGCTTGCATTGACTTGTCACGGTGTAACGAAGGGACACGGTCTTGCCGATACAAGCGATCACCTCATTGAGCGGCACCTTGAACTCAACATAACCTGGCACGCCATTACCCAGTTTGGCCTCGATCGGCAAACTCGTTCCATCCGGCCGTACCCAGTGAAGCTGAATCGTGTGGCGAGGACTGATACGGTCATACTCCACTTGCACAGTGACGCCTTCTCTCGCGTTTTCCGGGTTGAGGAAATTCCTCGCCGCCTCAAGTACTATCGGCGGGATCAGGTTCAGGTCTTGCTGATGCACCCTCAGCTCCCGCAGCGGGAACTCGACCGCACTGGAATGATCGATCTGGCCATTGAAGTTGACCGCGAACCGCACCTGGAACTTGCTGCAATCCGCCAGTTTTTCCAACTCATGACGCGGCAAGCAACTGATGACACCGTCATCCTCACCCGACGCGGGAAGCCCTTGCCCCATCAAGACATCGAAGCTGTAAGGCGTGCCATCTTCCAATTCGCCTGTTACCCATAACCAGGTCGGCTGGCCTCCGGCGATAAACCACCACGGGGCCACTGTGCATTCGGCGTTTCCCGAGAACGTTCTGAGATCCAACTCGCCCCCAGTGACTTGGGTCACCTCAGGCGTGGGCAAATCAGTGAGATTGAGCACCTTGAGAGTTAACGGCAGAGATGACCACAATGTTTCACGCAAGACCGTGTAGCGCACAGTGACCGATTTACACAAGTTGGCACTGATCGCCGAAGCCGGTACCTGGAAATCGACAAAACCATTGTTCGATCCGTACTTACAAGCCAGCGACGGAGTCCCGGCACCAGCAGTCCCCTCGAAATAGGCACACACCCAGTCGGTCTGTGCCATCCCCTCGTAAGCCACGTGAATCGTCGCGCCGTCTTTTGCGTTGATGGGGTTTAGCAGGCACCCCTCTGCTCCGCATTCCGTGGCCTCCAGCACGCTCGGCGCTAGCAAGTGCAGTTCCGGTTCACCCACTCGCAGGTTTTCAGTAGTGAACCTGAGCTCAAGGGCATTTGCCGGGAGCAAGGAAACCGTCGGATCTGCTGGCGGCTCACCTAGGGCAGCGTCGAAAGTGACAGCCGCTTGCAAGGTTATTGAAGAGTAGTCTTCATTCCCCCCCGCCCAAAGGCGGGACAACACGTCCCTGAAACCCAGTCGAATGTCCAGCGGAGTCACCCGATGATTTTCCAGCACCCACTGGAACCTGTAGTTGCCGACATGGTGTTCATTGCCGACCGCTAGAATCCACAGCCGCTGGCCCTGCGCCATAAGCGGCCAGGGATTCAGATGAAGCCTGACATCGCCGGCGAATTTGCGCATGTCCAGCCAACGAGCGCCATGTTCAGTCGACACATCGAGAAACTCCGGTGCCGGCAAATCTTTCGATTCCATTTGCTGCACCGTCAACTCAAGCGTCAGGGACGTTTCAGTCTTACCATTATGTGTAGCGGTGTACCTGATAGGCACGGTCCTGCCGATACAGGCACCGACCACAGAGACGTCGATCTCAATATCGATGCTGCCGCTGTCACTGCCATCCCGGACGGGTAGCGTCGGCTGGCCTGGACCTGGCGGACCGACCCAATACAATTGAATCTTGTGGTCACGACTCATCCCCTCAAATGCAACCGTTACCTTGGCACCTTGCAGCACCAGCATGGGATCGAGCGTGCTATTGGAAGAGGCATGCGCAACTATCGGAATGGGTAACTCCGCAACGGAACGCGGTTCCTTGGGAACTCTTTTAGACAATTTTTTTGCCATGTCGAATCTTCCTTGCAGATAGAGGATTAACCGCCCCCCGCTTCCACACGGGACCATACGGCTATCTAATCTTCGGCAAGAAGGTTGTGGCTACTGTCAAAGTTGACAGTTTTGCTCTAGAAAAAGAACTTGTTCGACGAATGGCGCGGTCAAAAATGTATCCATCCTGCAATGTCGCCTTATTCCCGTATCGTCGGCACCAGCGCAATCTTATACGGATCGAAAATCCTCAGCATCTGGCCGTTGTCCCGCAAGCCTTGCAACAACTTGCCGAAGGCCTCGCCGCTGATGGGCGCGGTCGGACGCAGAATGGCGTAGTGGTGATAGATCTGGTCGACGCGCTGGGACACCAGCAATTCATCGGCGACTTTTTTATTGCGCAAGAAGTAGTCGCTCAGGTAGGAGCGCGTGACCAGGGCAATGTCGGCCCGGTCGCGCAATACCATCAGCAGATTGCTGTCGTGGGAATAGGTCAGTGTGGCGTTGTAGTTTTTCGCGAGGTACTGGGGGTCGGCATTGAAGTTGGCGAACTCGTAGTGATAGCCGCTGAACAGTGCCAGGCGCTTGCCGTTCAGGTCGGCAAAATAGCTTTGCTGTCGATCGGGCAGGCGTTGCGCAACAAAAATCTCGGCGTCTTCCAGCCCCATGTCGACGGCCGTGTGAGGGATCTCTTCCCAACCCCAGGCGGGATTTTCGAAGATGGCCATGTCGACCCGGCCCTGCTTGAAGTCACCGAAGCGCCGGGGAATGGAAGTGGGCACCAGGACAAACTGGTAGTCACTTTGCGATGCATTCAGGGCCTCGACCAGTTGCGGCAGCAACCCGGTATCGGCCCCGGATTCCGGGCGCACGGTGTAAGGCGGAAAGTGCGCGGCACCAATACGCACCAGTTGCGCAGCCTGGGACGGCATCATCGTTGACGCCGCAAACATCGACAGTAACAGCCGCGAAGCTGACCGAATTGGCGAACCCATCAAAACGACCCCACTCCTCAATAAAACAGCATCAATGCATTCAAGCTAGGCGGTTTCTTCCAGTTAGCCAGTTCAATGCTGGCCAACACTAACTTATTGCCGGTCTTCCAGCACCAGAATCAACGCCTCATCGGCCAATTGATCAAGGCTCATGCTGCCGCCGGCGCGAAACCAGGTGGTGGTCCAGGACAATGCGCCAGTCAGGAAGCGTCGGGTGATGAACACATCGCCGCGGATAAAACCAGCGGTCTTGGCTTCGCCCAGTACTTGCAGCCAGATGTCTTCGTAGACGTCCCGCAGCGCCAGGACCTTGACCTGGCCGTCTTCGGACAGCGAGCGCCATTCGTAGACCAGCACGGCCATGGCCTCGCCGCTCCCGCCCATGATCGACTGCAATTCACAGCGGATCAGCGCCAGCACCTGCTCGCGCACATTGCCAGCCTCGGCGATGGCCGCGCGCATCAACGCGGTGTTGTAGCGTATGGTTTCTTCCATCACGGCGCGCAGGATTTCGTCCTTGCTTTTGAAGTGATGGAAAATACTCCCGGACTGAATGCCCACGGCGCCGGCCAGATCGCGCACGGTCGTGCGTTCATAGCCTTTATTGCGGAACAGGTGGGCCGCCACTTGCAGCAGCTTGCCACGGGCGCTGTCCGGGTCGGTCAATTGGCCGTCGTCGACCAATTGGCGCATCACCTTCAGGGCTTTTTGCTCGTCCACCCGTTCTCTCCTACAGTCGTTCAATCAATAACGCCGATCCCCCCGAAAACAGCGGGGTTGCGCGGGCAATTTAAGCGCATGGATGCAACCAAGCAAGCGCTTGGGCAGAAGATAATCAAGTCATTTACAAACCAAGCGCTTGCTTGGTAATGTCGACGCACTTCGGTTGGAGGTGGCTATGGAATGGACTGCGCCTAAAACAATTCGCATCGGTTGCGCCAGCGCCTTCTGGGGCGACACCTCGACCGCTGCCGCGCAACTGGTGGAACACGGGCATCTGGACTATCTGGTCTTCGATTACCTGGCCGAGATCACCCTGTCGATCATGGCCGGCGCACGGATGAAAGATCCCCGGGCCGGCTATGCGGGCGACTTCATCGAAGTGCTTGCGCCCTTGCTGCCGCAGCTCGCGCAGCAAAACATCCGGGTCATCAGTAATGCTGGCGGGGTCAATCCCCAAGCCTGCGCCGCCGCCCTGCAAGCAGCCTGCGACAAGGCCGGGGTGGCGCTGAAGATCGCCGTGCTGCTGGGTGATGACCTGCAGCCGCAATTCAAACAGCTGGGCAACCTGGGCATTCATGAAATGTTCAGCGGCGCGCCCCTGCCATCGATGTGCGTCTCGACCAATGCCTACCTCGGCGCACCCGGCATTGTCGAAGCCTTGCGCCTGGGGGCGGACATCGTGATCACCGGACGCGTGGTCGACAGTGCGGTGGTCAGCGCCGCGCTGGTGCATGAGTTCGGCTGGTCGTGGCACGACTACGACAAGCTCGCCCAGGCGGCATTGGCCGGGCACATCATCGAATGCGGCGCCCAGTGCACGGGCGGCAACTTCACCGACTGGCGCGACGTGCCCGACTACGAACACATCGGATTTCCCATCGTCGAAGTCAGCGCCGACAGCCAGTTCATCGTCAGCAAACCTGAAGGTACGGGCGGGCTGGTCACGCCGCTGACGGTGGGCGAACAGATGCTGTATGAAATCGGTGACCCGCGGGCGTATCTGCTGCCCGACGTGGTGTGCGATTTCACTCAGGTCAAACTGCTGCAACAAGGCAAGAACGCGGTGCAAGTGCACGGCGCCAAAGGCCTGCCGCCAACCGCTCAATACAAGGTCAGCGCCACGTACCCCGATGGTTTTCGCTGCACCGCCAGTTGCCTGATCGCCGGTATCGATGCCGTCGACAAGGCCCGGCGGGTCGGTGATGCGATCACCAACAAGACCTCGGAAATGTTCCGCCAACGCGGCTGGGCGCCGTACAGCGACGTGAGTATCGAGTTGCTGGGCAGCGAGGCCACCTACGGCCCCCACGGCCAGCGTCAGGATAGTCGCGAAGTGGTGATCAAACTCGCGGTGCGCCATCCGGACAAGCAAGCTTTGATCGTGTTCTCCCGGGAAATAGCCCAGGCCGCCACCGGCATGGCGCCGGGGCTGACCGGCATTGTCGGTGGCCGGCCGACGGTGTATACGCTGATCCGGCTGTTCTCGTTCCTCATCGACAAAACCGCCTGCACGCTGGACATTGATTTCATGGGCCAGCGCCACCCGTGTGCCCTGCCCGCCCTCGATGTGCTCGACCCGCTGGACCTGCCAGCCCCGCTCGCGCCACCGAAACCGGTTGGCCTGGCCGACGCCAGCGTGGCCCTGGTCAAACTGGCGGTCGCCCGCTCTGGCGACAAGGGCAACCACAGCAACATCGGCGTCATAGCCCGCGCGCCCGAATTCCTGCCATGGATTGCCGAAGCCTTGACCCCGGAAGTGATCGTCGACTGGATGGGCCACGTCCTCGATCCTATCCACGGGCGGGTTGAACGCTGGTACTTGCCCGCCAGCCACAGCCTGAATTTCCTGCTGGAAAACGCCCTCGGCGGCGGCGGTGTCGCCAGCCTGCGCATCGATCCGCAAGGCAAGGCCTTCGCCCAGCAGCTGCTGGAAATCCAGATCCCGGTGCCGCAGCGCATCGCCGACCAGTTCAACTAGAGGATTGCCGCCATGGCCTACGATTCGATTTTCAAAGCCGATTTGTTTGCCGGTCAAAACATCATCGTCACCGGGGGCGGCACTGGCATCGGCCGCTGCACCGCCCACGAACTGGCGGCCCTCGGTGCCCATGTGCTGCTTGTCGGACGCAGGGCCGACAAGCTCAAAACCGTTGCGGCGGAGATCGCCGAGGACGGCGGCAAGGCCGATTGGGCGGTTTGCGACATCCGCGAGGAAGAATTGGTGCAGCACCTGGTCAGCGAATTGATCCGCAAGCATGGCCCCATTCATGGCCTGGTCAACAACGCAGGCGGGCAGTACCCGTCACCCTTGGCCTCGATCAATCAGAAGGGTTTCGAAACCGTGATGCGCACCAATCTGGTGGGCGGTTTCCTGATGGCCCGGGAAGTGTTCAACCAGTCCATGAGCAAGCACGGCGGCGCCATCGTCAACATGCTCGCCGACATGTGGGGCGGCATGCCCGGTATGGGCCACTCCGGCGCGGCACGTTCGGGCATGGACAACCTGACCAAGACCGCCGCCTACGAATGGGGTCATGCCGGGGTGCGGGTCAACGCCGTGGCGCCGGGGTGGATTGCCTCCAGCGGCATGGACACCTACGAAGGCGCCTTCAAGGCCGTGATCCCGACCCTGCGCGAACACGTGCCGCTCAAGCGCATCGGCACCGAATCGGAAGTCAGCGCGGCGATTGTTTTCCTGCTCAGCCCTGCAGCGGCGTTCGTCAGCGGCAGCACCTTGCGCATCGACGGCGCCGCCAGCCTCGGCGGCCGCGCCTGGCCAATCCACAAGGCGACCAACAGCGAGTCGTACAACGGTTTTCACCGTGCGTACCTTCCCGACGTGTTGAAGGACAAGGAATAACCCATGCCGGTGATTCAGTCGCAACTCGATCCCCACAGCGAACCGTTCGCCAGGAACCGTGCGGCGATGCTGAGCGCCATCGAGCAAGTTCGCGTGCTCGAACAGAACCTGCTGAACAAGGCGGCCGAAGCCAAGCCGAAGTTCGAAAAACGCGGCCAATTGCTGCCTCGCGAGCGCCTCAATCTGCTGCTGGACCCCGGCGCGCCGTTTCTCGAACTGGCCAGCCTGGCCGGTTACAAATTGCACGACGACAAGGATGGCAGTTCCGCCGGTGGTGGTTTGATCGCCGGGATCGGCTACGTGTCCGGCGTGCGCGTGCTGGTGGTGGCGAACAACAGCGCGATCAGGGGCGGGACCATCTCCCCCAGCGGCTTGAAGAAATCCCTGCGCCTGCAACAGATCGCCATGGAAAACAAACTGCCGGTGATCACCCTCGCCGAAAGCGGCGGTGCCAACCTCAATTACGCAGCGGAGATTTTCGTCGAGGGCGCGCGCAGCTTTGCCAATCAGGCCCGGATGTCGGCCATGGGGTTGCCGCAGATCACCGTGGTGCACGGCTCGGCCACGGCGGGTGGCGCCTATCAACCGGGTTTGTCGGATTACGTGGTGGTGGTACGCGGCAAGGCCAAGCTGTTTCTCGCCGGCCCGCCACTGCTCAAGGCCGCCACCGGCGAAGTCGCCACCGATGAAGAGCTGGGCGGCGCCGAGATGCACGCACAAACCGCCGGCACCGCCGAATACCTGGCTGAAAACGACGCCGATGGTGTGCGTCAGGTGCGCGAGATCGTCGCCTTGCTGCCGTGGAACGAGCAGTTGCCTCCACTACCCGAACGTCACTGGGAGGAACCGCTCTACCCCATCGACGAACTGCTGGGCCTGATCCCGGATGACCCGAAAAAGCCCTACGACGTGCGCGAAATCATCGCCCGTCTCGCCGACGCTTCGAACTTTCTTGAATTCAAGGGCGAGTTCGATCAGCAGACTGTGTGCGGTCATCTGAAAATTCAGGGCCGCGCCTGTGGCTTCATCGGCAACAACGGCCCGATCACGCCAAAAGGCGCGAGCAAGGCGGCCCAGTTCATCCAGCTGTGCGACCAGAGCCAGACGCCGCTGCTGTTTTTCCACAACACCACCGGGTTCATGGTCGGCACCGAATCGGAACAGCAAGGCGTGATCAAGCACGGCGCGAAGATGATTCAAGCGGTGGCCAACGCCCGGGTGCCGAAGCTGACCATCGTCGTCGGCGGTTCCTACGGCGCTGGCAACTATGCGATGTGCGGGCGCGGTCTCGACCCGCGCTTCATCTTCGCCTGGCCCAACAGCCGCACCGCCGTGATGGGCGGCGCGCAAGCCGGCAAAGTGCTGCGCATCGTCACTGAGGCCAAACAGGCCAAGGACGGCCTGGTGCCCGATCCGAAAATGCTCGACATGCTCGAACAGGTCACCGCGCAGAAACTCGACAGCCAGGCCACGGCGCTCTACGGCAGCGCCAACCTCTGGGACGACGGTTTGATCGACCCGCGCGATACCCGGACCTTGCTTGGTTACCTGCTGGATATCTGTCACGAGGCCCAGGTGCGGCCATTGCAAGCCAACAGTTTTGGCGTAGCCCGGCTCTAGGCCGGCTCAAGGAGAACAATAAAAATGATCTTCACCCAGGAACACGAAGCACTGCGCCGCACCGTGCGCCAATTCGTCGAGCACGAGATCAACCCGCACGTCGAGGAATGGGAAAAGGCCGGGCGCTTCCCCATCCACGACATCTTCCGCAAGGCCGGCGATCTTGGCTTGCTGGGCATTTCCAAACCGGAAAAATTCGGCGGCATGGGGCTCGACTACAGCTATTCGATCGTCGCCGCCGAAGAGTTCGGCACCATTCATTGCGGCGGCATACCGATGTCCATCGGCGTGCAGACCGACATGTGCACCCCGGCGTTGGCCCGATTCGGTTCCGATGAGCTGCGCGAAGAATTCCTGCGCCCGGCCATCAGCGGTGAGCAGGTCGGCTGCATCGGCGTCTCCGAAGTCGGCGCCGGCTCCGACGTCGCCGGGCTGAAAACCACGGCGCGCAAGGACGGCGACGATTACGTGATCAACGGCAGCAAGATGTGGATCACCAACTCGCCGAGCGCCGACTTCATCTGCCTGCTGGCCAACACCTCGGACGACAAACCGCACATCAACAAGTCGCTGATCATGGTGCCGATGAACACGCCGGGCATCAGCTTGAGCTCGCACCTGGACAAGCTCGGCATGCGCAGCTCGGAAACCGCCCAGGTATTTTTCGACAACGTGCGCGTACCGCAGCGCAACCGCATCGGCCACGAAGGTGCGGGGTTCATGATGCAGATGCTGCAGTTCCAGGAGGAACGCCTGTTCGGCGCGGCCAACATGATCAAGGGCCTGGAGTACTGCGTCGACAGCACCATCGAATACTGCAAGGAGCGCAAAACCTTCGGCAACGCGCTGATCGACAATCAGGTGATCCACTTCCGCCTCGCTGAACTGCAAACCGAAATCGAATGCCTGCGGGCGCTGGTTTATCAAGCCACCGAGCAATACGTCAAAGGCCAGGACGTCACGCGCCTGGCCTCCATGGCCAAGCTCAAGGCCGGGCGGCTGGGCCGCGAAGTCAGTGACAGTTGCCTGCAATACTGGGGCGGCATGGGCTTCATGTGGGACAACCCGGTGGCCCGGGCTTACCGCGATGTACGGCTGGTGTCGATCGGCGGCGGCGCCGACGAAATCATGCTGGGGATCATCTGCAAACTGATGGGCATTCTGCCGGGGAAAAAGAAATGAACAACCTGCCGGTTTGCCAGACTTTGCTGCTGGAACTGCACAACGGCGTGCTGCACATCACCCTCAACCGCCCGGAATGCCGCAATGCGATGAGCTTGCAAATGGTCGCCGAATTGCGCTCGGTGCTGACCGCGGTACGCGATAAACCAGGCGTTCGCGCACTGGTGATCGGCGGCGTCGGTGGGCACTTCTGTGCCGGCGGCGACCTCAAGGACATGGCCAACGCCCGCGCTCAAGGCCCAACTGCGCACCGGGATTTGAACCGGGTGTTCGGCGCGCTATTGCAAGAGGTGCAACACGCACCGCAAGTGGTGATCACGGTGCTGCAGGGGGCGGTGCTCGGCGGCGGTCTCGGCCTGGCCTGTGTCAGCGATATCGCCCTGGCCGATCACCAGGCGCAATTCGGCCTGCCGGAAACCAGCCTCGGCCTGTTGCCTGCGCAGATCGCGCCGTTCGTGGTGCAACGCATCGGCTTGACCCAGGCCCGGCGCCTGGCCCTGACGGCGGCGCGTTTTGATGGTCACCAGGCACGGCGCATGGGGCTGGTGCATTTTGTCGAGCATGATCCGCAGGCCCTGGCCGAACGTCTCGATGAGGTGTTGGCCCATGTGTTGTGTTGTGCGCCGGGGGCGAATGCGATGACCAAGAAACTCTTGCTGGCGAGTGCCGGACAGCCGTCGGATGAGTTGCTTGATCAAGCGGCTGAATGGTTCAGCGAGGCAGTGACCGGAGCCGAAGGCATCGAGGGAACGATGGCCTTCGTGCAAAAGCGCAAACCGGGGTGGGCCATTTAAAAGCTTCGTCGGAACGCCGCCCGGAGCAAGCCCGCTCCCACACTGGAATGCATTCCCCTGTGGGAGCGGGCTTGCTCGCGAAGAGGCCCGAACAGACATCGCAAAACCAAGGGAACAACCCATGCCCGGACTCAAAAAAATCCTCATCGCCAACCGCGGTGAAATCGCCTGCCGCATCCAGCGCACGGCCCAGGCGCTGGGCTATCGCACGGTCGCCGTGTTCAGCGACGCCGACGCCGATGCACTGCACGTGCAGATGGCCGACGAGGCGGTCAACATCGGTCCGGCCCCGGTGCAACAGTCTTATTTGAACATCCCGGCCATCCTCGACGCGGCTCGGCGCACGGGCGCGGATGCAATCCATCCGGGCTACGGTTTCCTTTCGGAAAACGCCGGGTTTGCCCTCGCCTGCCGCGACGCCGGCATCACCTTCATCGGCCCCAGCCCCGAGGCCATCGAACTGATGGGCAGCAAGCGCCTGTCGAAGATCGCCATGATCGAAGCCGGTGTGCCGTGCATCAACGGTTATCAAGGCGCTGGGCAGGACGACGCCACCCTGAGCCGCGAAGCCGAGCGCATCGGCTATCCGTTGATGATCAAGGCCAGCGCTGGCGGCGGTGGACGCGGCATGCGCCTGGTGCACGACGCCAGCGATTTACTGGAACAGATTCGCACCGCGCGCTCCGAAGCCCTGAACGGTTTTGGCAGCGACGAACTGATCCTCGAACAGGCACTGGTCGAACCCCGTCACGTCGAGATCCAGTTGTTCGGTGACCGGCATGGCAACCTGATTTACCTCGGCGAGCGCGATTGTTCGGTACAGCGCCGGCATCAGAAAGTCATCGAGGAAGCACCCTGCCCGGTGATGACCGTTGAGCTGCGCCAAGCCATGGGCGAGGCGGCGCTCAAGGCCGGGCGAGCGGTGAAATACGTCGGCGCGGGCACCGTGGAGTTTTTGCTGGATGCGCGCGGGCAGTTCTATTTCCTGGAGATGAACACCCGACTGCAAGTGGAGCACCCGGTGACCGAACTGATCACCGGGCTGGACCTGGTGGCCTGGCAGTTGAGCATCGCCGAGGGGCAACCATTGCCGCTGCGCCAGGAACAGGTGCAACTCAAGGGCCACGCCATGGAAGTGCGCCTGTATGCCGAAGACCCGGCCCAGGGTTTCCTGCCGCAAACCGGGCGCGTCGTGGCCTGGGAGCCGGCGTTACAGGACGGCGTACGGATCGACCACGGCCTGATCGAAGGCCAGGTCATCAGTCCTTTCTACGACCCGATGCTCGGCAAGCTCATCGCCCACGGTGCCACCCGCGAAGAAGCCCGGCGCAAACTGCTGCGGGCCGTACAAGACAGCGTGCTGCTGGGGCTGCAAAGCAATCAACGCCTGCTTGCCAGCCTGCTGGAACACCCTCAGTTCGCCAGCGGTGATTTCAGTACCGGTTTCATCGCGCAGCATTTCGCCGACCACGCCTGCCTGCATCCCGAAACCCCAGGCGCACACCACTTGGCCATCGCCGCCGCCCTGTTCTATCAGGCTGCAGCACAGGCTCACCCGGCCCCACTTTGCGGTTGGCGCAACAACGCCAGTGTGCCGCTGCACTATCGCATCGGCCTTGAAGATCAGGACTGGCCGGTAGCGTTGCAGGCGATCCCGGGCCAGCCGTTGCGCATTCAGGTCGCCGAGCGCAGCCTCGAACTGAAGATCATCCACAGCGACGGACGCTGGGCCACCCTCGAAATCGAAGGCGTTCGCCAACGCCACGCTTATCGCCTGGAGGCCGGGCGTCTCTGGCTGTTTACCCGGCCGGGCAGTCTGCAGTTCGTGGATCGCACCCAGGTGCAAGTTACCGGCCAGGCCAGTGTCAGCTCTGGCACCCTCAAGGCGCCGATGGACGGCGCGATTGTCGACGTCCTGGTCAACGAAGGCAGCCAGGTGACCAAGGGCCAACTGCTGGTGGTACTGGAGGCGATGAAAATGGAGCACCCATTGAAGTCGGGCATCGACGGTGTTCTGAAACGCTTGCAAGTCAAAATCGGGGATCAGGTGAAAAACCGGCAGATTCTGTTGGAGGTCGAATAAGCCGCTAGGCGGAACCGCCGGGTTTGGCTACGCTCAAAGCCTATCAGGACGCGGATACCAGGAAACCTGCAATGCCTCACTGGCTGGTTATTGATCTGGAGGCCACCACCGATGAGGGGGGTTGGCCCGTAACGGATATGGAAATCATTGAAATCGGCGCCACCCTGGTGGATCGCAAGGGACGCGAACTGGACCAGTTCCAGCGCTTCGTCCGGCCTTTGCGGCGGCCGTTGCTGACGCCGTTTTGCCGCGAGCTGACGCACATCACCCAAGCCAACATCGATGCCGCGCAACCGCTGGGCGAAGTCTGGCCGGCGTTTGAACGCTGGCTCGGCCAACACCACACACGACTTGAAGGCTGGGCCAGCTGGGGCGATTACGATCGCAAACAACTGCTCCAGGATTGGCAGCAGTTGGGACTCGCCAGCATGCTGGCCAACGTGCCGCACATGAACCTCAAACAGCGCTTTGCCAAGGCCCGACGCCTGGAACGCCCGCTGGGGCTCAACGGTGCCCTGCAACTGGCCGGCCTGCAGTTCACCGGCCAGCAACACCGGGCGCTGGAAGATGCGCGCAATACCGCACGCCTGCTGCCGCTGGTTCTTCCGCTTTAGACAGGTGACGACACTCAGGGCCTTGTGCATACTGGCCGGCCCTTTTTAGCCCTTTTCGAGGAATCGCCCATGTTTAAAGTCAACGAGTACTTCGACGGCACCGTCAAGTCGATCGCCTTTGGCACCGCAGAAGGTCCAGCGACCATCGGCGTCATGGCTCCGGGCGAGTACGAATTCGGCACCAGCCAGCGTGAAATCATGCACGTGGTCAGCGGCGCATTGACCGTCAAACTGCCCGACAGCAGCGACTGGGAAACCTTCGCCGCCGGCAGCCAGTTCAACGTGCCGGCCAACAGCAAGTTCCAACTGAAAGTTGCCGTCGACACCGCTTACCTGTGCGAATACCGCGGCTAAGCCTGCGGGGCCTCAACCAAAAAAGTCGCCGCAATAAAAAATGCCCGTGTTTTTCGACACGGGCATTTTTTATTCTGCGCAAAATTACTCGAGGATCTCCACCGGCATGCCGACTTCGAGTCGACCGTTGCCGTCGTTGACCAGGTTCTGGCCGAACATTGCGCCGTCCGCCTGGGAACGGTATTTCTGCAAAGTGGCCAAGGGTTCGCGGTCGTCGCTGCGCTCCCCGGTTTGCGGGTCGATGGTGGTCAGGATGCAGCGCGAACAGGACTTGACCACGCGGAACTCGACCTCGCCGATGCGGATACGCTTCCAGCCGTCCTCGGCGAACGCTGCACTGCCTTCGATCACCAGATTCGGCCGGAAACGCAGCATCTCCAACGGACGCCCGACCCGTTGCGACAAGTCCTCGAGAGAGGCCTGGCCAATCAGCAACAGCGGATAGCCATCGGCGAACGCCACCTGATCGTCATCCTTGCCGTAGCCGGCCTCCGTCATCCGTGCCCGATCCAGCGGCACTTGCACCAGGCGTGTCGGTTTTCCGATGAACTGGCTGACCCAGGCCCCTGCTTCATCGCCTGTATCGGGGACTCGCAAGGTATCGCGCCAGATCGTCACGCCTCGCAGTTGTGCATCGTTACCAGGCAAAGCTATGTCGAGCGGCGAATGGCCGGGCGCGCTGAGGGTCAAGCCGCCTTCGGCATTCCACAAAGCCGACAACTGGCTCATCTGCGCCACCGCACGCTGGGTCAGGAAGCGCCCGCTGGCCTCGTCCACCAGCATCCAGCGGCGATCGCCGTCCAGCCCGAGTTTATCGAGACCGATCGCTTGCAGCCTCTCGCCTTGGGCGGATTTCAACGGATAACGATACAGCGCGCTCAGACGCAACATGGCCAGCTCCCTGGTAGGTAAAAACGCCACCCTATACGAGCTTGATGATCGAATCAAAGAGCAAAATGTGTGGTTGCGCAGGCCCTTCTTACGCCGGTACTTCGTCAAGCATCAGGCGCTGGCGCACCACGTCGACGAGTTTGTCCGGCTGGAATTTGGAGAGGAAATTGTCGCAGCCGACCTTCTTGACCATCGAGTCATTGAAGCTGCCGGACAGCGAGGTGTGCAGCACCACGTACAAGCCACGCAGGCGCGGGTCGTTGCGGATTTCGGTGGTCAGGCGATAGCCATCCATTTCCGGCATTTCCGCATCGGTGAAGACCATCAGCAGTTTGTCGGTCATGTGTACGCCGGTATCGGCCCAGGCCTTGAGCATGTTCAAGGCCTTCAACCCGTCGCTGGCGATGTGCATCTTCACGCCCAGCTGTCCCAGGGTATCGCGCAATTGCGCCAGGGCCACATTCGAGTCATCCACCAGCAGCACCTCACGGCCACGGGCACGTTCCAGCACCGGATCTTCGAGCTTATCGCGGGAGACTTTGGCGTTGTACGGGACGATTTCGGCCAGGACCTTTTCGACGTCGATGATTTCCACCAGTTGATCATCGACCTTGCTGATGGCCGTCAGGTAGTGCTCGCGACCGGCGCTGCCCGGAGGCGGCAGGATGGCTTCCCAGTTCATGTTGACGATCCGGTCCACACCACCGACCAGGAAGGCCTGAACCGAACGGTTGTATTCGGTGACGATAATCGTGCTGCCAGGCCCCGGCACCAACGGGCGCATGCCAATGGCCTGGGACAGGTCGATCACCGGCAGGGTCTGGCCACGCAGGTTGACCACGCCGCACACAAAAGGATGGCGCTGCGGCATCAGCGTCAACTTTGGCAGTTGCAGGACTTCCTGTACTTTAAAGACGTTGATCGCGAACAATTGCCGTCCAGCGAGCCGGAACATGAGGATTTCCAGGCGATTCTCACCCACCAGTTGCGTGCGTTGGTCTACCGTGTCGAGAATGCCGGCCATCAATGACTCCTGGTCTTGTTCGGATGAATTCACTTAAGAAAGGTTATCGGCTGTTTTTGCCGAAGCTTGACCCTCTCTAAAATGCCACGCCGGGTATTGATGTCATATTGACATCATGCTTTACTGGCGCTGTGATTACATCTGCTGCACTTCTGCGCCACGCGACCCTTGTTCGTGCGAAAGGTTCCCCTGTGTAAGGGATTCCCCTATCAACAATCAGGTGCAACCTGATGTTCGCAATATCCAATAGCCATTAATGTGACGCCATTCTCATTGCATGAACGGAGTCAGGCTTTTGTGTGCGATCGCAAGTCAGTGGCCAACCACCCTCTCGTGTTCCCCAGCCTGCCTCCGGGCCAGCCGCAGCTCGTTCACCCGACGACTCGGCAATGCCGGGGTCCCGACCGCCCTTGTCGACACACACCATATCCCCCTCATTTGAAATGACGTTGTGGAGATAAGTATGCCGAACGACCGTAAAGAGTGGGCCCAGCGGCTCCCCGAGTTTCTCGTCGAAGCTGAAACACTCCTGGCTAAAACCGAGGAATGCCTGAGTCATCTGCAGTTGATCAGCAATGACAAGGACGCCATCGACTGCATGCTCAGCATACTGCTCAAGCTGGCCAACAAGGCCGATGCCCTGGCGTTGGCGGCCGTGTCAGAATTTTCTCTGCATATTCATGGCCTGCTGAACCACGCCCAGAACACCATGAGCCTGCACGACGAGGCGCTGAGTGCCCTGAAAGACTGCCTGACCCTGATTGCCTGGCAACTCGAACTCATCGACCAGACCACCGGACAGCTCAGTCTCGACGACAGCGAGCAGGTCACCCTGATCGAAGCCTTTGCCTTTCAGGTCGGGCAAAGCCGATTTCGACCACCGGTCAATTCCAGGCCGTTCACCCTCGTATCCTATTCGGAACGACAGGCCTGAACTTGCCAAACCATGCCGTATGGCGTGTTCTGGTTATCAATACCGCGCTGTAACTTGAGTGCGCACATGTCGCAGATGAATATTTCATAGCTATAAGCGACATCTATTAACAACCACTATTGCCCTTCGACAATTGCGCGCTGGTCTTGACCAGGGCATTGCCTGGTATCAACAACAAAACCCAGGGGCAATCGGCATTTTGCGACGGCAACAACCAACTTGTTTCATTATGGAACCGTCGTCCAGACGACTGGACTCCTGACTTTTCGGACATACATACGGACGCGACCAACGGTATCTTAAGTGCTACTATGCCGCCTGTTAGTTGACGCCAATTAATGGCAGTGTGAATGCAGCCGGATACAGCTCGCTCCGGTTCGGAGCTGAACTCTCCAGCAAAAAGTACATCCCGTTGAAGTCGGCGCTCCACATTAGAAAACAGGGGCCTGTCAGCCAGCATGACCGGTCAGCCCGCAGCGAACATCCATTGGCTCCATCCGCTATGCACGCCAGCCTCAAGTCAATCGCCATGTGGCCACCTTCCCGAGCATATGCACGCACATTCACGCTGTTGCTATGCGCCTGCTCGACCCTCGGCAGTCTACTGGTCTATGGCTTGTCCATCCCGTTGCCCCTGTCGTTGCTGGTGCTCAGCGTTGCAGCGCTGGCCAGTGTTGCCGTGCAGTACTGCCTCTCGCGCAAATCCATCAAATTCCAGCCTCAGGAACTGGCCGACCGGCTGTTGCAGGTTCAGGAAAACGAGCGTCACCGGCTGAGCCGGGAACTGCATGACGACATCGGTCAATTGCTGACCGCCGCCAAACTGCAAAGTGACTGGCTCAAACGCCGGATGCCCGAAGAACTCCAGGAGCAATGCTCGGTCCTCTGCGACACGCTGGAAGAAACCCTGGCCAAAGTTCGTGACGTATCCGCCATTCTCAATCCCCGGCAGTTGACCAGCCTCGGGCTGGAAGCCAGTCTGCGGGCACACCTGCTCAAGACCCTGGCCAACACCCCGGTGCACTGGAGCCTGGAATGCCAGCAGCGCCTGACCGGCATACCGGAGGAAATGGCCGTGGCGGCTTTCCGCATCACCCAGGAAGCGGTCACCAACATCCTGCGACATGCCCAGGCCAAAAATCTGCTGGTGTGCCTGCAGCGCCGGCCCCAAGGCCTGAAGTTGCAGATCAGCGATGACGGTCAGGGCTTTGCGCCCACAACAGACCCAGGTCGTGAAGGGCAACGCGGTATGGCCGGGATGTCGGAACGGGTCGATCAACTGGGCGGCACATTGAGCGTTACCAGCGAGCCGGGCAAAGGCACTCAAATCGAAGCTCTTTTTCCCTGGGCGCCCCGTGCGCTCGAACGGGCCAGTTCGAATAAGGTTATGCATTGACTTGTAATTTACTACTGGTGGATGACCACTCGCTGATCAGGGCTGGCGTGCGCGCCCTGGTAATGGATCTGCCCGGCTATGCCGTCATCGGTGAGGCCAGTGACGGCTCGCAGTTGCTGGAAATGGTTGGGCACCTGTCCCCGGATATTGTCCTGCTGGATATTTCGATGCGCCAGACCGGCGGCCTCGAAGCCTTGCAGCAGCTCAAGCGAGTGCGCCCGCAGAGCAAGGTCCTGATCCTCTCGATGCACACCGACCCGGCCCTGATCATGCAGGCGCTGGAGTCCGGAGCCCATGGCTACCTGCTCAAGGACACCACGGCCACCGAACTCGAACACGCACTGGAGGCCTTGCGCAACAATGAGCGCTATCTGAGCCCGGCCATTGCCCACACGGTGATCAATCAGGCGCTGACCCGAAACCAGAAGCACCAACCCGAACCTGCCGACTCGCACAACCTGACGGCACGTCAGCTGGAAATCCTGCGATTGATCGTTCGCGGAAAATCCACTCGAGAGATCGCCAACGGCCTGGGGCTGAGCGTCAAGACCGTCGAAACCCACCGTTCGCAGATCATGAAGCGCTTGCAGATCTACGATGTGGCCGGCCTGGTGCTGTTTGCCGTGCGTGAAAAAATCATCAGCCTTGATGACTAGGCACTTCTCCAACACGTAACAGCGGCGAATCGTCAGGCAGATGCACGAGTAACGCCGCTGGCCGCACCGAGAACCGCAGGTTGTCCCCTTCCAGGGCAGGCGCGCACGAATAAACATGCTGTCGACGCCAGAAGCCCCCCGTTAAAAGTCGCAAGAAAACGAATTACTTCCAGTCGGACAGTCTTGATCCCCACCCACACGGCAGGATTTTTCTTACAAAACGTGAGGAATCGGCTCAATTGACCACAAATCCGAATTGGTAGACCTTGGGCTGCAGCACATCACAAGGACGTGCCATGCAATGCCAAAACCTCGCATCACCGGCCATTTCGGTCTTGCCGCTCATAGATAATAAAAATGCAGGCCATTGAGCTGAATGCAGCAACAGCACAAAAACCACGGGAGAAGTCGATATGGAACCTCGCGTCACCGAGCTGGAAACACACCTCAAGCACATACGCAGAGACATGGACGAAGTCCGGGGTGACGTCAAATCCATCAAACACAGGCTTGCCTATTCCGCCGGTGGAACAGTGGTGATCCTCGGCCTCCTTGGCTGGATTGCCAATAGCCGTTTCGAGCAGGTTATTTCATTGCTTCTGGCGCATTGAGTTGCCATTAACACAAGACCCGGTTCAATCAACCGGGTCTTGTGTGACTAAGCCGTTGTAGCTATCAGCTCAGGACTTCGCTCAACGGAATGAAGTAAACGATTTCGCCCTGAACCAGCGTGCGACCTTCCAGGACTTCTACCAGTCCATCAGCCCATGCAGCGCTGCGCAGCACACCGGAACTCTGGTTTTTGTAGATCGTCGCCCTGCCGTTTTCCAGCCGTGCGCGCAAATACTCACGCCGATTGCCGGGTTGGAGCCAGTCAAACCCTGCCGGCACCTGCACCTTCAGCGGCTCAACGTCTTGCACACCCTGACGGCGCAAAAGATAGGGCCTGGTCAACAACGCAAAGGTCACGAGGGTCGATGCCGGATTGCCCGGTAAGCCAATCACAGGTACACCGCGAAAATGCCCGAACGTCAGCGGTTTACCGGGCTTGATGGCGAGTTTCCACAGCGTCAATTCGCCCTCTTCGCGCAAGGCGATGCCCAGAAAATCGGCTTCCCCTACCGATACGCCACCGGTCGAGAGGATCAGATCGACATCCTTCAACTCACCCAATCGGGAGCGAGTGGTTTCCAGATTGTCCGGCAGAATTCCCGCGTCGACGACCTCACAACCCAAACGCTGCAACCAGCTACACAACAACACCCGGTTGCTGTTGTAGATCTGTCCCGGGCCCAGTGACTGCCCCGGCTCAATCAATTCGTCGCCGGTAGACAGCACCGCCACACGCACCTTGCGAACCACCTCGAGCTCAGCGCATCCCAAGGAGGCAGCCAATCCTTGCTCGATCGGCCCCAGCCGTGTACCTGCCGGCAGAATCAACTCGCCGACGGTGGTTTCCTGGCCTTGTGGACGGATGTTCTGGCCTGGGGTCAAGGCTTGAGTGAAACGGACTCGCTCATCGGCCTGAACCTCGGCGTTTTCCTGCATCTCGACGCAATCGGCACCAGCGGGAACAGGCGCCCCGGTGAAAATGCGTGCACAGGTTCCTGGCTGCAACGGATCGGGAGCCTGGCCGGCAAACACCTTCTGACTGACCACCAACGGCTCTCCCGTCCAGTCAGCCATGCGCAAGGCATAACCGTCCATGGCACTGTTGGGCCAGGGCGGCAGATCAAGCGTCGACACCAGATCTTCAGCCAATACACGGCCCTGTACCTGCGCCAACGGCAAGCGTTCACGCTCGACAATCCTTGAGGCCTCGGCCATTTCCAGCAGGCGCGCCAACGCCTGCTCGACAGGCATCAGACTGCCTGACTTGCCAGGCTTACCCACGGGATTCACAAGGCGCAGCCTGTTTCAAGTGAGGCACGAAATTGCACGGGCGATGCCGCGAATCCAGCTGCTCGGCCAGTATGCCGTCCCAACCGGTGCGCACGGCATTGGTCGAGCCTGGCAAGCAGCAAACCAGCGTGCCGTTGGCCAGACCGGCCAACGCCCGGGACTGAACGGTCGAGGTGCCGATATCGGCAACCGAGATCTGGCGGAACAGTTCACCAAATCCATCAACCTGTTTGTCCAGCAGGCAGCCGACGGCTTCCGGCGTGCTGTCACGCCCGGTAAAACCGGTGCCGCCGGTGATCAGCACCACCTGCACGACATCGTCGGCAATCCAGTTGGCGACTTGCGCGCGAATTTTGTAGAGGTCATCTTTGAGCAACACCCGGGCTGCCAGGTAATGACCGGCGGCGGTCAAGCCGTCGACAAAGACCTGACCTGAGGTGTCGGTTTCCAGTGTGCGGGTATCGCTGACAGTCAGCACTGCAATATTCAGCGGTGCGAAAGGTACATCAGCCTTGGCTTTCATAGGCTCGTCCAGTTGTAGGAGAAACAGCCCGGTGTTATATCACAGCGCTCCGTTTTTTCGCCGCCCCCATGGAGGCCTGCCATGACCACGAATTCACAATTGCCACCCTGCTCCATTCTGCTCCTGGCGGGCGGTCGCGGCCAACGTATGGGTGGTCGAGACAAAGGGTTGCTGGACTGGCACGGCGAACCCCTGATTGCGCATCTGCATCGCAAGACCCGCCCGCTGAGCGATGACCTGATCATCTCCTGCAATCGCAACCTTGAGAAGTACGCACCCTACGCCGACCAGTTGGTCCACGATGATGAAGGTGACTTCCCCGGGCCGCTGGCCGGTATTCGCGCAGGCCTGAAAGCTGCTCGCCATAGCCATCTGCTGGTCTTGCCATGTGACGTTCCGGGCATTGATGCGGCGCTGATCGACAATATGCGCGAGGCCGCCAACCTGCATCCGGACAAGCCGCTGATGGTGCGGCATGATGACCACTGGGAACCGTTGTTGTGCGTGATTCCTGTGCTACACAGGGCAGCAATTGAAAATGCCTGGAACGAAGGTGAGCGCAGCCCTGGCCGGTTGATGCGCAAGCTCGGTGCGACCGCGCTGCAATGCCCCGACAAGGATCCTCGGCTGGCCAACCTCAACACGCCGGAACTGTTAGGCGGTCATGACACTGTGTCAGACTGAGATTAATCAGGAACTTGCACGGACGGTTCACGTCTCAAACTCAGTAACCAAAGATTTCTTATTCGGAGACACACACATGACTCAACGGACCCTCGCCACTTTCATGCTCGCACTCGGCCTCGCCACTCTCGCCGGTTGTGCATCGCCTACGGTGATCACCTTGAATGACGGTCGCGAAATCCAGGCCGTCGACACGCCACAGTTCGACAAGGATTCCGGTTTCTACGAATTCGAACAGCTCGACGGCAAACAGACCCGCATCAACAAAGACCAGGTTCGTACAGTTAAAGAGCTGTAATCCTGGCGCCGCCGGATACAGAAAAGCCCGCTTGATGCGGGCTTTTTCATGCCTGAAGAAAAGCACTTCAGGGTCGCTTCTTGATCACCATTTCAGGGTGATTTCACTCTCGAACTCTCGCGCCTGGCCTGTGACCGGATCGATAAATTTCAGACCCTGAGCCAGCAGTTTCAAAGGATTGGCGTAGTCATCCTGTGCATCCTTGAGCACCTCGGGGTAAAACGGGTCGTTGCAGATAGCGGCACCCAACGCTGCCATATGTACCCGCAGCTGATGTTTCTTGCCCGTCACCGGGTAAAGGCCATAACGCCAGAGATCCCCCCGTTTCTCCCTGACTTCGACCGCAGTCTCCGTGTTGCTGGCTCCCGAGCCCTCCTGCATGCGAAAGAACGGTTCGCCATCGACCAGTCGGCTTTTATGCACCAACGGGAAAGCCAGGTCAGGCAACGGCGCCGCGATGGCCTCGTAGCGCTTTTCGATCTGCCGGGTTGGAAACAACGACTGATAAGCCGAACGACTCTGCGGATTGGCGGAAAACAGCACCAACCCTGCGGTATGCCGGTCGATACGATGCAATGGCACCAGGTGCGGATTGTCCAGGCGACGGATCAAGCGCCTGAGCAGCGTCTGTTCGACGTATTCGCCAGCCGGCGTCACGGGCAGGAAATGCGGTTTGTCGGCCACCACCAGATGCTCGTCCGCGTACAGGATCGACTCGATCACCGGGATCGGCTTTTCATCCGGCACTTCGCGAAAATAATGAATCCGCAAACCTTCCCTGTAGGCCAGATCGAGGGCAATCGGCATGCCCTGCCCATCGAGGACCCGGCCACGGGCTATTCTGTCCAGCCATTGTTCACGACTGATGGCGCTGAAATGCTCACACAGGCAATCGACAACGGTCTGCCACGGGCCAGGTGGCAAGTAGAGCGTACTGGCCTGACTGTGTGCCGCGGAAAAAGATGAAGTGGACATACGAAAGCTCTAACCCTCAGTGCAGGGCGGCATTATCCAACAGCAGGGGGGAAGGAACCTAGAGAAGATTCCTCAAGCCGGGATCTGTGTGCGCGCCGCCGCTTCGGTGTACTCCTTGAGCCAGCGCAGTACATCGACCGCCTCCCAGCGAGCGGGGTCGTAGAGGGCGTACAACAATCCCTGATAACCCACGACATCGAGTTGCCGGTGATAACCCGCGCGTTGAAACAAGGCTTCGATTTCTGCGAAACAGGTATTGAAATGCGTTTTGTTGAAGGGCGTTTTCCCCTCGGTCACCAGACCATCCAGACGCAACTCAAGGACAGCCTCGCGCACGACGTCTGCAGACATCCGGTTCACGCTGTTCTTCAACTGTTCGACATTGACCACGATTCATCCCTCTGACGCCCGGGCTTGCCTGCTCACTCCCGAAAATCAGGAACGGCAAGGCAGGCACCGCGAATAACTGTATACGCATACAGTATCCGATCAACACCGAATAAGCCAAGGGGATCAATCGCAAAGTTCGACAGGCGGGACATACCGCCAGCGCAAGAGCCACTCAACGCAGGAACGCCACCACCTGATCGGTACTGAACGGCCAGCCCAGTTCAGCACCGGTATCGACTCGTCGCAACACCGGAATACGCAGGCTGTAGGCTGCGTACCATGTTTCATCCTCAGTGATGTCCACCAGTTCCACCAGCAGGCCGCGCTCGACGAACTCCATCAACATGGCTTCGGCTACTTCACAGAGATGGCATCCAGGGGTGCCGAACAGCTGACATTCGGGAAGCATGAGCGCTCAACCAGAAAATTAAGTGACCATTCTAGGCCTGCCCCAAAAAACCGTCGAGCCATTGAGTCCCCTGCCCTGATGCCACCGACGATAAAGAGACCCTTGTCAGTCCTGACTCACGGCACCGATCTTGTGGATCGACAGGTCCGCGCCGTAATACTCCTCTTCCTGACTCAGGCGCAATCCATGCAGCGCCTTGATCACGCCATACACCGCAAATCCGCCGGTCAGTGCCACAGTGATGCCCAGCGCAGTGCCGATCAACTGGCTGATCAGACTGACCC
>NZ_JAHBCX010000036.1:0-61448 GCF_019955895.1 Pseudomonas sp. GL-B-12
ACATGAATGCGTCTGACACACCGCTTTCGCGAGCAAGCCCGCTCCCACAGGGGTTTCACTGCATATTGCGAATCGCACCCGTCCCCGCCCAATCCTTTCCAGACACTTCTGGCATAACACTTGCTCTTGCCTTGCCGTGCGACTGTGAAAACCCGAATAGTGACGGATTATTGGCATGGCGAAGAGCGACGCAGCAGTTAAAGACCCCGCAACCAAAGGCAAACTCAAGCTGATTATCGTGATCGTGGTGGCCCTGCTGCTGGCGATCGGTGTGTCCGTGGGGGCGACCTGGTACTTCATGCACAGCGCTCAGAGCAAGCCTGCCGCCACCGTGGCAGAAACCGCTGCCATCGGCAAACAGCCAGCGATTTTCGAGGCGATGGCGCCGGCCTTCGTGGCCAACTTCAACCAGAACGGCCGCCAGCGCTACATGCAAGTGAGCATCACCATGCTCGCGCGCAACCAGGCGGATCTGGAGGCGCTCAAGGTCCACATGCCGGTGATCCGCAATAACCTGGTCATGCTGTTCTCCGGGCAGGACTTCGCGACCCTCGCCTCGCCGGTCGGACAGGAAATGCTGCGGCAGAAAGCCACCGCCAGCGTCCAGGAAGTGGCGCAGAAAGAGCTCGGCAAAGTGGTGATCGAACAGTTGCTTTTCACTAATTTCGTACTGCAGTAGGAACACGACATGGCCGTGCAGGACCTGCTGTCCCAGGATGAAATCGACGCGCTGTTGCATGGCGTCGACGATGGTCTGGTACAGACCGAAAACGCTGCCGAACCCGGCACCGTCAAAAGCTATGACCTGACCAGCCAGGATCGCATCGTCCGTGGACGCATGCCGACCCTGGAAATGATCAACGAACGTTTCGCCCGCTACACCCGCATCAGCATGTTCAACATGCTGCGTCGCTCGGCGGACGTGGCGGTCGGCGGCGTGCAGGTGATGAAGTTCGGCGAATACGTGCATTCGCTGTACGTGCCGACCAGTCTGAACCTGGTCAAGATCAAACCCCTGCGCGGCACCGCGCTGTTCATCCTCGACGCCAAACTGGTGTTCAAGCTGGTGGACAACTTCTTCGGTGGCGACGGCCGGCACGCCAAGATCGAAGGGCGTGAATTCACCCCGACCGAACTGCGTGTGGTGCGCATGGTGCTGGAGCAGGCCTTTGTCGACTTGAAGGAAGCCTGGCAAGCGATCATGGAAGTCAACTTCGAGTACATCAACTCGGAAGTGAACCCGGCCATGGCCAACATCGTCGGCCCGAGCGAAGCCATTGTGGTGTCGACCTTCCACATCGAACTCGATGGCGGTGGCGGCGACCTGCACGTGACCATGCCGTACTCGATGATCGAGCCGGTGCGCGAAATGCTCGACGCCGGCTTTCAGTCGGACCTCGATGACCAGGACGAGCGGTGGGTCAACGCCCTGCGCCAGGACGTGCTGGACGTCGACGTGCCGATCGGGGCGACGGTGGCTCGTCGTCAGTTGCGCCTGCGCGACATCCTGCACATGCAGCCGGGGGATGTGATCCCGGTCGAGATGCCGGAAGAAATGATCATGCGCGCCAACGGCGTGCCGGCCTTCAAGGTCAAGATGGGCTCGCACAAGGGCAACCTGGCGTTGCAAGTGATCGAGCCGATCGAGCGCCGTTGACCGGCGCTCGTACCCATTCGCGATTAACCGAATTCTGAATTTTTGCTCGCCGAGGACACTGACAATATGAACACGCAGGACGATCAGGCGCTGGCCGATGAATGGGCTGCGGCCCTGGAAGAAACCGGTGATGCCGGGCAGGCTGACATCGACGCTTTGCTGGCCGCCGATTCCGGCAGTTCCGCGTCTAACCGTTTGCCAATGGAAGAGTTCGGCAGCGTGCCGAAAAACAACGACCCGGTCAGCCTCGAAGGCCCGAACCTGGACGTGATCCTTGATATCCCGGTGTCGATTTCCATGGAAGTGGGCAGCACCGACATCAACATCCGCAACCTGCTGCAACTGAACCAGGGTTCGGTGATCGAGCTTGATCGCCTGGCCGGCGAGCCACTGGACGTGCTGGTCAATGGCACGCTCATCGCCCACGGCGAAGTGGTGGTGGTCAACGAGAAGTTCGGCATCCGCCTGACGGACGTGATCAGCCCAAGCGAACGCATCAAGAAGCTGCGCTGAGTGAAAAAGGTTCTGGGGTTTGTGCTCGCAATGCCGCTCAGCGTGCTGGCGGCCGAGCCGGTTGCGACAGCTGTTACCGCCGCTGCGCCGGCGGTGAGCAGCGGTGTGGCTGGCCAGTTGACGCAACTGGTGTTCGGCTTGCTGCTGGTGCTGGGGCTGATCTTTCTCCTCGCCTGGTTGCTGCGTCGGGTCCAGCAGGCCGGTCCGGCAGGCAAGGGGCAGGTGATCGAGATTGTCGGCTCCCGCGCGCTGGGGCCTCGTGACCGCCTGATGCTGGTGCAGGTCGGCAACGAGCAGATTCTGTTGGGCCTGAGCCCCGGCAACATTGCTGCGCTGCACGTTCTCAAGGAACCGGTGCAAGTGCCGAGTACCGAAAAGCCGACGCCGGAGTTTGCACAGCGCCTGCTGGAGATGCTGGGTAAAGATCAGAAGGATAAGAAGTAATGGGTGCGCTACGCATCGTCTTGATGCTGGCCCTGATGCTGGCCGCGCCGCTGGCATTCGGTGCCGATCCGCTGTCGATCCCGGCCATCACCCTGGGCACCAATGCGCAGGGTGCGCAGGAATACTCGGTCAGCCTGCAAATCCTGCTGATCATGACCGCGCTGAGTTTTATCCCGGCGTTTGTCATGCTGATGACCAGCTTCACCCGGATCATCATCGTGTTCTCGATCCTGCGCCAGGCCCTGGGCCTGCAGCAGACACCGTCGAACCAGATCCTCACCGGCATGGCACTGTTCCTGACCCTGTTCATCATGGCGCCGGTGTTCGACCGGGTAAATCAGGACGCCTTGCAACCGTACCTGGCAGAAAAAATGACCGCCCAGGATGCGGTCGCCAAGGCCCAGGTGCCGATCAAGGACTTCATGCTCGCCCAGACCCGCTCCAGTGATCTGGAGCTGTTCATGCGCCTGTCCAAGCGCACTGACATCGCGACGCCGGATCAGGCGCCGTTGACCATCCTGGTGCCGGCCTTCGTCACCTCCGAGCTGAAAACGGCGTTCCAGATCGGCTTCATGATCTTCATTCCGTTCCTGATCATCGACCTGGTCGTGGCCAGTGTGTTGATGGCCATGGGTATGATGATGCTCTCGCCGCTGATCATTTCCCTGCCGTTCAAGATCATGTTGTTCGTGCTGGTGGATGGCTGGGCGCTGATCATCGGCACGCTGGCCAGCAGCTTCGGTGGTGTCTCGCCATGACGCCAGAAGTCGCGGTCGACATCTTTCGCGAAGCGTTGTGGCTGACCACCATGATGGTGGCGATCCTGGTGATTCCAAGTTTGCTTGTGGGCCTGCTGGTGGCGATGTTCCAGGCCGCCACCCAGATCAACGAACAGACCCTGAGCTTCCTGCCGCGCCTGCTGGTGATGCTGGTGACGCTGATCGTCGGCGGTCCATGGATGGTGCAGACCTTCATGGACTACATCCTGCAGTTGTACGGCAGCATTCCTCAGGTCATCGGCTAAACCATGTCACTGCTAGCGCTGACCGATACGCAGATCAGCACCTGGGTGGCGACGTTCATGCTGCCGCTGTTTCGCGTCGGCTCCTTGCTGATGGTCATGCCGGTATTTGGCACGACCCTGCTGCCCCGGCGCATCCGCCTGTATTTCGCCTTGGCCATTACCGTGGTCATCGCGCCGGGCCTGCCGCCGATGCCGCCGGTGAATCCACTGGATTTGAGCGGGTTGTTGCTGATTGCCGAGCAGATTCTCATCGGTGCGGTGATGGGTTTTTCCTTGCAGCTGTTCTTTCAGGCCTTTGTGGTCGCCGGGCAAATCGTCGCCATCCAGATGGGCATGGGCTTCGCTTCCATGATCGACCCGGCGAACGGTGTATCGACGGCGGTGATCGGGCAGTTTTTCACCATGCTGGTGACGCTGCTGTTCCTATCCATGAACGGTCATCTGGTGGTGTTCGAGATCCTCACCGAGAGTTTCACCACGTTGCCGGTGGGTGGCGGCCTGATGGTCAATCACTACTGGGAGCTGGCCGGCAAGCTCGGCTGGGTGCTCGGTTCGGCGTTGTTGCTGGTGCTGCCGGCGATCACCGCGTTGCTGGTGGTCAACATCGCGTTTGGCGTCATGACCCGGGCGGCGCCGCAACTCAATATTTTCTCTGTCGGCTTCCCGCTGATCCTGGTGCTTGGGCTGTTCATCGTCTGGGTCGGGCTGGCGGACATTCTCAACCAGTATCAACCGCTGGCCACTGAGGCATTGCAGTTGTTACGCGAAATGGCACGGGCGAGCTGAGTCATGGCTGAGAGCGAAAGCGGTCAGGACAAAACAGAAGACCCCACGGAGAAGCGCAAGCAGGACTCCCGTGAAAAGGGGGAGATAGCGCGGTCCAAGGAACTCAACACCCTGGCGATCATGCTGGTCGGTGCCTCGGCGCTGCTGATTTTTGGCGGCGCCATGGCGCAGGACATGATGGAGCTGATGCGCATCAACTTCTCGCTGCCGCGGGAAGTGATTCTGGATCAGCGCTCCATGGCCACCTACCTGATGCGCTCGGGGCAAATTGCCCTGTGGTCGATCCAGCCGGTGATGATCACGCTGGTGCTGGCCGCCATCATCGGTCCGATTTCCCTGGGTGGCTGGTTGTTCGCGGCGAGTTCCATGGCGCCCAAGTTCAGTCGCTTGAACCCCGGTCCCGGCCTCAAGCGCATGTTCTCCACCAAGTCGCTGATCGAACTGCTCAAGGCTCTGGCCAAGTTCATCATCATCCTGTTCGTGGCGCTGGCGGTGTTGTCATCGGACATCGATGACCTACTGCGCATCGCCCATGAGCCCTTGGACATGGCGATCATTCACAGCCTGCAAGTGGTGGGCTGGAGCACCTTGTGGATGGCGTGCGGGCTGATCCTGATCGCTGTGGTGGATGTGCCGGTACAACTCTGGGAAAGCCACAAGAAACTGCTGATGACCAAGCAGGAAGTGCGTGACGAGCATAAGGACCAGGAGGGGCGGCCGGAGGTCAAGCAGCGGATTCGACAGCTGCAACGCGAGATGTCCCAGCGGCGGATGATGGCCGCCATTCCCGAGGCCGACGTGGTCATCACCAACCCGACGCACTATGCCGTGGCCCTGAAGTACGACCCGGAAAAGGGTAATGCGCCGGTGTTGCTGGCCAAGGGTAGCGACTTCCTGGCCCTGAAGATCCGCGAGATCGCGGCGGCCAACGAGATCCTGCTGCTGGAGTCGCCGGCGCTGGCGCGATCGATCTACTACTCCACCGAGCTTGAGCAGGAAATCCCCGGCGGGCTCTACCTGGCGGTCGCGCAGGTGCTGGCTTACGTTTATCAGATTCGACAGTACCAGGCGGGCAAGGGCAAGCGACCGGATCCGCTCAAGGATGACCTGCCGATTCCGCCGGATCTGCGGCGCGATTCCTGAGATTCGCGCTGTCGCTGATGGCCCCTTCGCGGGCAAGCCCACAGGTTCGGCGATAACTTGTGGGAGCGGGCTTGCTCGCGAAGAGGCCAGTCAAGGCACTACATAACCCCCTGAAAAACTCTGTATTTCTCCCTCTGCAAAAGTTGGAAAGCTTCTTGCAGTAGCCGTTCTGCGCCTGCTTCAGGCGTCAAAAGTTTGCTTTAAAGGAACGGGGAAAACCGGTGGATCGCTCTCAGTTAATCAACAGTGCCCGCACAAACATTGCCGACCTCAGTCGAGGCAATCTGGGCGTGCCGCTGTTGCTGCTGGTCATGCTGGCGATGATGATGTTGCCGGTGCCGCCGTTCCTGCTGGACGTGTTCTTCACCTTCAACATTGCCCTGTCCATCGTCGTGCTGCTGGTGTGCGTCTACGCTTTGCGGCCGCTGGATTTCGCGGTGTTCCCGACCATTCTGCTGGTGGCGACGCTATTGCGCCTGGCGTTGAACGTGGCCTCCACGCGGGTGGTGATGCTCCACGGCCAGGACGGTCATGCGGCGGCCGGCAAGGTGATCCAGGCCTTCGGCGAGGTGGTGATTGGCGGTAACTACGTGGTTGGTATCGTGGTCTTCGCGATCTTGATGATCATCAACTTCGTCGTGGTGACCAAGGGCGCAGGGCGGATTTCCGAGGTGAGCGCGCGTTTCACCCTCGATGCGATGCCCGGCAAGCAAATGGCGATCGACGCCGACCTCAACGCCGGCCTGATCGATCAGGCCCAGGCCAAGGCCCGTCGTTCGGAAGTGGCCCAGGAAGCCGAGTTCTACGGTTCCATGGACGGTGCCAGCAAATTCGTCCGCGGTGACGCCATCGCCGGCCTGCTGATTCTGTTCATCAACCTGATCGGCGGCATGGCGGTCGGTATCTTCCAGCACAACATGAACTTCGCCGACGCCGGCAAGGTGTATGCGCTGTTGACCATCGGTGACGGATTGGTGGCGCAATTGCCATCACTGTTGTTATCGACAGCCGCCGCGATCATGGTGACCCGTGCTTCCGGTTCGGAAGACATGGGCAAGCAAATCAATCGCCAGATGTTCGCCTCGCCCAAGGCGCTGGCGGTGGCGGCAGGCTTGATGGCGGTCATGGGCCTGGTGCCCGGCATGCCGCACTTCTCGTTCCTCAGCATGGCGGCCCTGGCGGCCGGTGGCGCCTACCTGTTCTGGAAAAAGCAGAACGTCGCCAAGGTGCAGGCCCTGCAAGAGGTCAAGCGCCAGCAGGAGTTGTTGCCGTCGCCGGCCCGTGCCCAGGAAACCAAGGAGCTTGGCTGGGATGACGTGACGCCCATCGACATGATCGGCCTGGAGGTGGGTTATCGCCTGATTCCGTTGGTGGACCGCAACCAGGGCGGCCAGTTGCTGGCGCGGATCAAGGGTGTGCGCAAGAAGCTGTCCCAGGATCTGGGTTTCCTGATGCCGACCGTGCATATCCGCGACAACCTCGACCTGGCGCCCAGTGCCTATCGCCTGACCCTCATGGGGGTAATCCTGGCCGAAGCAGAGATTTACCCGGATCGCGAGCTGGCGATCAACCCGGGGCAGGTCTACGGCACGCTCAACGGCATTACCGCCAAAGATCCGGCTTTCGGCCTGGAGGCGGTCTGGATCGAAATCAGCCAGCGCGCCCAGGCGCAATCCCTCGGTTATACGGTGGTCGATGCCAGTACAGTAGTGGCTACCCACCTGAACCAGATTCTCTACAAGCATTCCAGTGAACTGATCGGTCACGAAGAAGTGCAGCAGCTCATGCAATTGCTGGGCAAAAGCTCGCCGAAACTGGCCGAGGAGCTGGTGCCGGGCGTGGTTTCGCTGTCGCAGCTGCTCAAGGTGCTGCAAGCGCTGTTGGCCGAACAAGTGCCGGTGCGCGACATCCGCAGCATTGCCGAAGCCATCGCCAACAATGCCGCCAAGAGTCAAGATACCGCCGCGCTGGTGGCTGCCGTGCGTGTTGGCGTATCCCGTGCAATCGTCCAAAGCATTGTAGGCACTGAGTCGGAGCTGCCAGTTATCACGCTGGAGCCAAGGTTGGAACAGATATTGCTCAATAGTCTGCAAAAGGCCGGGCAAGGCTCGGAAGAGGGTGTTCTGCTGGAGCCAAGCATGGCTGAGAAGCTGCAACGTTCGTTGATCGACGCAGCGCAGCGCCAGGAGATGCAAGGTCAGCCGGTGATTCTGCTGGTGGCCGGTCCGGTTCGCGCGATGCTCTCGCGATTCGGCCGGCTCGCAGTCCCGGGTTTGCACGTGTTGGCTTACCAGGAAATCCCTGACAACAAGCAAGTGACCATCGTTGCGACAGTAGGGCCCAACGGCTGAGGTAGTGGTTTATGCAAGTTAAGCGTTTTTTCGCCGCCGATATGCGTCAGGCCATGAAGCTGGTTCGCGATGAGCTGGGCGCTGATGCCGCCATCATTGGCAACCGCCGGATCGCAGGAGGTGTCGAACTGACGGCTGCACTGGATTACAAGTTGTCGGCGCTGGCACCGCGGGTTCCGAACATGGAACTCGAAGACGAGCTGCGCAAGACTCAGTCGCGGATCGTCACTGCCCAGGCCGAACTGAGCCTGCGTGGCGACGGCGAGAGCGACAATGCGACCAATCGCCAGTTGTTCGCCGGCTTGCCGCTCACCGCAGCCGAGCCGTTGATCGAACCAACGTACGCCGAACCCCGTCGCCCCGCACCGGCTGCTGCACCAGCCTCCACTGGCGTGGACCCGCGCGCGTTCGACTCGATGCGTTTCGAACTCAACAGCCTGCGCGAACTCATGGAAGTCCAACTCGGCTCGCTGGCCTGGAATCAGCTGCAGGGCAGCCGTCCGGACCAGGCCAACCTCTGGCGTCGCCTGCAACGCATCGGCCTGTCCGGCCCGCTGTCGCGCGACCTTTTGACGATGATCACCGATATCGAAGAGCCTCGTCAGGCCTGGCGCATGTTGCTGGCGCACCTGGCGCGCATGATCGTGACACCGGAAATCGAGCCGCTGGAAGAGGGCGGTGTGATCGCCATGGTAGGCCCGGCCGGCATGGGCAAGACCACCACCCTGGCCAAGCTGGCTGCCCGTTACGTGCTCAAGTACGGCGCGCAGAACATTGCGCTGGTGAGCATGGACAGCTTCCGCATCGGTGCCCAGGAGCAGCTCAAGACCCTGGGGCGCATACTCAACGTGTCGGTGACCCACGTCGATCCGGGCCAGTCGCTGGTGCAGGCGCTGGAACCCTTGCTGCGCAAGCGCGTGGTACTGATCGATACCGCCGGCCTGCAGGCCAGCGACCCGGCCCTGCGCATGCAGCTCGAAAGCCTGGCCGGTCGAGGCATCCGCTCGAAAAATTATCTGGTTCTGGCAACCACCAGCCAGAAACAGGTTCTAACCGCCGCTTATCACAGTTACAAGCGTTGTGGGCTCGCTGGCTGCATCCTGACTAAACTGGATGAAACGGCTAGTCTGGGCGAGGTGTTGAGCCTGGCCATCAGTCATGAGCTGCCGGTGGCCTACCTGACCGATGGCCCGCGGATTCCGGATGATCTCCATCTGCCGCGCCGTCATCAGTTGGTCAGTCGCGCCGTCAGCGTGCAAATGCAGGAAGAACCCAGCGAAGAAGCCATGGCTGACATGTTCGCTGATATTTACCACAGCCAAACCAAGCAGGTTGGCTAAGGTAGTAATGAACAGTTTTTGTACCTACATCGATGGTCTGCCATGCATTGTTCCGTTTGTGAACGCGCAGCCAGTAATGTGGCCTCCGTCTATGCAAGACAAGGTAAAGAAATAACATGGGCAGCATGCATCCCGTACAGGTGATCGCGGTGACCGGCGGCAAAGGTGGCGTCGGGAAAACTAATGTGTCAGTGAACTTGTCCCTGGCTCTGGCTGAGCTTGGCCGGCGCGTCATGCTGTTGGACGCCGACCTGGGACTGGCGAACGTTGACGTTCTGCTGGGCCTGACACCCAAACGTACCCTGGCCGACGTGATCGAGGGCCGCTGCGAACTGCGCGATGTACTGCTGCAGGGACCCGGCGGCATCCGTATCGTTCCGGCCGCATCCGGCACTCAGAGCATGGTGCATCTGAGCCCCGCGCAACACGCCGGCCTGATCCAGGCCTTCAGCGATATCGGCGACAACCTCGACGTATTGGTGATCGACACCGCGGCGGGCATTGGTGACTCGGTAGTCAGTTTCGTTCGCGCAGCCCAGGAAGTGCTGCTGGTGGTGTGCGACGAGCCGACCTCGATCACTGACGCCTACGCATTGATCAAATTGCTTAACCGTGACTACGGCATGAACCGCTTCCGCGTCCTGGCCAACATGGCCCAGAGCCCGCAGGAAGGGCGCAACCTGTTCGCCAAGTTGACCAAGGTCACGGATCGCTTCCTCGACGTCGCCCTGCAATACGTCGGCGCGGTGCCCTACGACGAAAGCGTGCGCAAGGCGGTGCAGAAGCAGCGCGCCGTCTACGAGGCCTTCCCGCGTTCCAAGTGCTCGCTGGCATTCAAGGCGATCGCACAGAAGGTCGATACCTGGCCGCTGCCTGCCAACCCGCGCGGGCACCTGGAATTTTTCGTCGAGCGCCTCGTGCAGCAGACAGCAGGACCGGTTCTATGACGGCAAGCGGTTACAACCTCTACAAAACATCGGCGCGTGATGCGCAGTACGAGCTGATCGAGCGTTACGCGCCGCTGGTTAAACGCATTGCCTACCACTTGTTGGCGCGCCTGCCGGCCAGTGTCCAGGTCGAAGACCTGATCCAGGCCGGGATGATCGGCCTGCTTGAAGTGTCGACCAAATATGACGCCAGCAAAGGCGCCAGTTTCGAGACGTACGCGGGCATTCGAATCCGCGGCGCCATGCTCGATGAAGTGCGTAAGGGGGACTGGGCGCCACGTTCGGTTCACCGCAATACACGCATGGTCAGCGACGCCATTCGCTCGATTGAAGCGAAAACCGGTCGTGATGCTAAAGATCACGAAGTTGCGGCCGAACTCCAATTGAGTCTCGACGATTACTACGGGATTTTGAACGACACCCTGGGCAGCCGGCTGTTCAGTTTCGACGATCTGTTGCAGGACGGCGAACACGAAGGGCTGCACGAGGATGGGGCGAGTGCTCATATCGAGCCGTCACGCGACCTGGAAGATGAACGCTTCCAGGCTGCGCTGGCAGATGCGATTGCCAATTTGCCGGAGCGTGAGCGACTGGTGTTGGCGCTGTACTACGACGAAGAGTTGAACCTCAAGGAAATCGGTGAGGTCCTTGGGGTCAGCGAATCTCGGGTCAGCCAGTTACACAGCCAGTGCGCGGCCCGTTTGCGGGGGCGTTTGGGGGAGTGGCGAGCGCGCTGAAGGCAGTGTGGGGGACACTGCGAACGAGGCCGGTGTGGTGTTGAACTGCGCCGGTCGCGATCTGTTGTGCTCCAGACAGTCATCGAGTGCTTTGCCGGATTGATTGAAATGGCGTGTCCAGGTGCTGGGCGCGTTTAAGACTGCTTGGAGGTCGAATTGGACAAGAACATGAAAATCCTCATCGTTGATGACTTCTCAACGATGCGGCGGATCATCAAGAACCTGCTGCGTGACCTTGGGTTCACCAACACCGTCGAGGCCGACGATGGCACTACCGCCATTCCGGTGCTCAACAGCGGAAGCATCGACTTTCTGGTAACGGACTGGAACATGCCTGGCATGACCGGTATCGATCTGCTGCGCCATGTGCGTGCCGATGAAAAGCTCAAGCACCTGCCGGTGCTGATGGTGACCGCTGAAGCCAAGCGTGAGCAGATCATCGAAGCGGCCCAGGCCGGCGTTAACGGCTATGTGGTCAAACCCTTCACGGCCCAGGCGTTGAAAGAAAAAATCGAGAAGATTTTCGAACGCATCGGTTGATGAGTGCGCCATGGGGGAGCTATGGGCAATAACGAAACTTCATTGGGCGATTTTGAATCGACCCTGAAAAAACACGCCGTCGAATTGGTCGCCAGCCTTGAAAAAGGCAAGTTCGGCGACGCGGTGCAATTGATCCATGAGCTCAACCAGACCCGTGACCGCGGCCTGTATCAGGAAGTGGGCAAGCTCACTCGCGAACTGCATAGCGCGATCGTCAATTTCCAGATTGACCCGCACATGCCGCAAGCCGAAGAAGTGTCGCAGATCACCGACGCCACCGAGCGTCTGGGGTATGTGGTCAAGCTGACCGAGGCCGCGGCCAACCGCACCATGGATCTGGTGGAAAGTGCCACGCCGCTGGTCAATGGCCTGGCGGATGAAGCCAAGGTGTTGAGCGCGGACTGGGGGCGCTTCATGCGTCGCGAAGTCGGCGCGCAAGAGTTTCGTGAACTGGCCCGGCGGGTCGACGGGTTCCTGGCGCGCAGCGGCACGGACAATCGCGCGGTGTCGGGCAACCTCAACGACATCCTGCTCGCCCAGGATTACCAGGACCTCACAGGCCAGGTGATCAAGCGTGTGACCCAGTTGGTCACCGAAGTTGAAAGCAACCTGCTCAAGCTCGTGCTGATGGCCAGTCAGGTGGACCGCTTTGCGGGCATCGAACATGACCGCGAAGCGATGCTTGCTGAAAAAGATCCACAAAAACATCTATCTCAGGGTGAAGGTCCGCAGATTCATGCCGATAAAAGAGAAGACGTTGTGTCCGGTCAGGACGATGTGGACGATTTGCTATCCAGCCTTGGATTTTAGGTAGACCTGTTAGGAGCATCCCCTTAATGAGCTTCGGCGCCGATGAAGAGATCCTTCAGGATTTCCTGGTTGAGGCCGGCGAGATTCTAGAGCAACTGTCCGAGCAACTGGTCGAGCTGGAAAGCCGTCCGGATGATGCGGATCTGCTCAATGCAATTTTTCGCGGTTTTCACACTGTAAAAGGGGGCGCCGGCTTCCTCCAGCTCAACGAGCTGGTGGAGTGCTGCCACATCGCCGAGAACGTGTTCGACATCCTGCGCAAGGGTGAACGTCGCGTCGACTCGGAACTGATGGACGTGGTTCTCGAAGCGCTGGACGCGGTGAACAGCATGTTCAGCGAAGTCCGCGAACGCCGCCCGATCACGGCTGCGACACCTGAATTGCTTGCGGCGCTGGCCCGCCTGGCCGAGCCGCAATCGGCTGACGAGGTGGTATCCGCGCCTGTCGCTGCTGTGGTTCAAACGCCTGTGGCTGAAGCCGAATCGGGCGACATCACCGACAATGAATTCGAACAACTGCTGGACTCGCTGAACGCCGTCAAGGCGCAGGCCGAGGCCCCGGCGGCTGCTCCAGCGCCTGCCAGCAATGCCGCTGCCAGCGACGAAATCACCGATGCCGAGTTCGAGTCGTTGCTCGATCAACTGCATGGTAAAGGCCAGTTCGCCGTTGACGCAGTGGTCCCTACGCCGGCTGCGCCAGAAGCACCGAAAGCGGCCGGCGACAGCTCCGATATTACTGACGACGAATTCGAAGCACTGCTCGACCAACTGCACGGCAAGGGTAACTTTGCTGTCGATGCGCTCGAGTCGGCCATTGCTTCTGTGCCAGCACCTGCCGCGCCAGCCGCCGCAGCGGTCGGCAGCGATCTGATCACCGATCACGAATTTGAATCGCTGCTCGATGAGTTGCACGGCAAAGGCAGGTTCAGCGAAGTCGGCAAGGCGACGGTTGCCAGCGGATCGAACACGTCCGTTGCCGCGCCGGCCGCGAAGGCTGCGGCGCCGAAACCAGTGACCAAGGCACCCGAACCAAAAGCTGAAACGCCGGCTGCTGCCGCTGCACCTGCTGCTGCGCGTGCCCCGGCCGCGCCACCGGCGGAAAAACCGGCGAGCGAAGCCGAGACCACCGTGCGCGTCGATACCGCGCGTCTCGACGAGATCATGAACATGGTCGGCGAGTTGGTGCTGGTGCGTAACCGCCTGGTCCGCCTCGGCCTCAACAGCGGCGACGAAGCCATGTCCAAGGCTGTGTCGAACCTCGACGTGGTCACCGCCGACCTGCAAACCGCGGTCATGAAGACCCGGATGCAACCGATCAAGAAAGTCTTCGGGCGCTTCCCGCGCCTGGTTCGCGACCTGGCTCGCCAGCTCAAGAAAGAGATCAACCTGGAACTGGTCGGCGAAGAAACCGACCTCGACAAGAACCTCGTCGAGGCCTTGGCCGACCCGCTGGTCCACTTGGTGCGCAACGCGGTCGACCACGGTATCGAGTCACCGGAAGAACGCGAAGCCTCGGGCAAGGCCCGGGGCGGCAAGGTGATTCTTGCAGCCGAGCAGGAAGGCGACCACATCCTGCTGTCGATCTCCGATGACGGCAAAGGCATGGACCCGAACGTCCTGCGATCCATCGCGGTTAAACGCGGTGTGATGGACAAGGATGCGGCGGACCGTTTGAGCGACACCGAATGCTACAACCTGATCTTCGCCCCGGGTTTCTCGACCAAGACCGAGATATCCGACGTATCGGGTCGCGGCGTGGGCATGGACGTGGTGAAAACCAAGATTTCCCAGCTCAACGGTTCGATCAACATCTACTCGGCCAAGGGCCAGGGTTCGAAGATCGTCATCAAGGTCCCGCTGACCCTGGCGATCATGCCGACGCTGATGGTCATGCTCGGCAACCAGGCCTTTGCGTTCCCGCTGGTGAACGTCAACGAGATCTTCCACCTCGACCTGTCGACCACCAACGTCGTGGACGGTCAGGAAGTGGTGATCGTGCGGGACAAGGCACTGCCATTGTTCTATCTCAAACGCTGGCTGGTCAGCTCCGCCGCTCACGAAGAGCAGCGCGAGGGCCATGTGGTGATCCTTTCGGTGGGCACGCAGCGGATCGGCTTTGTCGTCGATCAACTGGTGGGTCAGGAAGAAGTGGTCATCAAGCCATTGGGCAAAATGCTCCAGGGAACGCCGGGTATGTCCGGCGCCACCATCACCGGTGACGGCCGCATTGCGCTGATTCTCGATGTTCCGAGCATGCTCAAGCGTTACGCCACACGGCGTATTTGATTCTGGTGGAGCGGGGCGCCTGGCCTCGCTCCATCTAATGGAGTGTTTATGGCAGTCAAAGTCCTGGTGGTGGACGATTCGGGGTTTTTCCGCCGCCGCGTCTCGGAAATTCTTTCAGCGGATTCCAATATCCAGGTCGTCGGCACGGCGACCAACGGCAAAGAGGCGATCGATCAGGCACTGGCCCTCAAGCCCGACGTGATCACCATGGACTACGAGATGCCGATGATGGACGGCATCACCGCCGTGCGGCACATCATGCAACGCTGCCCGACCCCGGTCCTGATGTTCTCCTCGCTGACCCACGAAGGCGCCCGGGTCACCCTCGATGCGCTGGATGCCGGCGCGGTGGACTTCCTGCCGAAGAATTTCGAAGACATCTCGCGCAACCCCGAGAAGGTCAAGCAACTGCTGTGCGAGAAGATCCTGAGCATTGCGCGCAGCAATCGTCGTGTCAGTGCCTACAGCGCTCCGGCCCCTGTGGCCGCACCCGCTCCAACACCTGCGCCTTCGAGTGTCGGCAGTTACGGCAGCAGCGCGCCCGTGCGTCCGGCACCGGCACCGATCCCTGTGCGTACGCATGCGGCCACCGCGCCGTCGCCCGCGCCGAAACGCAAAGCCTACAAACTGGTGGCCATTGGTACGTCCACCGGCGGCCCGGTTGCCCTGCAGCGGGTGTTGACCCAATTGCCGGCCAACTTCCCGGCCCCGCTCGTGCTGGTTCAACACATGCCGGCCGCCTTCACCAAGGCCTTCGCCGAGCGCCTGGACAAGCTGTGCCGCATCAGCGTCAAGGAAGCCGAGGATGGCGACATCCTGCGTCCGGGCCTGGCGCTGCTGGCGCCGGGTGGCAAGCAAATGATGATCGACGGCCGCGGTGCGGTGAAAATCCTCCCGGGTGACGAACGTCTGAATTACAAGCCATGCGTGGACATCACGTTCGGTTCGGCAGCCAAGTCCTACGGCGACAAGGTTCTGGCGGTGGTCCTGACCGGCATGGGCGCCGACGGCCGTGAAGGCGCGCGCCTGCTCAAGCAGGGCGGCAGTTCGATCTGGGCACAGGACGAAGCCAGTTGCGTGATCTACGGCATGCCGATGGCCATCGTCAAAGCCGAGCTCGCCGACGCGGTGTATAGCCTCGACGACATTGGCAAGCACCTGGTCGAGGCCTGTATCTGATGGATGTTCTAAGCCTGATCGGCATCATCATGGCCTTCGTCGCCATCATCGGCGGCAACTACCTCGAAGGCGGTCATCTCGGCGCCCTGGCCAACGGCCCGGCAGCGCTGATCGTGCTCGGTGGCACCATTGGCGCCGCGCTACTGCAATCGCCGATGAGCGCCTTCAAGCGCGCCATGCAGATCCTCGCCTGGATCCTGTTCCCGCCCCGTGTCGACCTGGCCGGTGGCATCGATCGCGTGGTGAACTGGAGCCTGACCGCACGCAAGGAAGGCCTGCTGGGCCTTGAAGGTATCGCCGACGCCGAACCCGACAACTACGCACGCAAAGGCCTGCAACTGCTGGTCGACGGCGCCGAGCCGGAAGCGATTCGCAGCATTCTCGAAGTGGACTTCTACACCCAGGAAAGCCGCGATGTCGAAGCTTCGAAGGTCTTCGAAAGCATGGGCGGTTACGCGCCGACCATAGGCATCATCGGTGCGGTGATGGGCCTGATTCACGTCATGGGCAACCTGGGTGATCCGTCGCAACTGGGTAACGGCATCGCCGTGGCCTTCGTCGCCACCATCTACGGCGTGGCCAGTGCCAACCTGGTGCTGCTGCCGATTGCCGCCAAACTCAAATCCATTGCGTTGCGCCAGTCGCGTTATCGCGAAATGCTGCTGGAAGGGCTGCTGTCGATCGCCGAAGGTGAAAACCCTCGCTCCATTGAGTTGAAGCTCCAGGGCTTCATGGATTAAGGGAAAAAACTCATGGCCCGTCGTCGCCAGCAAGAAGAGCATGTAAACCATGAACGTTGGCTGGTTTCCTATGCCGACTTCATCACCTTGCTGTTCGCCTTTTTCGTGGTGATGTACTCGATCTCTTCGATCAACGAAGGCAAGTACAAGGTCATTTCCGAAGCGCTGATCGGGGTCTTCACCGATTCCGATCGTTCGCTCAAGCCGATCCCCATCGGTGACGAGAGGCCAAAGACCGTGACCCCGGCCAAGCCGCTGGTCAAGGACAGTGACCAGGTCGATGCCGGTGTCGCCGGCGCCAGCGATCCCCTCAAAAGCATCGCCGACGACATCAGTGCGGCGTTCGGTGACCTGATCAGCTCCAACCAGATGACCGTGCGCGGCAATGAGTTGTGGGTCGAGATCGAGCTCAATTCCAGCCTGTTGTTCGGCAGCGGCGACGCCATGCCCAGCGACATCGCGTTCAACATCATCGACAAGGTTGCGGCGATCCTGAAGCCGTTCGACAACCCGATTCATGTCGAAGGTTTCACCGACGATCAGCCGATCCGCACCGCGCACTATCCGACCAACTGGGAGCTGTCTTCGGCCCGCTCGGCCAGCATCGTGCGCATGCTGGCGATGCAAGGGGTGAACCCCGGTCGCCTGGCTTCGGTGGGCTATGGCGAGTTTCAGCCGGTGGCCAACAACGCTACCGCTGAAGGCCGCGCACGCAACCGTCGCGTGGTGCTGGTGGTGTCGCGCAACCTCGATGTTCGCCGCAGCCTGACCGGCACCGGAACCGCCCATGCGCAACCGGATGCCGCATTGAAGCGTGCTGGCACACAAACTGCACCGACCCCGGTCAAGTCGCCGGTACGAGAGAGCGCCGTCAATTCTCCGTCACCCGCATTAACACGTTGAGCTATTTCTCGGTCGATCCATTCGGCCGGGAGGAACAATCCGAATGAGAGTCTGGGCAGTCGCCAATCAAAAGGGTGGTGTCGGTAAAACGACTTCCTCCATCGCTTTAGCCGGTTTACTGGCGGAGGCGGGCAAGCGCGTGGTCGTGGTCGATCTCGACCCCCACGGCTCGATGACCAGTTACTTCGGCTACGATCCCGACGCCCTGGAGCACAGCAGCTACGACTTGTTCTTGCACAAGGGCAGCGTGCCCCAAGGCCTGCCGGGTCAACTGCTGCTGTCGACCAGTGACGAACGCATCTCCCTGTTGCCCTCCAGCACCGCGCTGGCCACCCTTGAGCGCCAGTCGCCGGGGCAGAGTGGTTTGGGCCTGGTGATTGCCAAGAGCCTGGCGCAACTGTGGCAGGACTTCGATTACGCCGTGATCGACAGCCCGCCCTTGCTCGGCGTGCTGATGGTCAATGCCTTGGCGGCGAGCCAGCAACTGGTGATCCCGGTGCAGACCGAACACCTGGCGGTCAAGGGCCTGGAGCGCATGGTCAACACCCTGGCGATGATCAACCGCTCGCGCAAACAGGCGTTGCCCTTCACCATCGTGCCAACCCTGTTTGACCGCCGCACCCAAGCGTCCCTCGGAACGTTGCGCGTGCTGCGCGACAAGTTTCCAGAGGAAATCTGGCAGGGCTACATCCCGGTGGACACACGCCTGCGCGATGCCAGCCGCGCCGGTCTGACACCTTCGCAATTCGACGGTAAGAGCCGAGGCGTTCTCGCTTATCGCGCGTTGCTCAAGCATCTGCTGGCGGCGCAACTTGTTGCGCAGGTGGCGTGACATGAGCCCAATTCCCGTAGCGCCCGCGCAGGTGTGCCAATGAATCGGCCGATGAAGACGACATCGCGCCCGCAACTGGCGTTGCAGTCGTATCTGGACAACTTGCTGCAAGACGCAACCGAGGACATGGCCCCGGAGATTGAGGCGCTTGTCGAAGTGGTGAAAGTCGTCGAAGAGCAAGGCGTACTGGATGAATTTCAGGCTGCGGTGCTCGAAGAACAGGCCCGGGATTCACAGAAAACCGCAGTGGCTGCCGCTCCGGTGGTCGCGCCTTTGGCAAAGGCTCCCGTAGCCGTGGTCGAAGCGCAGGAACCCGTTCTGGCGCCGGTATCGACTCTTGCGCCACTGTTGCAAGCCCTGGTGGTTCCGATTGAGGAAGCTGAAGCGCTGGAGACTACGGTTATCGAGGCGCCTCAGGCGCTGGTGCCGCCCGTCGTTGAAGTTCATTTGCCGCCGAGCAATACGCCGCCACCGGTGGAAACCGACGGTCGTCCGTCCTGGGCTGCCGAACCCTTCGAATGCCTGTTGTTCGATGTCGCCGGTTTGACCCTGGCGGTGCCGCTGGTGTGCCTGGGCTCGATTTACTCACTGGCCGGTCACGAGCTGACGCCGCTGTTCGGCCAGCCGGAGTGGTTCCTGGGCATTCTGCCGAGCCAGGCCGGCAACCTCAAGGTGCTCGATACCGCGCGTTGGGTCATGCCCGACCGTTACCGCGACGATTTCAAGCAGGGCCTGCAATACGTGATTTCGGTGCAGGGCTACGAGTGGGGGCTGGCGGTGCATCAGGTCAGCCGTTCGTTGCGCCTGGACCCGAATGAAATCAAATGGAGAAGTCACCGAGGTCAGCGGCCATGGCTCGCCGGCACGGTGATTGAACACATGTGCGCCTTGCTCGATGTCGCCTCGTTGGCCGAGTTGATCGCCAGCGGCGGAGCCAAGCACATGTCTGGCGTCAAGCCGGGCCAAAAACCGACATCAGTCAAATAAACAAAACAGGCGACGTCACTCTGATGGCGTTGCACGGAACACACACCGCCAGGGCGGTTTCTTGAGGGGTCAGGGTATGAATGACAAGGCAACGGCGGCAAAAGGTTCCGAAGATCCGATCCTGCAATGGGTCACCTTCAAGCTGGACAACGAGACCTACGGCATCAACGTGATGCGCGTCCAGGAAGTCCTGCGTTACACCGAAATCGCCCCGGTCCCGGGTGCCCCGAGCTACGTGCTGGGCATCATCAACCTGCGCGGCAACGTCGTCACCGTGATCGACACCCGCCAGCGCTTCGGCCTGATGAATGCCGAGATCAGCGACAACACCCGTATCGTCATCATCGAAGCCGACAAGCAGGTTGTCGGGATCATGGTCGACAGCGTGGCCGAAGTGGTTTACCTGCGTCAGTCGGAAATCGAAACCGCGCCGAACGTGGGTAACGAAGAGTCCGCCAAGTTCATTCAAGGCGTGTGCAACAAGAACAACGAACTGCTCATCCTGGTCGAACTCGACAAGATGATGAGCGAAGAAGAATGGTCGGAACTGGAGAGTATCTGATTGATTCTCGAGGTTGCGGTCATTGTCCTGTTCCTGTTTTGGGCAGGCACGCTGGCGATGTTCCTGGCGTACATTCGCGGTCAAAAGCACATCGCCGCGCAACAGGCCAAGGGTGATGCGCTGCGTGATCAGCGCATCAAGGACCTGGCCAAGCGCGTCGACGACTACCAGAACGGCAATGTGCGCATGGGCGAAGACCTGCACGAGCTGCGGGCGATCGTTGCGCCGTTGCCGGACAAACTCACCCAGCTGGAACAGCGTGATCCTTCAAGCCTGTCGTTTGCCCAGGCAGCGCGGTTAGTCGGAATGGGCGCCAGCGTCAACGAACTGACCCAGTCCTGCGGCTTGACCCAGGCTGAGGCGGAGTTGATGAGTAAGCTTCACAAGAACTGAGTGTTGCTATCCGGCTGAAATCGCTTTCGTCGGAACGCCGCCCGGAGCAAACCCGCTCCCACACTGGATCAATGTCGTACACAAAATTTGTGTTCACAGAAGACCAAATGTGGGAGCGGGCTTGCTCGCGAAGGCGTCCTCGAATGCGCAGCAATCTTCCCCGCGATCCGACTCATTCCTCTCTATCCTCAGACAGGGATTACGCTGTCGTAGTCTCCTGCCTATAACATTCTCAGATCCCACCGTCTTGTGATCGCAACCAGCGATCAGTAGTTTGATCTGCTCAAACATACACAGTGCCAGGAAGGCTTATGATCGACATTTTGCGTGGTACACCGCTGTGGGTTTATGCGGTGTTTTTTATTCTGAGTTACTACGGCGTCATCGCCTGTTTCAGGAGCCACGTATCGAAAAGGTCATTGCAGATATCACCCGTGATATTCGTGGCTTTGTCCCTCGCATCGCTCAATCCCTCCCAGGAAATTGCAATCCAGCTTTCAGTCTATGCATTGGGATTGCTGGCGGGGTGGTTGCTGGCACTGCGTTTTTTCTCGTACAACAATGTGCAGTGCGAGGGGCAACATCTGGTTCTACCCGGTACGTTCAAGGTACTGATTGTGTATTGGGGCTTTTTTGCCTGGCGTTATTACGAAGGTTACCAGGCGGCCATGTACCCGGAACTGGCCAATGAAATGTCGACGGTTGCAGCGGCGGCGCTGGGGGCAGGGCTCATCAATGGTTTGATTGTTGGTCGCAGTTTCAAGCTATTGCGTTTCGTAGGAGCTGGCTTGCCAGCGAAGGCGGCTAAATGATCGGTGCAATATTCAAGTTCGCATTCGCCGGCAAACCGGCTCCTACATAACGGGTTCGTAAGCTCAATAATCATCCCCGCGCTCGGTGATGTCCTTCTCGACCATCAGCGCATCCGGATCCTGCCCCGCCGGAAATTTCCCCTTCAGATTCCACGCAAACGCAATGATCTCGGCAATCGTCCGATAGAGCTCCTGCGGAATGCTGTCCCCCAGCTCCATCTTCGTCAGCAGCCTCACCAGTTCGGCGTTTTCGTAGATCGGCACTTCGCAGTCGCGGGCAATCCGCAGGATTTCTTTCGCCAGGGCTTCGTCGCCCTTGGCGGTGAGGGTGGGGGCGTGGCTGCCGTCGTATTTGAGGGCAATGGCCTGGCGTGGGGCGTTGGGATTTTTCATGCGGTTTCGTCGACCCAGCGTTGTTCGAGGCGGGTTTGCGGGCCTTGGGGCGGTGTGCCGAGGTGGCAATCGAGGTCGCCGACGTTCAGGCCGGCGGACAGCAAGCGGTCACGCAGCCCGCTCAGGTTGCTTTCGATCAGGCTGGCGGTGTAAGGCCGCTCTGCCCAGAGCTGGCTGCCGAGGCTGCCCTTGATCAGTTGCGCCTGAATTTGCAGCGGCCCCAATGGCTCCATGGCGAAGGCCAGTTCGACGCGCCACAGCTGTTGCTTGGGTTCGCGTTCTTCGCGACGTTCCTTCGGCTGTTCTTTTTCGGGTGAATCTTCACGCTGGAACTTGACCTGCAAGGGCACGATGTCCTGCATATTGCGCATCGGGATTTCCAGCTGCCAGGTGCTCATCAGCCGTCCGTCGGCGGTTAGGCCGGTTTGTTCCAGACTCGACAGTTGATGGCTTTGCAGGCGTGAAACCGCGGCGGCGGCCAGGCGCAGCAGGTGTTCGAGGTCGTTTTCACCCTCGGTGCTTTGCAACAGGCGTTCGGGCAGCGGGAAACCGCTCGGCGACGGCTTGGCGCTGACCTGGCCGAGCATGCCCAGGGCGTTGCGGACAAAGTTCGGCATGGCTTGGGCCAGGGTGTTGGCGGCGATGATCGCGCCGAGGCTGGTGTTGGCCGGCAAGCCCTGACTCAACTGCGCAACCAGTTTCAGCAGGTCACCTTTCATGTCCGGCGCGAGCGTCGGGTTTTGCCCGGTCAGCAGTTTGCTTTCGAGAAACACACCGCTGCTGGCCAGGGCCTGGGCCAGGCCCTTGGGGGTGCTCAACTGTTGAACATCCGGCAAGCCGGCGAGCAACCGGGCAGCGGCGCTGCGCAATTCAACGGATGTCTGGTCCGAGGGCGCAAGGTTCTGCAGGAGCTTGAGCAAGCCGTCCAGCGAGCCCTGGCGGCTTTGCTGGTCGACCAGTTGCCGGGTCACCGCCAGTTGCTCCTGTCGGCTGCTCAGTGGCACGAATTTCACGGTCTGGGCGTCTTGCACCTGCGCGCTCAATAAGGTGCCGATGCGCAAGGGCTGTGGGCTGTCGATGTTCAGGGTGCTGCCGCTCAGTGCGGTATTGAGCAGGCCCACCATCGAGCGAAAGATCATGGGCTGGCCGGGTACCTGGGGCAGCACTTGCGAGGTCAGCACTTTGCCTTGCAGCAGGGTGCCAACGGGCAGTTGCGAGGTATCGAGGCGGGTGAGGGTGGTGATGTTGGAGGCAATGGCCTGTTGCACCGTCACGGCCAGGTTGCCGGCCGAGGGTTGGCTGACGACCAGCGTGGTGCCCTGGGCCAGCGGTTGATTACTGGTAGTCTGGACCGTGGTCTGGCGGCCGCTGTCGAGGGTGACCTTGAGCAGCATCTGGAAAGTCTGATCCGCCTGCTTGAGCGACAGTACTTCGGCCTGGGCGGTTTGACCGACGCTGATCAGCCCCTCCACCGGCGTCAGCAACTTGAGCAACTCACCACTGACCACCGGCGGGTGCGAAGTCGCCGGGAGGGTTTGCGGTAGCGGGAGGATGTTCATTTCGCCTGTCATACGCGGTCACAACCTGAGGAAAATGCACTCTTTAGAGTAAGGTCTGGCATGTATAATGCCGCGCCGTTGTATCCAAAAATGGCGAAAACTTTGCAATTGTTTGACGCAGCTCTCTAGAACAAGACGTCATTGCATCTATGCTGCATCTCTTTAACGGCCGCGCCAGAGCCGACTTGAACCGTATAAGGCCCGTGAACCCTTGACCAGTCCTGTCCTGCAAACCGTTGCCCTTGCCTGTGAGCGAGACCTTCGGCTGCTCTTCGAAAATCTCGAATTGCGACTGGCCAGTGGCGAAATGGTACAAATCAGCGGCCCCAACGGCAGCGGCAAGACCAGCCTGTTGCGCCTGCTCTCGGGGCTGATGCAGCCGACCGCCGGTCAGGTGCTGCTCAACGGCCAGCCACTGAATGCACAACGCGGCGAACTGGCGCGCAACCTGCTGTGGATCGGCCACGCGGCCGGGATCAAGGATTTGCTGACGCCGGAAGAGAATCTGAGCTGGCTGTGCGCCTTGCATCATCCGGCGACCCATGAGGCGATCTGGCAGGCGCTGGACGCGGTCGGGCTGCGCGGATTCGAGGATGTGCCTTGCCACACCCTGTCTGCCGGTCAACAGCGCCGCGTCGCGCTGGCGCGTCTGTATCTGGACAGCCCGCCGCTGTGGATCCTCGATGAACCCTTTACCGCCCTCGACAAGCAGGGCGTGGCACAGCTTGAATCTCATCTGGCCGGCCACTGCGAACGCGGCGGCATGGTGGTGTTGACCACTCATCACACGCTGAGCCGGATGCCGGCCGGTTATCGCGACATCGATCTGGGGAGCTGGGCCGTATGAGTGTTTTCGGCCTGCTGGTCGCCCGCGAGGCTCGTCTGCTGTTCCGCCGCCCGGCGGAACTGGCCAATCCGCTGGTGTTCTTCGCCATCGTCGTTTCCCTGTTCCCGTTGGCCGTCGGTCCTGAGTCTCAATTGTTGCAAACCTTGTCTCCGGGGCTGGTCTGGGTCGCGGCACTTTTATCGGTCCTGCTCTCGCTGGACGGGCTTTTCCGCAGTGATTTCGAGGATGGATCCCTCGAACAGTGGGTCCTTTCGCCGCACCCCCTGGCTCTTCTGGTTTTGGCCAAGGTGCTGGCACACTGGGCTTTTTCCGGCCTGGCACTGGTTTTGCTCGCGCCCTTGCTGGCGCTGATGCTCGGTTTGCCTGCCGCCTGTCTGCCAGTGTTGCTGCTTTCGTTGCTGCTCGGTACACCGGTACTGAGCCTGCTCGGTGCGGTGGGCGCGGCGCTGACGGTGGGCTTGAAGCGTGGCGGCCTTTTGCTAGCGCTACTGATTCTGCCGTTGTACATCCCGGTGTTGATCCTTGGCAGTGGCGCCTTGCAGGCTGCCTTGCAGGGGATGCCGGCGACCGGTTATCTGTTGTGGCTTGGTAGCCTGACCGCCCTGGCGATAACCCTGACACCTTTTGCAATAGCTGCTGGCCTGAAGATCAGCGTCGGCGAATAATGAGGTCTGGTTAAAAAATAACCAGTAAAGGCCCTGGCTCTTCACAGTAAAGAGCAACCGTGATGGAAACAGTATGAACTGGACGTGGTTTCACAAGCTTGGCTCGCCCAAATGGTTTTACGGCATCAGCGGCAAACTGCTGCCCTGGCTGAGCGTCGCGGCGTTGCTGTTGATCAGCGTTGGCGTGGTCTGGGGCCTGGCCTTTGCGCCGCCGGACTACCAGCAGGGCAACAGCTTCCGCATCATCTATATCCACGTCCCGGCCGCCATGCTGGCCCAGTCCATCTACGTGATGCTGGCCGTGTGCGGCATCGTCGGCCTTGTGTGGAAGATGAAACTGGCCGATGTCGCCCTGCAATGCGCAGCGCCCATCGGCGCCTGGATGACCGCCGTGGCGCTGGTCACCGGGGCGATCTGGGGCAAGCCGACCTGGGGCTCGTGGTGGGTCTGGGATGCACGCCTAACGTCCATGCTTATCCTGCTTTTCCTGTACTTCGGTCTCATTGCATTGGGCAACGCGATCAGCAATCGTGACAGCGCGGCCAAGGCCTGTGCGGTGCTGGCGATCGTCGGCGTGATCAACATCCCGATCATCAAGTACTCGGTGGAGTGGTGGAACACCCTGCACCAGGGCGCGACCTTCACCCTCACCGAAAAACCGGCGATGCCCGCCGAGATGTGGCTGCCACTGCTGCTGACGGCGTTGGGTTTCTACTGTTTCTTCGGCGCCGTCCTGCTGCTGCGCATGCGTCTTGAAGTGCTCAAGCGCGAAGCCCGGGCCAGTTGGGTCAAAGCCGAAGTGGAAAACAGTCTGGAGGTCGCTCGATGAGTTTTGCTTCATTCGGCGACTTCATCGCCATGGGCCATCATGGCCTGTATGTCTGGTCGGCCTATGGCATCTGCCTGACGGTATTGGCCCTCAACGTGGCGGCGCCGATCCTGGCCCGCAAGCGGTATCTGCAACAAGAGGCGCGTCGTTTGCGCCGGGAGAACGGCAAGTGAATCCGCTGCGCAAAAAGCGTCTTATCATTATTCTCGCGATCCTGGTCGGGGTCGGCGCTGCCGTCGGCCTGGCCCTGAGCGCCCTGCAGCAGAACATCAACCTGTTTTACACACCGACGCAGATCGCCAACGGTGAAGCCCCACAAGACACGCGCATTCGCGCCGGCGGCATGGTCGAGAAGGGCTCGCTGGAGCGTTCCAGTGATTCCCTGGATGTGAAATTCGTCGTCACCGACTTTAATAAATCCGTGACCATCACTTATCGCGGCATCCTGCCGGACCTGTTCCGCGAAGGGCAGGGCATCGTCGCCCTGGGCAAGCTCAATGCCGATGGCGTGGTGGTGGCCGATGAAGTGCTGGCCAAGCACGACGAGAAGTACATGCCGCCGGAAGTGACCAAGGCGTTGAAAGACAGCGGTCAATCGGCTCCAACACCCGCGAAGGAGGGTTGATCCATGACGTCCGGCATCTTTATTCCCGAGTTGGGTCATCTGGCGATGATCCTGGCCCTGTGCTTTGCCCTGGCCCAGGCCGTGGTGCCGCTGTTCGGTGCCTGGCGCGGTGACCGCCTGTGGATGAGCCTGGCCCAGCCGGCCGCCTGGGGGCAATTCACCTTTCTGGTGTTTGCCTTCGGTTGCCTGACCTACGCCTTCATGGTCGACGATTTCTCCGTGGCCTATGTGGCCAACAACTCCAACAGCGCCTTGCCGTGGTACTACAAGTTCAGCGCCGTATGGGGTGCCCACGAAGGTTCCCTGCTGTTGTGGGCCTTGATTCTCGGCGGCTGGACCTTCGCGGTGTCGGTGTTTTCCCGGCAGTTGCCGCAGGTCATGCTGGCCCGCGTGCTGGCAGTGATGGGCATGATCAGCACCGGTTTCCTGCTGTTCCTGATCATAACCTCCAACCCGTTCAAGCGCATCCTGCCGCAAGTGCCCAGCGACGGTGCCGACCTCAACCCCTTGCTGCAAGACATCGGCCTGATCGTTCACCCGCCGATGCTGTACATGGGCTACGTCGGTTTCTCGGTGGCCTTCGCCTTCGCCATCGCCGCGCTGATGGGCGGTCGCCTGGATGCCGCGTGGGCGCGCTGGTCGCGTCCGTGGACCATCGTGGCCTGGGCGTTCCTCGGCATCGGCATCACCCTCGGTTCGTGGTGGGCGTACTACGAACTCGGCTGGGGCGGCTGGTGGTTCTGGGACCCGGTGGAAAACGCCTCGTTCATGCCGTGGCTGGTGGGCACCGCACTGATTCACTCGTTGGCGGTCACGGAAAAACGTGGCGTGTTCAAGAGCTGGACCGTGTTGCTGGCCATCGCTGCGTTTTCGCTGAGCCTGTTGGGTACTTTCCTCGTGCGTTCCGGCGTGCTGACCTCGGTGCACGCCTTTGCGTCCGATCCGGAGCGCGGGGTGTTCATCCTGATTTTCCTGCTGTTCGTGGTCGGTGGTTCGCTGACGCTGTTCGCCCTGCGCGCACCGGTGGTCAAGAGCCAGGTCGGCTTCAACCTCTGGTCCCGAGAAACCCTGTTGCTGGGCAACAACCTGGTGCTGGTGGTGGCGGCTTCGATGATCCTGCTCGGCACCTTGTACCCGCTGATTCTGGACGCCATGACCGGCGCCAAGCTGTCGGTCGGCCCGCCGTACTTCAACGCGCTGTTCATTCCGTTGATGGCGTTGCTGATGATGGTGATGGCGGTCGGCGTGATCGTGCGCTGGAAAGACACCCCGGTGAAATGGCTGGTGAGCATGCTGACTCCGATATTGCTCGGAAGCGCCGCCATGGCCGTGGTGGCCGGCGTCGCGTACGGCGATTTCAACTGGGCAGTGCTCGCGACCTTCATGCTCGCCGCCTGGGTGTTGCTGGCCGGTGTGCGTGACATCTTCGACAAGACTCGCCACAAGGGCCTGATCAAAGGCCTGCCAACCCTGACCCGCAGCTACTGGGGCATGCAGGTCGCGCACCTGGGTATTGCCGTGTGTGCGCTGGGTGTCGTGCTGTCGAGCCAGAACAGTGCCGAGCGCGACCTGCGCCTGGCGCCGGGCGAATCCATGGACCTGGGCGGCTATCAGTTCGTCTTCGAAGGCGCCAAGCATTTCGAAGGCCCGAACTTCACCTCCGACAAGGGCACCGTGCGGGTGATCCGCGATGGCAAGGAAGTCAGTGTACTGCACCCGGAAAAACGCCTGTACACCGTGCAGAACTCGGTAATGACCGAAGCGGGCATCGACGCCGGTTTCACCCGCGACCTCTATGTCGCCCTCGGTGAACCCTTGGGTAACGGTGCCTGGGCTGTGCGCGTGCACGTCAAACCATTCGTGCGCTGGATCTGGTTCGGTGGTTTGCTGACCGGCTTCGGCGGGTTGCTGGCGGCGCTGGATCGGCGTTATCGGGTCAAGGTCAAAAGCCGCGTGCGCGAAGCACTGGGCATGTCGGGAGCCACTGCATGAAGCGTTGGTTGATGTTGTTGCCACTGGCGATTTTTCTGGTGGTCGCTGTATTCCTTTACCGAGGGTTGTACCTGGATCCGGCCGAGCTGCCTTCGGCCATGATCAACAAGCCGTTCCCGGAGTTTTCCCTGCCAACGGTGCAGGGCGACAAGACCCTGACCCGCGCTGACATTCTGGGCAAACCGGCGCTGGTCAACGTCTGGGGCACCTGGTGCATTTCCTGCCGGGTCGAGCACCCGGTGCTGAACAAACTGGCCCAGCAGGGCGTGGTGATCTACGGCATCAACTACAAGGACACCAACGCCGATGCCTTGAAGTGGCTGACGGACTTCCACAATCCGTATGTATTGGACATCCGTGACGACGAAGGCTCGCTGGGCCTGAACCTCGGCGTGTACGGCGCGCCGGAAACCTTCTTCATCGACGCCAAGGGCATCATCCGCGACAAGTTTGTCGGCGTGATCGACGAGCAGGTCTGGCGCGAAAAACTGGCGGCCAAGTACCAGGCGCTGGTCGACGAGGCCAAGCCATGAAGCGCTGGATCGCTGCCGTTGTCCTGGGCTTGAGCCTGGCGGGCGTGGCCCACGCGGCCATCGACACCTACGAGTTCGCCAAGGAAGGTGATCGCGAGCGTTTCCGCGAGTTGACCAAAGAGCTGCGTTGCCCCAAGTGCCAGAATCAGGACATCGCCGATTCCAACGCACCGATTGCCGCCGACCTGCGCAAAGAGATTTTCCGCATGCTCGGCGAGGGCAAGGACAACCAGCAGATCATCGACTTCATGGTCGATCGCTACGGTGATTTCGTCCGCTACAAGCCTGCGCTGAACGCCAAGACCGCCTTGCTCTGGTTCGGCCCCGCCGGCCTGCTGCTGGGCGGTGTCGTGATCATCGCGGTGATCGTCCGCCGTCGTCGCGTGCAACGCGCCGGCACCCCGGACTCGCTTTCTGCCGAGGAGCGCTCGCGCCTCGACCACCTGTTGGATAAAACCAAGAATGATTGATTTCTGGCTCGCTGCAGGTCTGCTGCTTCTGGTTGCCCTGAGTTTTCTGTTGATCCCGGTGCTGCGCAGCCGTCGCGCCCAGCGCGAAGAGGATCGCACCGCCCTGAACGTCGCGCTGTATCAGGAGCGCGTGGCTGAGTTGCAGACTCAGCAGGAAGAGGGCGTGCTCGACGCGGCGCAAATGGACGCCGGTCGCGCCGAAGCCGCTCGTGAATTGCTGGCGGACACCGAAGGCGCTGAAGCGCCGCGGGTGTCGCGTCTGGGCAAACCCTTGCCGTTGCTGGCGGCCATTCTGGTGCCGGTGCTGGGCCTGGGGCTGTACATGCATTACGGTGCCAGCGACAAGGTTGAGCTGACCCGCGAGTTCGCGCAGGCACCGCAGTCGATGGAAGAAATGACCAAACGCCTGGAGCGCGCGGTCGCCGCTCAGCCGGAATCCGCTGAAGGCATGTACTTCCTCGGTCGCACCTACATGGCTCAGGATCGCCCGGCGGACGCGGCGAAGATGTTCGAACGAACCGTGAACTTGGCCGGTCGTCAGCCCGAGCTGCTCGGTCAATGGGCCCAGGCCCAGTACTTCGCCGATGGCAAGAAGTGGTCGGACAAGGTCCAGGCCCTGACCGACGAAGCGCTCAAGGCCGATCCGAAAGAAGTCACCAGTCTCGGACTGCTCGGCATTGCCGCGTTCGAAAGCGAGCGTTATCAGGACGCCATCGATTACTGGAATCGCCTGTTGGCGCAATTGCCGCCGGAAGACAAGTCCCGCGAGGCACTGCAAGGCGGAATTACCCGGGCCACGGAGAAGCTGGTGGCCAGTGGCGGCAAGGTTGCGCAAGCACCGGCGGCCAAGACCGCGGCGTTGCTCAAGGTCAGCGTCGATCTGGCAGCGGACCTCAAAGCCAAGGTCCAGCCTGGCGACAGCGTGTTCATCTTCGCCCGTGCGATCTCCGGTCCTCCAGCCCCGCTGGCGGTCAAGCGCATGACTGTGGCCGACCTGCCGGTGACTGTCGAACTGGGTGATGCCGACGCAATGATGCCGCAATTGAAACTGTCGAACTTCCCTGAAGTCCAACTGGTTGCGCGCATTTCCCGTGCCGGCAAACCGACCGCCGGCGAATGGATCGGTCGCAGCCAGCCCCTGGCCAGCAGCACCACCGCGCCGCAAACACTGACCATCGACAGCCCGGATAAATAACAGGAAAACGCAATCATGACCGCATTCGCTCGTATCACCCTGCTCAGCGTCGTTATGGGGTTAAGCGCTTGTGCGGTCCAGCAACCAACGGAACATCAGGCACCACCACCGTTCCCGCCGTCGCAGCCCAGTCCCATGCCTTCGACGTCGCCTGTACCGAGCAAGCCGACCATTCCGGTGAAACCCTCCAAGCCGTTGCCACGCACCTCTGCGAGCTTCGCGCCACCACCAGGGGGGAATAGCCATTGGGATCCGAAGCTTGGGGTGTATGTGCTTGATGATCAGCCCAATACCTTTTATCGCCAGCGTACCTATTACCGCTGGGATAACGGCTGGAGCCGGTCGATCGGTCCGAACGGGCCGTGGGAGGATACTGACATTCACGGTGTGCCGGGTGGCCTGGGGCGGCAATTCGGGCAGTAACGCAAAGAGGCGACCTTCGGGTTGCCTTTTTTGTGCCTGCTGAAATGTGATTGCCGGGGCATTGCTGAACCCTGTGGGAGCGAGCCTGCTCGCGAAGGCGGCCTGATAGCCGGCCTGTCTTTTGTTGACTGTGTACATATCCGTTTTTTGGTAACGGCGGCTTATGGTTTCGCCCTTACGGCGAGTCACTTTTTTTACAAGCGCCTAAAAAAAGTAACCCAAAAAACGCTCGCCCCGAACGTACGGCCCCTCGCTAAGGCTCGGGGTTCCTTCGCTCCGGCATTCATCCGGGGGCATCGCCTCCGGTCGGCTTCGCTCGACCTCCTCTCGATGTGTTCGGCTGCGCCGAACGGCGCTGCGCGCCTACCCCCCGGATGAACGCCTCCACTCAGCCTTCCGAGGGGGCGGGTGGATCAAGATCAAGAGCTGCAGGCGAGCTAACGCTCGGCCTGATGAGTGGTGAGAAGCGACGGGGTGGTGTGGGCTGCTCTGCTTTTGCTGTTCTGTGGGAGCGAGCTTGCTCGCGATGGCGGCCTGCCAGCCGACCAGTTGCATCACAGGCGAACGAACCCCGCGATCAGGCCGGCCGGTAGGCCGCCTCGCTTTGGCTTTTGATCTTGATCTTGATCTTCTTGCCCCCTCGAGAGGCCGAGTGGAGGTTCTGCGTAGTGGGCAACCCGGCATGGATGCCGGGTTAGCCGCCGCCGGCCATGGATGGCCGATGGCGGCGGGCCCACGGAGCAGGACCGGAGCGAGGGTATGCCGAGCCTTGGCGAGGCACCGAACGTCAGGGGCAAGAGCCCTTGGTTACTTGGGGCTCTTCCAAGTAACCCGCTGTAAGAGCGGAACCCTAAGTGGCCGTTACCGCAGCAATGGATATGTACACCCTCAAAAATCCATGTCGCCTGCCAAGCAGCCATCGCGGGCAAGCCCGCTCCAACAGGGTTCGTGAGTGATCACAACAATGGGTACAACCGGGACCAAATGCGGAAACCTCCAGCTCAACCTTTCACAAAACCTTCATCAAATGGTCCATCCAGCGACATGTGCAAGTCATAGGGCTGACATGCCCCATGCCTAAAGTCTGTTGAACTCAAATACAGCCACGGACGGCTGTTCAACCAGACAGAGAAGCCCATGAACGCAGCTATCCATGTCGATCATCTGAACAAGACCTTTGCGCGCAAAACCGCACTGGTCGACCTCGAATTGACCATCGCGGCCGGTGAGATGGTCGCGCTGATCGGCGCGTCCGGCTCCGGCAAATCCACATTGTTGCGCCATCTCGCGGGCCTGGCCTGTTGCGATCGCAACAACGGCGGCAGCGTCAAGGTGCTGGGCCGCGAGGTGCAGGCATCCGGCCGTTTGAATGGCAAGGTGCGCCGCCTGCGCGCCGACATTGGCTACATCTTCCAGCAGTTCAACCTGGTCAACCGTTTGAGCGTGCTCGACAACGTGCTGCTCGGCTGCCTGGGGCGCATGCCGCGCTGGCGTGGCAACTTGAGCCTGTTCAATGCCGAGGAAAAGCAGTTCGCCATGGAGTCCCTGGACCGTGTCGGCCTGGCTGACCTGGCGGCACAACGGGCCTCGACCCTGTCCGGCGGCCAGCAGCAGCGTGTGGCGATTGCCCGTGCATTGACCCAGCGGGCCGAGGTGATTCTGGCGGATGAGCCGATTGCCTCCCTCGACCCGGAGTCGGCGCGCAAGGTCATGGAGATCCTCGCCGACATCAATCGCCGCGACGGCAAGACGGTTGTGGTGACCCTGCATCAAGTCGACTACGCCACCCGTTATTGCCCGCGAGCCGTGGCGCTCAAGGCCGGCCGGATTCATTTCGACGGTCTGGGTTCTCAATTGAGCGGCCAGTTCCTCAACGATTTGTACGGTGCCGACGTCGACACCAGCCTCATGTGTTCCGAGTCTTCCCGTCACAGCGAAACTGCGCCTCGACTGGTGTTGGCGCGCGTGTGATCAACCCCGGATTCCCCAACCGTTCACCCTCAGGAAACCTTTCCATGTTGAACCGTATCGGTCGCGTTTTTGCTGGTGCAGCGCTACTCGCCAGCTGTGTATTGGGCACCGCCCAGGCGGAAGAAAAAGCCATCAACTTCGGCATCATGTCCACCGAGTCTTCACAAAACCTCAAGAGCATCTGGCAGCCGTTCCTGGATGACATGCAGAAGAAGACCGGCCTGAAGATCAACGCCACGTTTGCCTCTGACTATGCCGGCCTGATCCAGGGCATGCGCTTCAACAAGGTCGATGTGGCCTGGCTGGGCAATAAGGCCGCCATCGAAGCGGTGGACCGCTCCAACGGCGAGATCTTCGCCCAGACCGCAGCCGCCAGTGGCGCCGCCGGTTACTGGAGCGTGCTGATCGTGCGCAAGGACAGCCCGATCAACTCCGTCGACGACATGCTGAAAAACGCCAAGAACCTGACCTTCGGCAACGGTGACCCGAACTCCACCTCGGGCTACCTGGTGCCGGGCTACTACGTGTTTGCCAAGAACAACGTCGACGCCGCCACCGCGTTCAAGCGCACCCTCAACTCCAGCCATGAAGTCAACGCGTTGAGCGTGGCCAAGGGCCAAGTGGATGTGGCGACCTTCAATACCGAAAGCTGGGACCGCCTGGAAGTCACCCAGCCTGACAAGGCGGCACAGCTCAAGGTGATCTGGAAGTCGCCGCTGATTCCGGCCGACCCGCTGGTGTGGAGCAAGGCGCTGAGTGACAGCGAGAAAACCAAGATCCGCGATTTCATCTTCAGCTACGGCGACACCGACGAAGAGAAAGCTGTGCTCAAGGGCATGCAACTGGGCAAGTTCCTGAAATCCAGCGACGACCAGTTGCTGCCGATCCGTCAGCTGGAACTGTTCAAGCAACGCACCACCGTCAGTGCCGACGACAAGCTGGAAGCCGCCGACAAGGCCAAAAAACTGGCCGACATCGATGCCGAGTTGGCCAAGCTGCAAGAGCGCATCACCTTGCTCGACAAAACCGCCGAAAAAAAATCCGCAGCCAACGGCTAACCCCTGTAGGAGCGAGCCTGCTCGTGATGAACGTAAGGACACCGCGTTTCTCCCGGTTTCCCGCGTCATCGTTGACGACCATCGCGAGCAGGCTCGCTCCTACATGTTCTGCATTACGCAATTTAGAGAACCCTCATGACCACTCTGCACGCTGAAGCTGTCGGTAAGCGCACCTGGCCGCAGTACCTCGGTTGGGGCCTGTTCCTGGTCCTGCTGGCCTGGGCCTGGCACGGCGCCGAAATGAATCCGATGGCGCTGTACCGCGACTCGGGAAACATGGCGACCTTCGCCGCGGATTTCTTCCCGCCGGACTTCCATGAATGGCGCATGTACCTCAAGGAAATGATCGTCACCGTACAAATCGCCCTGTGGGGCACGGTGCTGGCGATTGTCTGCTCGGTGCCGCTGGGCATTCTCTGCTCGGAAAACATCACGCCGTGGTGGATTCACCAACCGCTGCGCCGGGTGATGGACGCGTTCCGTTCGATCAACGAAATGGTGTTTGCCATGTTGTTCGTGGTGGCCGTCGGCCTGGGACCCTTTGCCGGGGTGCTGGCTCTGTGGATCAGCACCACCGGGGTACTTGCCAAGCTGTTCGCCGAAGCCGTGGAAGCGATTGATCCGGGACCGGTCGAAGGCGTTCGGGCGACGGGTGCCAGTGCCTTGCAAGAAGTGATCTACGGGGTGATCCCACAAGTGATGCCGCTGTGGGTGTCCTACGCTCTTTATCGCTTCGAGGCCAATGTGCGTTCGGCGACGGTGGTGGGGATGGTCGGGGCCGGCGGCATCGGGGTGATTCTCTGGGAGAACATCCGCGCCTTTCAGTTTGTTCAGACTTGCGCCGTTTTGCTGGTGATCATCGTTGTGGTCAGCCTGATCGACATTCTCTCGCAACGCCTGCGCAAGCAGTTCATCTGATTTTCGGAGGGGTGCCTGCGGGCGCTTTTTTTAAAGCATGCAGTTGTCTAGACAAGATGAGCCGGTGTACCGCGAATTGGCCGACATCCTGCGCCGGGAGCTGGCGGACTACCGCGCCGGAGATTTCCTGCCGGGCGAGGTGATGTTGGCCGAGCGCTTCGGGGTCAACCGCCATACCTTGCGCCGCGCCATCGATGAACTGGTGTTCGAAGGCAGCCTGTTGCGCCGCCAGGGCAAGGGCACTCAGGTGCTGGAGCGGCCGCTGATTTACTCGGTGACCGCCGACAGTGCCTACAGCCAGTCGCTGTCGGCCCAGGGGCATGGCGTCGAAGCGTTGTTGCTAAAGCGCCGTTACTGCTTCGCCAGCCGTGAAGAGGCGCAGCACTTAGGGCTAGCCGAGATGGCGCCGATGATCGAGTTGCAGACCTTGCGCAAGCTCGACAACCAACCGGTCAGCCTGATCCGCCATCGCTACTGCGCCAGCCACGCGTCGCTGCTGGCGGACTACAACGGCGGCTCCCTGCGCCAGTACCTGCGCGAGCGGGACCTGCCGCTGACCCGCACCCAGAGCCTGATCGGCGCTCGCTTGCCCAACCGTGAAGAGGCTGCGTTGCTGCTGATGCCCCGGCATCTGCCGGCGCTGAGTGTGTTCACCCTTTCCCGCGATCGCGACGGCCGTGCCGTGGAGCTGGCCCAGTCCACCAGCCGTTCGGATCGCTTCCAGTACCAGGTCGTCACCTGATGGAGAACGCAATGCACAACCCTGTTCCTCATACCGAACGGCAGCACTGGATCGGTGTGCTGGCCCGCGCCAGCCGCAGTGAATTGCAGCCCTTCGAAGCCGCTTTGCGTGATGTCGAGTACCAACTGATCCGCGCCCCGGAAATCGGCATGACCCTGGTCCGTGGCCGCATGGGCGGTAACGGCGCGCCGTTCAACGTAGGCGAAATGAGCGTGACCCGCTGCGTGGTGCGCCTGGCCGATGGTCGTACCGGCTACAGCTATCTGGCGGGTCGCGACAAGGTCCACGCCGAACTGGCCGCCCTGGCCGACGCGCACTTGCAGGGCGCGCAACAGCGTCATTGGCTGGCGGAGATGATCACGCCGCTGGCGACTGTTCAGGCCGAACGCCGGGCGCAAAAAGAGGCGGAAACCGCCGCCACCAAAGTCGAATTCTTCACCCTCGTGCGAGGAGAAAACTGATGAGCGCACAGTTGTTGCAACCGGCTTTCGCCGACCCGGTGCTGGATGCCCAGCGCGGATTTCGTGCTGCACTCAAGGCCTTGGCCGGCCCCGGTCTGATCCAGACGCTGCACACCTCGCCGAGCCTCGAAGGCTTGGCGCCCGCGACCTACGCACTGTGCCTGGCGCTGCTGGATGTCGACACCCCGCTGTGGCTGGCGCCGTCCTTCGACACGCCGCTGATCCGCGCCAACCTGGCGTTCCACTGTGGTTGCCCGTTGACCGCAAAACGTGAAGACGCACGGTTTGCCTTGCTTGCCGCCGAGGATCTGCTCGACCTGAGCGGTTTCGATGCAGGCAACGACCGTTACCCGGACCAGTCCTGCACCCTGCTGGTTCAACTGCCAAGCCTCGACGGCGGGGCAGGGCTGGTGTGGCGCGGGCCGGGCATCGAAAGCGAACACGGCGTCGCGCTGCCGGTGGCCGATGGCTTCTGGCGCGAACGTGAACTGCGCAACGAATTCCCCCGTGGGCTTGACCTGTTTTTCACCGCCGGCCATGACCTGATCGGCCTGCCCCGCAGCACCCGCATCGCAGAGGAGCGCGCCTGATGTACGTAGCCGTCAAGGGTGGCGAACAGGCCATCGACAATGCCCACCGACTGCTGGCGAAAAAGCGCCGGGGCGATACCTCGGTCACTGAGCTCGGCGTCGAGCAGATCCGTCAGCAACTGCCGCTGGCGGTGGCGCGGGTGATGAGCGAAGGCTCGCTGTACGACGAAGAACTCGCTGCGCTGGCCATCAAGCAAGCGGCGGGGGATCTGGTGGAAGCGATCTTCCTGCTGCGCGCCTACCGCACCACGTTGCCGCGCTTCAGCCCGAGCCTGCCGATCGATACCCAGAACATGCAACTGAGTCGGCGCTTGTCCGCTACGTTCAAGGACGTGCCGGGTGGGCAACTGCTGGGCCCGACCTTCGATTACTCCCATCGTCTGCTGGACTTTGCGCTGCTGGCCGAAGGCGAATACCCGGGACCGCAAGTGACCCCGAATGCCAGCCTCGAAGCCTGCCCGCGAGTTCTCGGATTGCTGGCGCAGGAAGGCCTGATCAAGAACGAATCGGACAACGGCGAAAGCGTGGCCGACATCACCCGCGACCCGCTGGAACTGCCGGCCAGTCGCGCCCAGCGACTGCAAGCCCTGGCCCGTGGCGACGAAGGTTTCCTGCTGGCGCTGGGTTATTCCACCCAGCGCGGTTATGGCCGCAATCACCCGTTCGCCGGGGAAATCCGTATCGGCGAAGTGGAGGTGTGGATCGATCCCGAAGAGCTGGGTTTCCCGATCAACCTGGGCAGCATCGAAGTCACCGAGTGCGAGATGGTCAACCAGTTCGTCGGTTCGGCCACGGAGTTGGCGCAGTTCACCCGTGGCTACGGTCTGGCTTTCGGACACGCCGAGCGCAAGTCCATGGGTATGGCGCTGGTCGACCGAGCGCTGCGCGCTGACGAATACAACGAAGAAATCGTCTCGCCGGCCCAGCAGGAAGAGTTCGTGCTGATGCACTGCGACAACGTCGAGGCCGCAGGCTTCGTCTCGCACCTGAAGTTACCTCACTACGTCGACTTCCAGGCCGAACTGGAACTGATCCGCAAACTGCGCAAGCCTGCCGAGGGGCAAAACCATGAATGACTTGAGCCAGGCTCCGGTGCGCGATGCGGCGTACAACTTCGCCTACCTCGATGAACAGACCAAACGCATGATCCGCCGCGCCTTGCTCAAGGCCGTGGCGATCCCCGGGTACCAGGTGCCGTTCGGTGGTCGCGAGATGCCGCTGCCTTATGGCTGGGGCACCGGCGGCATGCAGTTGACCGCCGCGATTCTCGGCGACGATGACGTACTCAAGGTCATCGATCAGGGCGCGGACGACACCACCAACGCTGTGTCGATTCGCCGATTCTTCGCCCGCACCGCAGGCGTCGTAACCACCGAAAGCACGCCGGAGGCGACGGTGATCCAGACCCGTCACCGCATCCCGGAAACGCCACTGCACGCCGATCAGATCATGGTCTATCAGGTACCGATTCCCGAGCCGCTGCGCTTTATCGAACCGTCGGAAACCGAGACCCGGACCATGCACGCCCTCAACGATTACGGGGTCATGCACGTCAAGCTCTACGAAGACATCGCCACCTTCGGCCACATCGCCACGGCCTACGCCTACCCGGTGATGGTCGACGAACGCTACGTGATGGACCCGTCGCCGATCCCCAAATTCGACAACCCGAAACTCGACATGAGCCCGGCGCTGATGCTGTTCGGCGCCGGCCGTGAGAAGCGTCTGTACGCGGTGCCGCCGTACACCAAGGTCACCAGCCTCGACTTCGAGGATCACCCCTTCGAAGCGCAGAAGTGGGAAGAGTGCTGCGCGATCTGTGGCAGCCGCGACTCGTTCCTCGATGAGTTGATTCTCGACGACGCCGGCACCCAGAGCTTCGTCTGTTCCGACACCTATTACTGCGCCCAGCGCGTCAGCCAGCAGGAGCAGGGCCAATGAACCAGGCGCTGAAAAACCAAGTGTCCGTGTCCACCCAACCCTTGCTGCGGGTGCGCGATCTGTCGCTGTTGTACGGCCCGGAGAAGGGTTGCCAGGACGTCAGCTTCGACTTGTATCCCGGTGAAGTGCTGGGGATTGTCGGCGAGTCCGGCTCGGGCAAATCCACCTTGCTTTCGCTGCTCAGCGGGCGCTTGCCGCCGCAGCGCGGACAGATCGGCTACCACGACAAACAGGGCCAATGGCTGGACCTGTACAGCGCCAGCGAAGCCGAGCGCCGCACCTTGCTGCGCACCGAATGGGGCTTCGTCGAACAGAACCCGCGGGACGGTTTGCGCATGGGCGTGTCCGCCGGGGCCAACATCGGCGAACGCCTGATGGCCCAGGGCGTGCGCAATTACCAGCAACTGCGCGGGGCTGGGCTCGATTGGCTGAGCCAGGTGGAAATCGATCCGCAGCGCATCGACGACTTGCCGCGGACCTTCTCCGGCGGCATGCAACAACGTCTGCAAATCGCTCGCAACCTGGTGTCCAGTCCACGGCTGGTGTTCATGGACGAGCCGACCGGTGGCCTCGATGTGTCGGTGCAGGCGCGCTTGCTCGACCTGCTGCGCGGACTGGTGCGTGAGCTGGATCTGGCCGTGGTGATCGTCACCCACGACCTGGCAGTCGCTCGCTTGCTGGCCGATCGCTTGATGGTGATGCGCCGCTCGCGGGTGGTGGAAACCGGGCTGACCGATCAGATCCTCGACGATCCGCAGCACCCTTATTCGCAACTGCTGGTGTCGTCGGTGTTGCAGCCGTGAAGCCTCGTTCAATAGTGGAAAACCCTGCGATGAATACCTTGATCGAGGTCCGTGACCTCTCGAAAACCTTCACTTTGCATCAGCAGAACGGCGTGGTCCTCAACGTGCTGCGCGCAGTGGATTTCAGTGTGGCGGCCGGCGAATGCCTGGTCCTGCATGGCCAGTCCGGCGCGGGCAAGAGCACCTTGCTGCGCACCCTGTACGGCAACTATCTGCCGGCGGGCGGCAGCATCCGCGTGCAGCACGACGGCCAATGGCGGGAGCTGGTCGGCGCCGAGCCCCGGGACATCCTGCAAGTGCGCCAGCGCACCCTGGGTTATGTCAGTCAGTTCCTGCGGGTGATCCCGCGAGTGGCGTGCCTGGACGTGGTGATGGAGCCGGCCTTGGCCCGTGGCTGGTCGAAAGAGCAGGCGCAAGCACGTGCCGAATCCTTGCTCACTCGCCTGAACATCCCGCAACGCCTCTGGCAACTGGCGCCCGGAACCTTCTCCGGCGGCGAGCAGCAGCGGGTCAACATCGCCCGTGGTTTCATGGTGGAGTGGCCGGTGATGTTGCTCGATGAGCCCACGGCCTCCCTCGACGACAGCAATCGCCAGGTGGTGCTGGAGTTGATGAACGAAGCCAAGAACGCCGGTGCCGCGCTGATCGGCATCTTCCACGACCGCATCGCCCGCGAGGCGGTTGCCGATCGCCATCTCGACATGACTCCAGCCGCCGTGAACCAAGAGGAATACGCCGATGTCCGTTGAACAGATCCTCAGCAATGCCCAACTGGTCACCGCTGACCGTGTGTTCTACGGCACCGTGGTGCTGCGCGACGGTTTGATCGCCGAGGTCGCCGAAGGCCCGAGCCGTTTACCCCAGGCCCTGGACCTCAATGGCGATTACCTGCTGCCGGGTCTTGTGGAGCTGCACACCGACAACCTGGAACGCCACATGACCCCGCGTCCCGGCGTGGACTGGCCGTCGGTGCCAGCGGTGCTCAGCCACGATGCGCAGATCATCGCGGCGGGCATCACCACGGTATTCGACGCTGTGTCCATCGGCGATGTGAACCCCAAGGGCAATCGCATGCAGAAACTGCCGGCGATGCTCGACGCCATCTCCAAAGCCTCCGATGCCGGGCTGACCCGCGCCGAACACCGTTTGCACTTGCGCTGCGAACTGTGCCACCCGGACACCCTCAGCGTGTTCCGCGATTTGGTGGAAAACCCGCTGGTGCAACTGGTGTCGGTGATGGACCACTCGCCGGGTCAGCGCCAGTTCGTGCTGGAATCCAAGTACCGTGAGTACTACATGGGCAAGTACCACCTGACGACCACGCAGATGGATGACTTCATCACTTTGCAGATGGCCAACTCGCGCACCTACAGCGACCGCTACCGCGCGGCGATTGTCGAGCACTGCCTGGCCATTGGCCTGTCGGTGGCCAGTCATGATGACGCGACCCTGGCCCACGTCGAGGAGTCGGCGCGCTACGGCATGACCATCGCCGAGTTCCCGACCACCGTCGAGGCCGCGCGCGGTTGCCGGGAGCACGGCATGAATGTGTTGATGGGCGCACCGAACATCGTGCGCGGCGGGTCGCACTCGGGTAACGTGGCCGCCTTCGATCTGGCCGCCGAAGGTTTGCTGGATATTCTGTCCAGTGACTACTACCCGGCGAGCCTGCTGCAATCGGCGTTCGCGCTGGCGGCGCAGAGTGAGCGGATCGGTCTGGCCGAAGCGGTGCGCATGGTCAGCCTGAATCCGGCCCGGGCCGCCGGGCTGAACGATCGTGGCGAGATTGCACCGGGCCTGCGGGCTGATCTGCTGCAAGCGCGCAGTCAGGACGGTTTGCCGGTGGTCCAGCAAGTATGGCGACAAGCGAAGAGGGTGTTTTGATGGCAGGCAGGTTGATCTATCTCATCGGGCCTTCAGGTTCGGGCAAGGACAGCCTGCTGGATGCCGCGCGAACGCGGTTGGCCGAACGCGGCTGTCGAATCGTGCGGCGGGTCATTACCCGCTCGGCCGAAGCCGTGGGCGAGGCGGCGCTGGGCGTCAGCGCGCAACAATTCGCCGACATGGAAGCCCGGGGCGCGTTTGCCCTGAGCTGGCACGCCAATGGGTTGTCCTATGGCATCCCGCGGGAAATCGACGATTGGCTGGCAGCCGGCCAGGATGTACTGGTCAATGGCTCGCGGGGGCATTTGCAGAACACGCGCCTGCGTTATCCGAAGGCATTGGTGCTGTTGCTGACCGTAGATCAAGCGGTGTTGCGCCAACGACTGCTGGAGCGCGGGCGAGAATCATTGGTCGAGATCGATCAGCGTCTGGCACGCAATACCCGATTCAACGAGCGGCTGTTGGCTGAAGATCAGGCCGTGCACTTGCTCGACAACTCCGGGCCGCTGGAGTCTACGGTCGAACGTTTGCTGGCCTGCATTGACGAGCAATCTACATGCGCCTGACGTTGCTGGGCACCGGTGATGCCCGGCAAGTGCCGGTCTACGGTTGCGAGTGTGTGGCTTGCGATGCGGCCCGCCACGATCAGCGCTTGCAGCGTCGACCGTGCAGCGCGCTGATCGAGTGCGCAGATCAGCGCTGGTTGATCGACAGCGGTTTGCCTGACCTGTGCGAACGTTTCCCGCCGCGCAGTTTCAATGGCATTTTCCAGACCCACTACCACGCCGATCACGCTCAGGGCCTGTTGCATATGCGCTGGGGCCAGGGCCTGGTGATTCCGGTCCACGGTCCCGTGGACCCGGAAGGCCTGGCCGACCTCTACAAACACCCCGGCATTCTCGATTTCAGCCAGCCGTTCGATAGCTTCGAAACCCGGCAGTTCGCTGTGCTCAGCGTCACCGCACTGCCACTGCAACACTCGAAACCGACCCTCGGTTATTTGCTGGAAGGAGAGGGGCGGCGAATCGCCTACCTGACCGACACCGTAGGCCTGCCGCCGGACACGTTGAGCTGGCTGCGGCGTGAACCACTGGATGTGCTGGTGCTGGATTGCTCCATGCCACCGCAACCCCAGGCCCCGCGCAATCACAACGACCTGAACCTGGCCTTGCAGTGCATTGATGAGTTGCAGCCGAAGTCGGCGGTATTGACCCATGTCGGGCATACCCTGGATGCGTGGTTGATGGAGCATCGGGGTGAATTGCCGGTGAATGTCAGGGTCGGGTTTGATGGGTGTGTGTTGTAACGATCAGGCGTGGTGACTTTCAGAGCATTGCCCGGAAACTGTTCAATGCCTTGACCGACTGAACCAGGCCTTGACGTAACAAGAGATCGAGATAAGTGTCAGTGTTCATCGGTGGGGCCTTCAGTTGCTTGCGCTGTCGTTGTGCCGCGGCGACCACCGCTGCCGGATCCAGGTCGAAAAGGTTATCGACGAACTCGTCGGGGTGCTGGGCCTCGATGCCATAAGGTTGCAGCGCGGTGCGGGGGAAGTCTTTCTGGTTGAAGGTGACAATGACGCTGGCGTTGCAACGAATGGCAGCCGCCAGGACATGTCGGTCATCCGCATCGGGCAGCGTCAGTCCTTGTATCAAAGCTTCGTACCCCGACACGCAGGCGTCGGGAATCGCCAGATCCATTAGCTCGCAGGTGCGATTCAATTGCGTGGCGTTGAGATCCGGGCGGTTTCTTAGCAGATTGCGTTTCCATTCATCGTGTATTGCCACTGACCATTTCGCCCTGAAAAGCCCGGAGAGCGCGAGCCACATCAGAAAGTCTCTCAAGGGAGCGGGGTAAAGCACGCAAGCGTCATATACAGCGGTAAATGAAGTGTGCCTCACTCGTATCCTGTCCTTAACGCCTGTGCCTGCTCGGCGAGAAGCATCATTGCCTGCTCGCTGGCGGTGTCGCGCCGGTTTTTATAGTCCATCAAATCGGCAAAGCGCACACGTCGGTGCTTGCCGGTTTTGTGGTAGGACAGTTCACCGGATTCGAGCAGTTTGATCAGGTGTGGACGTGAGACATTGAGCAGGTCCGCCGCTTCTTGTGTAGTCAGTTCCGCGTGGACCGGGACTACTTTCACAGCGTTACCGGCTGCGAGCTCCGCCAGAATATCGACTAGCAAACGGAGCGCCGAGGTGGGCATTTCGATGTTGTGCGCTTCGTTCTGCTCATCGAATATCTGGATGTGCTGAGTTTCGAACTGGGTGGCGAGATAGGCAGCCAGGGTGCGTTGCCCCTCGATTGCGGCCTGTATTTCGTGTTTCGCGGGCAAATTGATTGGCGGATGAATGACGGTCGACATGACGGTTTCCAATATTCTGAATAATCGATGTCGGCAGGCTATTCGAATTAATCGAAAATCGCAATAAACGAAACGGGCGGTTTTCAGACTGCTTTTGTCAACAACCCCTGCACATACTCCACAAACGCCCGAGCCTTGGCGCTGGCCATTCTCCCGGTGGGGAACACCGCCCACAGATCCAGGTTCGGCAGTGCCCAGTCCTTCATCACTTCCCGGACTGAACCGTCGGCCAGTTCCGGCGCGAACATCCATTGCGAGGCCATGGTCAGCCCTTGATGGGCCAGCACGGCTTCACGCAGGCCTTCGGCGGCGTTGACGCGGATCCGGCCGCTGATGATCACCGATTGCTCATCGCCGTCCTTGTTGAACTGCCAATTGGCGCCGCCTCCGAGGGTGTAGACGATTGCTTGATGCTTGCACAGGTCGGCGGGGCAGGTGGGCTCGCCGTGTTTTGCGAAGTACGCCGGTGTGCCTAGTACCATGCGCCGGCATTCGGCGATCTTGCGGGCGGTCAGCCCCGAGTCGCTCAGCACGCCCATGCGCAGGGCGATGTCGACGCCTTCTTCCACCAGATTGACGTTGCGATCATCGAGCATCAGGTCGATGTTCAGCGCCGGGTTTTGCTCCAGGAAGGGGCCCAAATGCGGAACGATGTGCAGCCGGCCGAAGGTGACCGCCGCACAGATACGCAGGTTGCCACTCAGCCCGCTGGCGGAACCCCGTGCGGCGTTATCGGCCTCGTCGGCTTCTTCGATGGCGCGCTTGGCCCGTTCGAAAAAGGCCAGCCCGGCCTCGGTGGGCGTCAGGCCCCGGGTCGAACGCAGCAACAGTCGCACCGCCAACCGCGATTCGAGTTGCGCGATGGTTTTCGACACGGCCGGCTGGCCGATATTCAGGCGTCGGGCCGCTGCGGAAAACGAACCGGTTTCCACCACGTAGACGAAGGTTTCCATTGCGCCGAGGCGGTCCATTGAAGGTCCTTGTGCAAAATCTGGAAGTTATCGCAAGCCCACAAGGGATAGATGTTGTCAGTGCGAACCGCGAATCGCATCCAGCATCGCTTCAGGCTCTGGGCGCTGAGTGTAATCGGGGTTGACCTCGGCGTAACGGATCACGCCATCTTGCCCGATCACATAGCGAGCCGGCATCGGCAATGTCCAGGACGGATCATCGTTGAAGGTCGGCAGATCATTGCGCAGGTTTTTATACAACTCGATCAGGTAGTCCGGCAACGCGAAGCGCAGCCCGAAGGCGTCGGCCACATCGTTATGGCGGTCGCTGAGGATCGGGAATTGCAGGCCATTGCTGCGCATCGACTTGCGGCTGTTGGCGGCAATCTGCGGCGAGATGGCCACCAGGCTGGCGCCGGCTTCCTGCAACGTCGGCAGGAAAGCCTGCAAGGCTTGCAGTTCCAGATTGCAGTATGGGCACCACACGCCTCGGTAGAACGTCAGCACCAATGGACCTTTGGCCAGCAAGTCGGCGGATGACAGCGGATGACCGTCGGGATCTTTCAGAGTGAACAGCGGCGCCTTGTCGCCAACCTTAAGCGCCTTGTTCGCCGCGCCCGAAGCAATCAGTTCGGCGGTTGCCCGCTCCATCACCGGGTGGATATCAGCCGGTGCGTTGTACGGTGGTTTGCCGGCCTTGAAGTCGGCTTTGAAGGCATCGAGTTTTGTTTGCAGGGACATGATCGTAATCCTCGTGGACGGAGCCGGTCTGGCTGGGATCAATGTTGACCTTGGGGCGGGGAGCGCGGAACACGGGCGGGAGGCATAGCATTCATGCCTGGGGGGAATGGCGGGGCTTTCATCAGGGGCTTTCATCACACTCTGTAAAACAACCGGACGTCGCACTTCGGGTTTTTGTGCTTGAGCAAAGATAACTCTAGGGTTATTTTTGTTTTTGCCAAGCAAGGAGGCTGGTGGTGCAGAGCAGGCTATTGATCAAGGAGTTGGTGGAAGCGGGTTGGACCCTGGACCGGGTCACTGGCAGTCATCACATCTTCACGCACCCTTACAACCCGTACACCATTCCCGTCCCTCATCCAAAAAAGGATTTACCGATCGGGACGGTCAAGAGCATCAGGCGGCGAGCCGGGCTGTACTGCCCGCCAGCCAGTTACGCAGGAGATCCATAATGCAATATCCAATCTGTATCGAATGGGGCGACGAGAACACCGCCATCGGTATCCAGATCCCCGATATTCCAGGCGCGGTGACCGCCGGGGATACCTTTGAAGAGGCTTACAACGCAGCCGTCGAAATTGCCCACATCATGCTGCAGGAGATGGCGGCGGACGGCGATACGATACCGATGCCGACTTCGGCGGCATTGCACCGCGGCAATCCGGAATTCGCCGACATGGGCTGGGGCATGCTGGAACTGGACATCTCGCCGTACATGGGCAAGACCGAGAAGGTCAATGTCACGCTGCCCGGCTATGTGATCCAGCGCATTGACCGCTATGTGCGCGAGCACAACGTCAAAAGCCGCTCCTCCTTTTTGGCGGATGCGGCGATGGAGAAGCTGGTTCGGCAGTAAGTCGGGGGCGCCGCTGGCATTCGCGAGCAGGCTCGCTCCCACAAGGTTTGCAAGCAACCTGTGGGAGCAGCCGGTCGACGCTCGATTGCTCCGGGCGGCGATCCGACGATGCTTTAAAGCTTACGCCGTCGCCAGCGAAGCCTTCGGCGAAACACTCAAGAACCGCAATAACGCCAACAGCGGAAACGCGCTGCCGACGATCACGATCCACAACCAGCCGCCGTGTTCGTACACCGCGCTGGCCACCGAAGAGCCGAAGGCGCCGCCGATGAAGATGCTGGTCATGTACAGCGCATTCAGGCGGCTGCGGCTTTTGCCGTCGAGGGCGTAGACCGCACGCTGGCCGAGGACCATGTTCATCTGCACGCAGAAGTCGAGCACCACGCCGGTCACCGCCAGGCCGATGACGCTGTAGGCCGGATGGATAAACGCTGGCATGAAACTCAGGCTGGCGAACAGCAGGGCCAGCAATGAGGCGAAGCGGGTGTGACCGGCATCGGCCAGGCGCCCGGCGATCGGGGCGGCAATGGCGCCGATGGCGCCCACCAGCGCGAAAATCGCGATCTCGCTTTGCGACAAACCGTGATTGCGCGCCAGTTCCAGTGGCACGGCGGTCCAGAACAGGCTGAAAGTGGCAAACATGCAACCCTGGTAAAACGCCCGCTGGCGCAGGACCGGTTGTTTGCGCAACAGCGTCCACAGCGAGCCCAGCAATTGGCCATAGGAAGCACTGTGATCAGGTTCACGTTTGGGAATGGTCACGGCCAGCACGATGCTGATGGCCGCCATCAACACCGCGGCAATCATGAACATCGCCCGCCAGCCGAAGTGGTCGGCCACCACGCTGGACACCGGCCGGGCCAGCAGGATACCGAGCAGCAAACCGCCCATGATCCCGCCCACCACACGACCACGGGTTTCCTCCGGCGCCAGATGCGCGGCCAACGGAATCAGGATTTGCACCGACACCGAACTGAACCCCACCAACAGCGAAATCAGCAAAAACACGTTCGGCTGATCGGTGAACGCGGCGCCCAGCAGGCTGACAATTGCCACCAGCGTGGTGATGATCATCAACCGGCGGTTCTCCAGCAGATCCCCCAGCGGCACCAGGAAAAACAGCCCCAGCGCGTAGCCGATCTGGGTCAGGGAAACGATCAGGCTGGCCATGGTGTTTGTCAGGCCGATGTCCGGGGCGATCAGGCCGATGATCGGCTGGGCGTAGTAGATGTTGGCGACAATCGCGCCGCAGCAGAACGCGAACAGCAGCACCATGCCTCGGGTCATTGTCGCGGTGCCGTGGGGCACCTGGGTCGCTGGGTTCATAACGGGTCTCGCTATACGGAAAGGAATGCGCGCAGGCTAATGGGCTGCCTGAAACGGCGGAAGTGGGATTGGAGTGATAGCAATCATTCCATTGCGGAATGACTGACGAACGCGTGTGTCGTCCGTCGAAGAGCCTTGCGTCAGAACTATGCAGGTGAATGATACATTCACTTACATCTTGTTCGATAGCGTGCTTATGTTCTCTCTTCCTGTCTTGCCACCGGAGGGCCGTCCCATGAATATGAAGTTTCGTCAGCTGATTCGCCGCGTTTGTGTCGCTACCTTGATCAGCGTCTTCAGCGTTGGCCTGGTCCAGGCCGAGGATGCGCCGGGCACGCGCATCGGGGTGCGTGGCGAGATTACCGGTGTCAGCCCGGACATTCTGAAAGTCCATGCCAACAGCGGCGACAACGTGGTGATCAACCTGACCAAGGACACCAAGGTCCGCGCCGTGACCCTGGCCAACATCGAAAACATCAAGCCCGGCAACTACATTGGTTCCGCGGCTGTTCCCTAAGAGGATGGGACCCTCAAGGCCCTGGAGGTCCACGTTTTTCCGCCGGAGCTGGCCGGCAGTGGCGACGGTCATCGGCCGTTTGATCTGGTCAAGGGCAGCAGTATGACCAACGGCAGCGTCGGCGACCTGGTGGTGAGCAATGGCCGGGTACTGACCGTCAACTACAAGGGCGGCCAGCAAAAGATTCTGGTCCCCGAAGACGTACCCATCGTCAACCTGATGCCGGCCGATCGCAGCCTGTTGAAGGTGGGCGTGAAGATCGTGACCTTTGTCACGCAGGGTGCTGACGGCACGCTTACCGCTCAATCCATCTCGGCGGGCAAGGATGGCGTGACGCCGCCGATGTAGTCTTTGCAGGCCTGACCGACCATCCGAAGAAATGCCCACATTGGCCTGACAACTAGAATCAACAGGGGGATCACTTCAACGCGTCCTTTCAAGCGGGAGTATCACGATGAAAATCGTATCGTCGCTGGCGTTGGTGGTAGCGGTTGGGTTGATCTCTGGGTGCTCGACGGTGCCTGATCGTCAGGTCACCAACGTTCCCCTGAACGCTACTTCCATCAATGCCGGGAAAATCGCCCGGCCCATCATGATGTCCGACGGTAATGCAACGGTGTTCTGGTTCGCGGTCAGTGGCGAAAGCATGGGTAGTGCTTTGCCGGGTCGTTTGCAGGCTTATATCTATCCGGGAAGCTGTGCGAGCCTGGGTGCGAAACCGGCCTATGACATGAACGACGGGCCGAATGCGCGGTTCTATTCTGCGGCGTCGCATCAGTATTTCTGGAAGAGCGCACCGGTCGCCTACGAGACTCTTCGAGCGGGCGGCTTTTCATTGGTTGTGCGTGAAAGCCCGGCCGACGGGAACCAGAATATTTTCTGCGGCAACCTGAGCTGAAATGGCAGCCACAAAAAAGGCGACCTGCACAGGTCGCCTTTTTCATTGCCGCTCAGCGATTACTGACCGCTGTAGATCTGGTCGAAAACCCCGCCATCATTGAAGTGGGTCTTCTGCACGGTGCGCCAGTCGCCGAAGGTCTTCTCGACCGACAGGAAGTCCACTTTCGGGAAGCGGTCGGTGTACTTGGCCAGCACGGCCGGGTCGCGCGGGCGCAGGTAGTTCGCCGCGGCAATCTCCTGGCCTTCCGGTGACCACAGGTACTTCAGGTATTCCTCGGCCGCTGCGCGGGTGCCTTTCTTGTCGACGGTCTTGTCGACCACCGACACCGGTGGCTCGGCTTCGGCGGAAACGCTTGGGTAGATGACTTCGAACTGATCACGGCCGAACTCGCGGGCGATCATTTCCGCTTCGTTTTCGAAGGTCACCAGAACGTCGCCGATCTGGTTGGTCATGAAGGTGGTGGTGGCGGCACGGCCGCCGGTGTCGAGTACCGGCGCTTGCTTGAACAGTTTGCCGACGAAGTCTTTGGCCTTGTTTTCGTCGCCGCCGTTTTTCAGCACGTAGCCCCAGGCCGAGAGGTAGGTGTAGCGACCGTTACCGGAGGTTTTCGGGTTCGGGACGATGACCTGAACGCCGTCCTTGAGCAGGTCCGGCCAGTCTTTCAGGGCTTTCGGGTTGCCCTTGCGCACGATGAACACGGTGGCCGAAGTGAACGGCGCGCTGTTGTTCGGCAGGCGCGTGACCCAGTTGTCCGGGACCAGTTTGCCGTTGTCCGCCAGGGCGTTGATGTCGGTGGCCATGTTCATGGTGATCACGTCAGCCGGCAGGCCGTCGATGACCGAGCGCGCCTGTTTGCTGGAGCCGCCGAAGGACATCTGCAGGATGATGTTTTCGTTGTGCTCGGCTTGCCAGTGTTTCTGGAACGCAGTGTTGTAGTCCTTATAGAAATCTCGCATCACGTCGTAGGAAACGTTGAGCAGGGTCGGTGCAGCCTGGGCGATGTTGCCCAGGGCCAAGCCAGCAGCGAGAAGTGAGGCGCCAAAGAGTTTTTTCACTGCGCATTCCTTGTTCTATTAAAAGTGGGGCAATTTGCCAGCGACTATAGCTGGGCTCGTATAGTCCTTTAAAGATTAAAAAGCTCTTTGCTTATTCCAGTTTTTTGAACAATGCGTTGCCACAACGGGAGCAGAACGACGCCTCGGGTTCATGGCTGTCTTTGGCACACACCGGGCAGTCGCGATGCAGCTGGCCGCCACGCATGGCCGTGGCCAGTTCGGCGGTGAAGATCCCGGTGGGCACGGCGATGATCGAGTAACCGGTGATCATCACCATCGACGAGATGACCTGGCCCAGTGCGGTCTTGGGCACGATGTCGCCGTACCCGACGGTGGTCAAGGTCACGATAGCCCAGTAAATGCCCTTGGGAATGCTGGTGAAGCCATGTTGCGGGCCTTCGACCACATACATCAGGGTGCCGAACACGATGACCAGAGTGCAGACGCTGAGCAGGAACACGAGGATTTTCTGCTTGCTGCCGCGCAAGGCATCGAGCAGGTAATGGGCTTGCTTGAGGTACGGGCCGAGCTTGAGCACGCGGAAGATCCGCAGCATCCGGATCACCCGGATGATCAGCAGGTACTGGGCATCGCTGTAGTACAGCGCGAGGATGCCGGGCACGATGGCCAGCAGGTCCACCAGCCCATAGAAACTGAACGCGTAGTGCAGCGGTTTGGGCGAGCAGTACAGGCGCAGGATGTACTCGCCGAGGAAGATGATCGTGAAGCCCCACTCGATGTACGCCAGCAGGCTGGCGTAGTTCTGGTGGACGTCATCGATGCTGTCCAGGATCACCACCACCAGGCTGGCGAGGATGATCAGCAGCAAGGTGGAGTCGAAGCGTCGACCGGCAACGGTGTCGGTCTGGAAAATAATCACGTACAGGCGATTACGCCACGTGTCGTTGCTGTTCATGCGCATCGCCTTGGCTGAAAATCAGCGCAGCCTAGGTTGATTCTCCCCGGGAGCGCAAGGCGCGCTTTCGACCGTGGCTTTGCCAAGCATTTGCACAACGCTGCGAATCAGCCAGCCGGCAAGAATGAACGGCGCGGTCAGCGTGGGCAGGCCGATGGCGGCAAACACCGGCGTCAGCAACAGCGCCAGGCCGATGCCAAGCAGCGGCAACCACGGTTGGCGACGCTGCGAGCTGAAGGCGAGGGCGGCCAGCACGGCGTTATAGCCACCGAGGCCGAGCAGTGCGGTATAGAAGTCGTGGTGCAACAGGCTCCAGCCCATGCCCGCGACAGAGGCCAATATTGCCCAGCAAAATGCGCGGCGATCAGCGATCAGCAAACCGGCGGCAATCATCGCACCGGCCAGCGGATGGCCGAGGAACATCACCTGACCAATGCCTTTGAGGGGGGCGGTGAGCATGTTCAGGGTGCTGACTTCGATCAAGTGCGCCTCTGTCGAGGGCGTGGCGACGCACAGCAGCAACCAGCCCAGCCCGACGAAGGGCGCGGTGTAGGCCGGCAGGCATTGGCTGAACCGGACGCGCTTGAGCCACTGCTGAGTGATCATCGCGCTCAGGCCTCCGGCGGCCAGAATCAGTGGCGGCATCATCGCCGACCAGGGGAAATACAGGCTCAGTAACAGTCCGAGCAGGACGCCGTTGTAGCTGAACAACCCGGCCTGACGATCAGCCTTGGCATAGTTGCGGCGTTGCGCGGTGAGCAGCCCGGCGACACCACCGAGCAAGGCGCCGCCGAGCAAGGCGGGCGCCGTGAACAAAATGGCCAGGACGCACAGCAGGCCGCACAGCGGATTGCGCTGGAGAAAGATCTGGCTGAAGCCGTTGAGCAATGCTTCGGCCCAGTCGGGGCAGTGGGTGTTGAAATGGTTGGCAGGCATGATGAAGTCTGTGGTGTTTCCGGTGAATCGTGTCGCCTGCTTCGCGAGCAAGTCGGGTCGCCGCATCGCCGCTCCCACATTGAATCTTTGTTCAGTCATTGATTCTGTGGTGCACACAGATCAACTGTGGGAGCGGGCTTGCTCGCGAAGAGGCCAGTTCAAGCGCTAGATCAATGTCTCAATGCGCAAAGAGTTAGTCGACCCCGGCTGCCCAAACGGCACACCTGCTGTGATCAACAGTGTGTCGCCACGCTGCGCCATACCCTGGGCCTGGGCAATTTCCAGTGCCGTGGAGCAGACTTCATCGACCTGACGCAGGCGGTCATTGACCACCGAGTGCACACCCCACGCCACGCTCAGGCGACGGGCGGTTTGCAGGTTCGGCGTCAGGTTGAGGATCGGCACCGTCGGCCGCTCCCGCGCCGCGCGCAGGCTCGACGCGCCAGACTCGCTGTAGTTCACCAGCACCGCCACCGGCAGCACGTTACTGATGCGACGAATGGCGCAGCTGATCGCGTCGGAAACAGTCGCCTCGGCCTTCGGTCGGCTGACGTCGAGTTGAGTCTGATAGTCCGGACCGTTTTCCACCTGGCGGATGATCTTGCTCATCATCTGCACGGCTTCGAGCGGGTATTCGCCGGACGCGGTTTCCGCCGACAGCATTACCGCGTCTGCACCTTCGGCCACGGCGTTGGCCACATCGGTGACTTCGGCGCGAGTTGGCGCCGGTGAGAAGCGCATCGACTCCAGCATCTGCGTCGCCACCACCACCGGTTTGCCGAGCTGGCGGCAGGTGCTGATGATGTTCTTCTGGATCTGCGGCACGCTTTCGGCCGGCACCTCCACGCCCAGGTCACCACGGGCGACCATGATCGCGTCGCTCAATTCGGCAATCTCGCGCAGTTGTTCGACGGCCGAGGGCTTCTCGATCTTGGCCATCAGGAACGCCTTGTCGCCGATCAGGGTGCGGGCTTCGCGGATGTCATCGGGACGTTGCACGAACGACAGCGCCACCCAATCCACACCCAACTCCAGACCGAAGGTCAAGTCGCGGCGATCCTTGGCGGTCAGCGGGCTCAGGTCGAGCACCGCTTGTGGCACGTTCACGCCCTTGCGGTCCGACAGTTCGCCGCCATTGAGCACGGTGGTGTCGATGGCGTCGGCGTACTTGGTCACTACCCGCAGACGCAACTTGCCGTCGTCCAGCAGCAGGTCCATGCCGGGTTCCAGCGCGGCGATGATTTCCGGATGGGGCAGGTTGACCCGGCGCTCATCGCCCGGCGTGGCATCGAGGTCCAGGCGCAAGGCCTGACCGCGCACCAGTTGCACCTTGCCTTCGGCGAACTTGCCGACCCGCAGTTTCGGGCCTTGCAGGTCCATCAGGATGCCCAATGGATAGTTCAGCTGGCGCTCGACTTCACGAATCCACTGGAAGCGCTGGGCGTGGTCGGCGTGATCGCCATGGCTGAAGTTCAGGCGGAAGATGTTGACCCCGGCCAGCACCAGCTCACGGATGGCGTCGATGCCATCGGTGGCCGGGCCGAGCGTGGCGAGGATTTTGACCTTTTTATCAGGCGTCATGTTTAGTGCTCTCAAGGATCAGAATGGCGCGGAAGTCGTTGACGTTGGTACGGGTCGGCTCGGTGACGATCAGGGCGTCGAGCGCCTCGAAGTAGCCGTAACCGTTGTTGTTGTCCAACTCGTCGCTGGCGCTCAGGCCCCGGGCGGCAGCACGGGCGTAGCTGTCCGGGGTCATGATCGCGCCGGCGTTGTCTTCGGAGCCGTCGATGCCATCGGTGTCGCCGGCCAGCGCATAGACGCCGGGCAGGCCCTTGAGGCTGTCGGTCAGGCTTAGCAGGAACTCGGCATTGCGTCCGCCACGGCCATTGCCGCGCACGGTGACGGTGGTTTCACCGCCAGAGAGAATCACGCAGGGCCCTGCCAGTGGCTGGCCATGCAGGACGATCTGCCGTGCGATGCCGGCGTGGACTTTCGCCACCTCGCGGGATTCGCCTTCGAGGTCGCCGAGGATCAGCGGACTGAACCCGGCCTGACGGCATTTCACCGCCGCCGCATCAAGGGATTGCTGCGGGCGGGCGATCAACTGGAAATGACTGCGCGCCAGGTTCGGGTCGCCGGGTTTGACGGTTTCCGACTCGGGGCTTTGCAGCCAGGTGCGCACCGAAGCCGGAACCTCGATGGCGTAGCGTTTGAGGATCGCCAGGGCTTCGGCCGAGGTACTCGGATCGGCCACGGTGGGGCCGGAGGCGATGACCGTGGCGAGGTCGCCCGGTACATCGGAAATCGCATAGGTGTAAACCGTGGCAGGCCAGCAGGCTTTGCCCAGGCGGCCACCCTTGATCGCCGAGAGGTGCTTGCGCACGCAGTTCATCTCGCCGATGGTCGCGCCGGACTTGAGCAGGGCTTTGTTGATCGACTGCTTGTCGGCCAGGGTGATGCCTTCGGCCGGCAGTGCCAGCAAGGCAGAGCCACCACCGGAGAGCAGGAAGATCACACGGTCGTTCTCGCTCAGGTCGCTGACCAGTTCCAGCACACGCTTGGCCACGGCCAGACCTGCAGCGTCTGGTACCGGATGCGCGGCTTCGACCACTTCGATTTTTTCGCAAGGTGCGCCGTGACCGTAACGGGTCACCACCAGGCCGGACACTTCGCCCTGCCAGCAACGCTCGACCACTTGAGCCATGGCGGCGGCAGCTTTGCCGGCACCGATGACAATCACGCGACCGCTGCGGTCGGCAGGCAAATGGGCTTCGAGGACTTGTTGCGGATGCGCCGCGTCGATGGCTGTGGCAAACAGCTCGCGCAGCAATTGTTGCGGATCGACCGACATGGCGGGCTCCCGGAATTCTTGTTATTTGAAGGGCAACTCGGTCCAGTGTGGGAGCGGGCTTGCTCGCGAATGCGGCTTCAAATTCAACAGAGATGTTGACTGACCTGACGCTTTCGCGAGCAAGCCCGCTCCCACATAGGGATGGGGCAGGGCTTACTTCTTGTCGCGAATCGAGAAGTTCGCCATGTGTTCCAGACCCTTGATCAGCGCCGAGTGGTCCCAGTTGCTGCCGCCGATGGCTGCGCAGGTGCTGAACACTTGCTGGGTGTTGGCGGTGTTCGGCAGGTTGATGTTCAGCTCCTTGGCGCCTTGCAGGGCCAGGTTCAGGTCCTTCTGGTGCAGGCTGATGCGGAAGCCTGGATCGAAGGTGCCCTTGATCATGCGCTCGCCGTGCACTTCGAGGATCTTCGAGGACGCGAAACCGCCCATCAGTGCTTCACGCACCTTGGCTGGATCGGCACCGTTTTTCGAAGCGAACAGCAGGGCTTCAGCCACGGCCTGGATGTTCAGGGCCACGATGATCTGGTTGGCCACCTTGGCGGTTTGACCGTCGCCGTTGCCACCGACCAGGGTGATGTTCTTGCCCATGGCCTGGAACAGCGGCAGGGCGCGTTCGAAAGCGTCGGCATCGCCGCCGACCATGATGCTCAGGGTCGCAGCCTTGGCGCCGACTTCACCGCCGGATACCGGGGCGTCGAGGTATTGCGCGCCTTTTTCATTGATCTTTGCAGCGAAGGCCTTGGTGGCGGTCGGCGAGATCGAACTCATGTCGATGACGACTTTGCCCTTGCCCACGCCAGCAGCGATACCGTCGGCACGGAACAGCACGTCATCGACCTGCGGGGTATCGGGCACCATGACGATGATGAACTCGGCTTCCTGGGCAACTTCTTTCGGGTTCGCCAGGGCAACGGCGCCAGCGGCGATCAGGTCGGCAGGCGCAGGGTCGTGGTGGGCCGACAGGAACAGGCTGTGACCGGCTTTCTGCAGGTTCGCCGCCATTGGGTGGCCCATGATGCCGGTGCCGATAAATCCGATTTTAGCCATGAGAAAATCCTCTTGTTTTTATGTAGCCAAATTTTGTCTACGTAGCTGAGACGAGCACACCCTGTGGCGAGGGAGCTTGTCGGATCGCCGCATCGTCCCGCTCAGCTGCGAAGCAGTCGTAAATCCTGAGAGCCGGTTCTGCCTGATTCACCGCAGTGAATGGTTTGGGGGCGCTTCGCACCCCAGCGGGAGCAAGCTCCCTCGCCACAGAAACCCTGTTTAATCTCAGATCGCGTTATGAGTTTTCAGCCAACCCAGGCCCGCTTCAGTGGTGGTCAGCGGCTTGTATTCGCAGCCGACCCAGCCCTGATAACCGATGCGGTCCAGGTGTTCGAACAGGAAGCGGTAGTTGATTTCACCGGTGCCTGGTTCGTTGCGCCCCGGGTTGTCCGCGAGCTGCACATGGTTGATCTCGCCCAGGTGCGATTGCAGGGTGCGGGCCAGATCGCCTTCCATGATTTGCATGTGGTAGATGTCGTATTGCAGGAACAGGTTGGCGCTGCCGACCTGCTCGCGAATCGACAGGGCTTGCGCCGTGTTGTTCAGGTAGAAACCTGGGATGTCACGGGTGTTGATCGCTTCCATCACCAGCTTGATACCCGCCGCTTGCAGCTTGTCGGCCGCGTACTTGAGGTTGGCGACGAAGGTTTTCTCCACGGTGGCATCGTCAAAGCCCTGCGGACGAATACCGGCCAGGCAGTTGACCTGGTTGTTGCCCAGCACTTGCGCGTAAGCGATGGCCAGGTCGACACCGGCACGGAACTCTTCGACCCGGTCCGGCAGGCACGCGATACCGCGCTCGCCCTTGGCCCAGTCACCGGCCGGCAGGTTGAACAGCACTTGGGTCAGACTGTGTGCGTCGAGCTGGGCCTTGATTTCGGCGGAGCTGAAGTCGTACGGGAACAGGTATTCGACACCACTGAAGCCGGCCTTGGCGGCCGCTTCGAAACGGGCGAGAAAGTCCTGTTCGGTGAACAGCATGGACAGGTTGGCTGCGAAACGCGGCATGGTGGTCTCCCGTAAATGTGTGAAGCCCCCTTGTAGGAGCGAGCTTGCTCGCGAAAGCGGTGGGTCAGTCAACATCTCTGTTGGATGTGAAGCAGTCTTCGCGAGCAAGCCCGCTCCCACAGGGGGAGCGGTCAGCAGTTAATCGAGCAACGAAATCGCGGTCGGTGCGTCGTCGCCGACCAGCGCCAGGTCTTCGAATTCGTTGACGGCGTTGATCTCGGTGCCCATGGAAATGTTGGTCACGCGCTCCAGGATGATTTCGACGATCACCGGAACCTTGAACTCTTCGATCAGCTCCTGGGCCTTGCGCAGGGCAGGCTGGATCTGAGCCGGTTCGAACACACGCAGTGCCTTGCAACCGAGGCCTTCGGCAACTGCGACGTGGTCGACACCGTAACCGTTGAGTTCCGGGGCGTTCAGGTTGTCGAAGGACAGCTGCACGCAGTAGTCCATGTCGAAACCGCGCTGCGCCTGACGGATCAGGCCCAGGTACGAGTTGTTCACGACAACATGTATGTACGGCAGCTTGAACTGCGCGCCCACCGCCAATTCCTCGATCATGAACTGGAAGTCATAGTCCCCCGACAGGGCCACGACTTTACGGTTCGGATCAGCCTTGACCACGCCCAGTGCTGCAGGAATGGTCCAGCCCAACGGGCCAGCCTGACCGCAGTTGATCCAGTGGCGCGGCTTGTAGACGTGCAGGAACTGCGCGCCGGCAATCTGCGACAGACCGATGGTGCTGACGTAGCAGGTGTCTTTGCCGAACACCTGGTTCATTTCTTCGTAAACGCGTTGCGGCTTGACCGGCACGTTGTCGAAGTGAGTCTTACGCTGCAGGCTGGCTTTACGCTGCTGGCAGTCTTGCAGCCAGGCACTGCGGTTCTTCAGCTTGCCGGCGGCTTGCCATTCGCGAGCGACTTCGATGAACACGGTCAGCGCGGCAGCGGCGTCGGAAACGATGCCCAGGTCCGGGGTGAACACGCGGCCGATCTGGGTCGGTTCGATATCAACGTGAATGAACTTGCGGCCTTCGGTGTACACGTCAACGGAACCGGTGTGACGGTTGGCCCAACGGTTGCCCACGCCCAGAACCACATCGGACTTGAGCATGGTTGCGTTGCCGTAGCGGTGCGAAGTCTGCAGACCAACCATGCCCACCATCAGCGGGTGATCGTCCGGGATGGTGCCCCAGCCCATCAGGGTCGGGATAACCGGAATACCGGTCAGCTCGGCGAACTCCACCAGCAGGTCGCTGGCATCGGCGTTGATGATGCCGCCACCGGCCACCAGCAATGGGCGCTCGGCCTGATCCAGCATGGCCAAGGCTTTTTCAACCTGGACGCGGGTAGCGCTCGGCTTGGCCAATGGCAGCGGCTGGTAAGCATCGATGTCGAATTCGATTTCGGCCATCTGCACGTCGAACGGCAGGTCGATCAGCACCGGGCCTGGACGGCCGGAGCGCATTTCATAAAAGGCTTTCTGGAACGCGTAAGGCACCTGGCCCGGTTCCATGACGGTGGTTGCCCACTTGGTCACTGGCTTGACGATGGTGGTGATGTCGACAGCCTGGAAGTCTTCCTTGTGCATACGGGCGCGGGGTGCCTGGCCGGTAATGCAGAGGATTGGAATCGAGTCGGCCGAGGCGCTGTAGAGCCCGGTGACCATGTCGGTACCGGCAGGGCCGGAAGTCCCGATGCACACGCCGATGTTGCCGGCCTTGGTGCGGGTGTAGCCCTCGGCCATGTGCGAGGCGCCTTCAACGTGGCGAGCGAGTACGTGATCGATGCCGCCGACCTTTTGCAGGGCGGAGTACAACGGGTTGATGGCGGCACCCGGGATGCCAAAAGCGGTATCGACCCCTTCACGGCGCATCACCAGAACGGCGGCTTCGATTGCTCTCATTTTGCTCATGGTTTTGTGCCTCTTTACGTTTTGTAATTGTATACAAGTGGCTTTGCGCAGAGTGTATTCACGGCGGACGGCGCAGGTCAATCCATTTTCTCAAGCGCTTGTTTCATTCGTCGGAAGCCCGTTCTACTGTGGCTTTTCGTCGCATGTGGCGCCTTTCGAGAATTATTGTATACAAAAAAATAATTCATTGTGTTCTATTTGTTGCATCGGGCTGCGACGCAAGCGCGCAGCCCACCGACTTTCCGAAAAACAAAATGAGGACGGCACCATGAGCGCTTTAACCTTGAAAGTCGCAGTCAACCTGGTCAACGAGGCCATTACTGCAGGGCGTGCAATCTCTGCGGCACCCTTGACCATTGCGGTACTGGATGCCGGCGGGCATCTGATCACCCTGCAACGCGAAGACGGCGCCAGCCTGCTGCGCCCGCACGTCGCCATCGGCAAAGCCTGGGGCGCCATCGCGCTGGGCAAGGGTTCACGCCTGCTGGCGCTGGACGCCCAGCAACGCCCGGCGTTTATCGCCGCGTTGAACAGCCTGGGGCAGGGCAGCGTCGTGCCGGCACCGGGTGGTGTGCTGGTTCGCGATCAGGACGGGAACGTGCTGGGGGCGGTGGGGATCAGCGGCGATCTGTCGGATGTTGACGAGCAGTGCGCGATCAATGCCATCGAGGCGTTGGGGTTGGTGGCGGATGCTGGGGTGGCGGCTTGATCTTCGCTGACTGAACTACCGCTTTCGCGAGCAAGCCCGCTCCCACATTGGATTTTTTGCGTACACAAATTTTGTGAACGACAGCGATCAAGTGTGGGAGCGGGCTTGCTCGCGAAGGCGATCTCCCAGACACATCCAGCTAAAGGTCTACCCCATTATCCTGTAGCCGCTGAACTAGCCTTTCCATGACTTCAACATGAGAGAGGGCAAGGGAATGCCTGAGCTGTCAGCATCACACCGCCTGCGCATCGGCCGCTACGCCGAGCAAAACCGCATTTACCTACTGACTGCCAATACCCTGAAACGAGAACCTGTTTTCAGGGATTACACCCTTGGCAGACTGGTTGTTCACCAATTCAGGCAAGCACAGGATGACGGCTTTGCCGAGTCGTTGGCCTGGGTGGTCATGCCCGATCATTTTCATTGGTTGATTCAATTGAGTAAGGGTTCGCTCGGTCAACTGATGTGCCAAACAAAATCCTTGAGCACCCGAGCAATTAATGCGGCAACTGGCAGAACGGGGAGTCTCTGGCAACCGAGTTTTCATGACCGTGCGCTGAGAAAAGATGAAGATCTGGTAAAGCTGGCTCGATATGTTGTGGCTAACCCATTGCGGGCAGGGCTGGTCGAGAAGCTTGGTGACTATCCGTTGTGGGATGCGATCTGGGTTTAATCTAAAACCGAGTTGCCGCCATTCGCGAGCAAGCCCGCTCCCACATTTGACCGAGTTTCGCCAGGAGGATAGAGATTAAATGTGGGAGCGGGCTTGCTCGCGAATAGCCTTGATACGGTCTACCGCTCGGGCTCACACCCCTTCAACACCAACCGGATAATCGTCTGTGCCGCCGCTTCATAATCTTCTTCATCCAGCCGGGCCTTGCCGGTGATGGCGGTGATCTGCCAGTCGAAGTCGGCGTAGGTCTGGGTTGCGGCCCAGATGCTGAACATCAGGTGATTGGGGTCGATGGGGGCGATTTGCCCGCGGTCGATCCAGGTCTGGATGCACTCGATGTTGTGTTTGGCCTGGCCATTGAGCTGTTCGACCAGATCGCTGCTCAGGTGGGGGGCGCCGTGCATGATTTCGCTGGCGAACACCTTGGAGGCGAAAGGCAGGTCGCGGGAGATGCGGATTTTCGAGCGAATGTAGCCGCTGAGCACTTCACCGGGTTCGCCGTCTGGATTGAACGGTGTCGAAGCCTGCAGGATTGGCTCGATGATACTTTCCAGGACCTCGCGGTAGAGGTTTTCCTTGGATTTGAAGTAGTAGTAGACGTTGGGCTTGGGCAATCCCGCCTTGGCTGCGATGTCGCTGGTTTTGGTCGCAGCGAAGCCTTTGTCGGCGAATTCCTCACTGGCGGCACGCAGGATCAGTTGTTTGTTGCGCTCGCGGATAGTGCTCATAAACCGGGTGATTCCTTGCCTATTCTGGCGGTTGCGCATGGTATCACCGGCCTCGCGCGGCGCTCAAGAATGCACCGCAGCCCGTGATGCCGCGCTATGCTGCTGCGCATTCATTGCAGAAGGAAACCTGATTCATGGCAGGAAGCAGTTTGCTGGTGCTGATTGACGACATTGCCGCCGTACTGGACGACGTGTCATTGATGACCCAAATGGCCGCCAAGAAAACGGCCGGCGTACTCGGTGACGACCTGGCACTCAACGCCCAGCAAGTCAGCGGAGTGCGTGCCGAGCGGGAAATCCCGGTGGTATGGGCGGTCGCCAAGGGTTCGTTCATCAATAAATTGATCCTGGTGCCGTCGGCGCTGGCCATCAGTGCGTTCATTCCGTGGCTGGTTACACCGCTGTTGATGGTCGGCGGTGCCTATCTGTGCTTCGAAGGCTTTGAAAAACTCGCCCACAAGTTTCTGCACAGCAAGGCTGAAGATGTCGCCGAGCATGCGCAGTTGGTCGAGGCGGTGGCTGACCCTGCCACCGACCTGGTGGCGTTCGAAAAGGACAAGATCAAAGGCGCGATCCGCACCGACTTCATTCTTTCTGCGGAAATCATCGCCATCACCCTCGGCACCGTGGCCGGTGCTCCATTGACCCAGCAAATCATCGTGCTTTCGGGCATTGCCATTGTCATGACTGTCGGCGTGTACGGATTGGTGGCGGGTATCGTCAAGCTCGACGACCTGGGCCTGTGGTTGACCCAGAAACCTGGGCAGATGGCGAAAAGCATCGGCGGTGGGATTCTGCGTGCGGCACCGTACATGATGAAAAGCCTGTCGGTGATCGGCACGGCGGCGATGTTTCTGGTGGGCGGCGGGATCCTCACGCACGGTGTGCCGGTGGTGCATCACTGGATCGAAAGTGTCGGTGCGGCGGCGGGTGGCGGCGGATTTATCGTGCCGGTGCTGCTCAATGGCGTGGCGGGGATTGTCGCAGGGGCGGTGGTGTTGGTTGGCGTGATGGCTGTCAGCAAGATCTGGAAAGCCCTGAAAGGCTGAAGTCAGCACATAACAAATGTGGGAG
>NZ_JAHBCX010000037.1:0-58522 GCF_019955895.1 Pseudomonas sp. GL-B-12
CGTCTGGGCATGGGTGGCGTCCACCACCTTTTTGTGCACCCGGACCTGATGGTTTGCGCCGCTGACCAGCGAGGTAAAGCGGTGATCGTCAATGCGGTCGCCGGTGTAGTTGCACATGGGGAAGTAACGGACTCGACCTGACGGCAGAAACTGCTGATTCATCACCTGGTCGAAGTAGCTCACCACCTCGGCGCCGGAGGCTAGCTCATACAAGCCCTCGTTCAGTTGCGCCTGGTCTTTCGTTCCGCTGCCCAGTTCGCGTGAGTTGACGCCATAGAAGGCCGAGGGCTGGTGCAATCGGACGAACGGGTAGGCATCATTCCAGTGCCCGCCAGGTCGGTCGTGTCGATCCACCATCATGATGCATGCATTGGTTTCCTTGAGTAGCGTATCGACGAAAGCCATGGCCGTCGCGCCAGCCCCTATGATCAGGTAGTCGGTTTCGATCAAGTTTTCGTCCATATGCTTTCGCCTTTCTGAAGGTTGCTCCCTCTCAAGTTCAGTAGATTAGCTACCTGTACCAAGCCCAATAGAACGAATGCTCCTCACCCAAATAACCGCTGGAGTTAATGGCTGCAGCCGCAGTGATCATTACCGCCAGCGGGCACGCTATGCAGTGAATTAGCGTGAGTGGCGCAGATCTACAGCACTTTTGCTTCGAGGTGCGCGGTTTTCATGCGTAAAGCGCTTGAGGCTCGATAATCAAGGGCCAGGTCTGGATTATCCGGCTTCACGCATGACGATTTCCCGGTCCTACAGGCAGTATTGGCTGGTGGGCAGCACGTTGATCCTGTCGAAATCGATGAAGCGGCTGCAGCTTTCCATCATCACGGCCAGGCTGCGCTGGAATTTCGCTTCGTCGCCCACCGCATCGAAAAAGGCCATGGGATCGGTCATGGCCGCTGGCGGAAAACATTCCTCGACGATGGCGTCGATCCGTGGGGCGCCGTGCGTCAGTGCCGACACCACCAGGTTATGCACGTACTGGAAGTTGGCTTGCGTGTCCACGGCCACCGCCGTGTGATGGTTGCGCCAGATGTCCAGCCAGGCCTCGGGGGTCAGGCGTGGAGGGCAGGTCAGCAGGGCCAGCTGGGCAAACCCGTGGTGCGCTCGCCGGGCGTTGCAGGGAAGCGGGTATTGGCGATGGCGACCGACTCGCAGACCAGGTAGGTGGCCATGCGCGCCGTTGCCGCGCTGATCAAGTGGTCGAACGGGCGACGAGCCGGCCCGTTGGCACTGTCCAGCCACAGCGACAGGCTGCCATCGGGCAATGGCCGGTTGTTTTCCTGGCGCAGGCCGGCTGCAGGCTGCACATCGGCATCGGCCAGGTTCAATTGCACATGACGGGCACCGAGTGCCTGCAATTGCCCGGCGACCTCACTGCGCAGGCGATGGGCGAAGGTATCAGGACTGACTTGAGTATCACGCCACAGCAGATAGATGACTTTTTCCATAGCTATCAAACTCCTCGTTGCGGTTGATGGATGGAGCCGCGGTCGTGCTGCCTGGTCCATCCGGATGACCGAAAATCCCTAGCGTCATAGTCAATCAAGGTCAGCCGTCGGTAACACCTCAAACAGACTATTCACCAACAATATAAGGGCAATTGCTGACGCTTTTACTTCGGGCTCAAGCTCGGTGAGCACTGCGGCGTCGCCGATCGGGGCTGGACATTCGAATCGTGTTTCCGACAGTCCTCACACGCGTCTCAGGCAGCGTAGAATTCCAGGCAAGCAAGCCATTGTCTTGAGAAATCATGCCTGCACACATTCGCCTGGCTTTACCCGAAGATGCCCAGTTGTTGCCCCGTATTGAACGTAGCGCCGCTCAAGCATTCCGCTCAATCGATGAACTGAGCTGGCTGGCGGACGCTGCCACCATGACAGTCGATCGTCACAGGCAGTTGATCGTTCTATCGACGTGCTGGGTGGCTGTCGATGCCGAGGGTCGGCCCCAAGGTTTCCTGAGCGCAGAACGCCACGGCAGCGACCTTCATCTCTATGAGCTGTCGGTCAAACAGTCTGTGCAGGGGCAGGGCTGGGGGCGAAAACTGGTTGAAACGGCGATGGAATATGCGCGGGTTAATCAGCTGGCTTCTGTGACGCTGACGACGTTCACAGAGGTGCCGTGGAACGCGCCCTTTTACCGGCGGTTAGGGTTTGAGCATAACGCCGGGGCAACCCTGGAAAAGCTCTTGGCGGAGATTCTGGTACAAGAGTATGGCTGCGGCTTTGAACCCGGTAGCCGCTGTGCAATGTCGTGGCGGGTGCCCCAAGTCCCATAGCCAACTTCAGGTGCCTCCCCGGTTTTACCCGAAGGGCGCAAGCTCCCTCGCCACAGGTTTGGAGTTGGACCCGCCAGAAGGGCGGGTCCGATAGGGCATCAAAGTTTCGGCAATTGCCCGATGCGGCCCATCATCTCGGTCACGATCTGCAAGTCCAGCAGGAACTGCTCGGTGGTCTTGAACTCGTTGTCGTTGTGGCCGGTGTATTTGACGTTCGGCATGGCCAGGCCAAATTGCACGCCGTTGGGCAGTTCATGCACGGACGTGGCACCGGCGGAGGTGTCGAATTTGTGTTCCATGCCGAGGTTTTCGCTGGCCACGGCGAGCAAGGCCTTGACCCATTCACCCTCGGGGTTGCGGTACATCGGTTCGGTAATCGACAGGTCGAAGGCCGGTGCGATGCTGGTCTTCTTGCTCCAGGCGTCCAGCTTTGCGGCGATTTCGGACTTGAGCACCTCCGGCGTCTTGCCCTTCGGCACGCGCAGGTTGACCGCGAGTTTGAAGGCTTTGTCATCTATCCCGACATAGGTCAGGGAGGTGGTCAGCGGGCCCATGAACGCATCGGAAAAACCGACCCCCAACTTGCCACCCAGGTAGTCCAGCCCCCAGTTGTCGGCGGCGTAGCGGGCGGCGTCCGTGATCTGGTTGTGCTTGAGCGCGACCTTGCCGTTGAGGCTATTGATGAAGTCGAGCATCCTGGCCACCGGGTTGACGCCGGACTCGGGCTCGGAGGAGTGGGCGGACACACCGGTGACCGTCAGTTTGACGTCCTTGCCGTCGACCTTGGCGGCGACCTCGAAGTTGCCGCCGTTGCGCTTGGCATATTCGGTGCCGGCCTTTTGCAGGCTGGCGGCCAGTTCCGCGGGCTTGTCGGTCACCAGGGTCGCGACCGATGTCGACGGAATCTGGTTAGTGGCCAGGCCGCCAGTCATCGAGGTGATTTCCGCACCTTTGCCTTGCGCAGTGCGCTTGGCGAAGCTGGCCATGACCGTGCCGTAGCCTTTTTCGGCGATCACCACCGGGTAGCCGCCATCCAGCGCCAGGTTGTAGTTGGGGGTGGGGTTGCGTTCGAAGTAGTAGGGGATGGCATCGCCGCTGGTCTCTTCGGTGGTGTCCACCAGCAGCTTGAAGTTGCGGGCCAGCGGCAGCTGCTCTTCCTTGATGATCTTCATGGCGTAGAGCGCCACCACGATGCCGTTCTTGTCATCCTCGGTGCCACGGCCATACATGCGATCGCCGATCAGGGTGACCTTGAACGGGTCGAGGCGGGTGCCGTCCTGCAGCACCCAGTTCTCCGGCGTCACCGGCACCACATCGGCATGGGCGTGAATGCCCACGACTTCATCGCCGCTGCCTTCCAGGGAGATCTCGTAGACGCGGTTGTCGATGTTGCGAAAGTTCAGGTTGAACGCCTGGGCCAGGCCCTTGATCTTCTCGGCAATCTTGAGGAATTCAGGATTGTCGTGCTGGTCAACACCGTCCACGCGCACGGTCGGAATGGCCACCAGCTCCTTCAAGGTTTCGGTGGCCGCGCTGCCGTATTTCACCCGGGCATAGAGGCCAAGCAGGCGATGGATTTCATTTTGCTGCCCGGCGGTAAGCGTCTTGTTGCCCTGGAACGCACGGATGGCCGGGCCGAGGTCGTCGGTTTTGGCGATATCGCTCTTGGCCAGACTTCCCAGGAACTGCCTGAAATCCTTGACCGATGCATCGCTGAAGGTCTTGAGGATGATCGCGCTTTGTTGCGGGGTGATGTTGGCGTGGGCAGCGGTGGTGAACGACGAAAGGCTGGCGAGCATGAGGGTGGTCGCAGCCAGGTGCTTGAGTGAAAAATCCATTGCAGGGGGCATTCCTTTGCAGGCGGTTTGTAAGAAATATCTGATCGGTTGATCAGAAACATTTCAAAACTAACACCGCGAGCGTGTGAAACGGGAGCCCCTGAAGTGGGATCTGTCGCACAGTAATGCAAAAGCGGCGCAGAAATGAAAGACCGCTCTATCAATGCTTACATTCCGCCATCACCACGTGGCAGGTATTCGGCGTGCCGCCGGATCGGCCTGCATAACGGGCGCAATTATCCAGGGATTTCTGGCGAGCCATGTCCAAGGTGTCCGCCCAGGCGAGGCCACCTTCGCCGACAGTGGGGAGGGCTTTTGCGTAGCAGGTTGAACCAGTGTTTGGGGCTGAATAGCGAGCCGTGGTGGCTTTGCCTGAACATCCCGCTGTCAGTGCCAGGTCGATGGCGAGCAGGGAAAGCAGGATCCATGGCGAGTATTGGCGCGCAGTTTTTCCCGTCATCTCGGTTCCCCTGTAGCAAGAGGCGTATTCAAGGTCGTGCCTATTAAGATTAGGCCCCTGTCAGGACATCATCCACCTTTGGCCGGGTTTTGCCTCAATCAACTGAGTTATGTGTTTTTGGTATCAGTGCTATCCGATTGCATCTATTCATAAATTAATACCTGAAAGGTAAGTTGCATCTCTTCGATGACCAGTCGAGAGCAACTCATGACCCAGGACTCCATCCGCAAGTGCGCGCACGCAGCAATCAAGGCGGGTACGCTCTGTTTCACCCTGACCGCCGGTGCGTTCGTAGAGGCTGACGAGCGTAGCGAGCTTGGCCCGCTAGTCATCAAGGAGCAGGGAAGCCTGATGGCCGGCGGAGGGCTGATCACCCAGCCGGGGCGTTTTGATCCCTACAAGCCGATGCTGCCTGATGGCCAGACCTACCATGGGGACCATGTGTATGCCTTCTATCAGGTGCCGGTCGACACTCACCCGTTGCCCATCGTCATGTGGCATGGCGCAGGGCAATCGGCAAAGTCCTGGGAAACCACGGCCGATGGCCGGGAAGGGTTTCAGAACATCTTCCTGCGGCGCGGTTTCTCCACTTACCTGATCGACCAACCGCGCCGTGGCGACGCGGGGCGCGGCCTGGTGGAAGCGACGATCAAGCCTGTGCCGGACGAGCAACTGTGGTTCAACCAGTTCCGCATCGGCCTGTGGCCAGAGATCTTCGAGGGCAGTCAGTTTCCCCGTGGGCCGCAGGCGCTGGAGCAATTCTTCCGTTCGATGACGCCCAACACCGGTCCTTACGACATTGAAGTCGCCTCCGATGGCGTATCCGCGCTGCTGGAAAAGACCGGGCCGACCATCCTGTTCACTCATTCACAGGGCGGTGGCCCCGGTTGGTTGACGGCGATCAAGAGCCGCAATGTGCGGGCCATCGTGGCGTTCGAGCCGGGAAGCAGCTTCGTGTTCCCGGAAGGCGAGGTTCCGGCGCCGATTCCCAGTGCGTTCGACACGCTCTCGGCACAGGTCGTATCGAAGGCGCAGTTCGACGCGCTGACCCACATCCCCATTCTGATGTTCTACGGCGACAACATCCCGGACAAACCGGTTCGTTTGCCTGCACAGGACAGCTGGCGTGCCCGGCTTGAAATGGCTCGCCTGTGGCGAGACACGGTGAACCGCCATGGCGGTGACGTTCGGCTCATTCACTTGCCCGAGATCGGTATCAGGGGCAACAGCCACTTCCCGTTTTCGGACCTGAACAACGTCGAGATCGCGGATCTGGTTTCGCAGTTTCTCGCCGAGAAAAACCTGGATTGATAACGAGCATGGCAATCGCTGCCGCGCCCCCTTGGAAACTGGAAATGTCAGGAGTATTCACATGATGCGAACCACGATAAAGGCCACTCTCATGGCCGCCATGATCGGTATGTCCGGCGTTGAAGCCGAGGCGGCAGACTAACTACAAACAGAATCCGTACACCTTGGCCTACGCTGGCGCGCTGGTGAAGAACGAGCCGGGCAAGGTCAACATCCACCCGGTCACCTACAAACTCAATGGCCTGGACATTGCCGCCAACGTCTACACCCCGGCCAATTATGACGCGGGGAAGAAATATCCGGCCGTCGTCGTGGCGCATCCCAATGGCGGGGTGAAGGAGCAGGTCGCCGGTCTGTACGCCCAGCGCCTGGCTGATCAGGGCTACATCACGATCACGGCGGACGCGGCGTATCAGGGCGCCAGCGGTGGCCAGCCGCGCAACATCGACAAGCCGGCGTTGCGCATCGAGGACATCCATGGCATGGCGGACTTCATCGCCAGCTATCCCGGCGTCGATAGCACGCGACTGGGCTTGCTCGGTATCTGCGGCGGCGGAGGCTATTCGTTGAAGGCGGCGCAAACCGACAAGCGCTTCCAGTCGATCGCGACCGTGAGCATGTTCAACTCCGGGCTGGTACGCCGCAATGGTTACCGGGACTCGCAACTGTCGACGATTCAGGAGCGCTTGCAACAGGCTTCGGCTGCCCGCGCACAGGAAGCGGCGGGCGGGGAGGTGCTCTATGTCGGCGATGCCAAACTGACCGATGAGCAGATCGCCAAGTTGCCGTTTGATCTGTACCGGCAGGGCTTCGAGTATTACGGCAAGACCCACGCCCACCCGAATTCGACCTTCAGGTACACCCAGAGCAGTCTGCTGGACCTGATGAGTTTCGATGCCACGGATCAGATCGAATTGATCGACAAGCCGTTGCTGATGATCGCCGGCAGTAAGGCCGACAGCCTGTACATGTCAGAGCAGGCGTTCGCCAAGGCCACCGGAACCCGGGACAAGAAACTGTTCACGATCGATGGTGCGACCCATATCGAAACCTATTGGGTGCCTGAGTATGTGGACGTCGCCATTGACCAGTTGAATGCGTTCTACGCTCGAACCCTCTGATCTGAAGGATCCGCCAGTATGAAGAACACTCTTTTGGGCATCGCGGTGTGCGCCGCGGCTCCTTTCGCCGGTGCCGCCGGGGCAGACAATATCAGTGAGCCCCGCGCCGCCCAGCAGATCAGCCGGGCAGGCAGCCAGGCTTCGGCCACCGGACCTGCTGAATATTTCACCGGGCAGGTGCGCGTCGATCCGTTGTTTTCCGCCACGGGCGAGATCAATGCGTCCGGCGCTTACGTCACCTTCGAGCCGGGCGCACGTTCGGCCTGGCACACCCATCCTGCCGGCCAGCGATTGGTGGTGGTGTCTGGTGTGGGCCTGACGCAGGAGTGGGGCAAGCCCGTGCAGGAAATCCATCCCGGCGATGTGATTGTCTGCCCGCCGGGTGTCAAGCACTGGCATGGGGCGGCGCCTGCCAGCGCCATGACGCATCTGGCCGTGACCGGGGCGGTGGATGGCAAAAACGTGCAGTGGCTGGAGAAAGTGACCGATGCCCAGTACGGCCCCCGCGGGGCCATTGCGCCGCAAACAGTGGCTCAACCGGCCTCAGAGACACTGTCCGCCAGACAACAGGCCATCCCGTTGATTGCCGCCGCCATGGCCACGAGCAATATTCCTCGACTCAATACAGCCTTGAACCAGGGGCTGGATGCCGGGCTGACGGTCAACGAGGCCAAGGAAATACTGGTGCAGCTCTACGCCTACAGCGGCTTTCCGCGCAGCCTCAATGCACTGGGCGAGTTGATGAAAGTGGTTGAAGCGCGTGAACATCGCGGCGTTCAGGACGAGCCGGGGCGCGAGCCCGGTCGCGTCATTCCCGTCGGCGATGAGTTACTGGCGGTCGGCAAGGCCAACCAGACGCGCATTGCCGGGGCGCCTGTCCAGGGTCCGCTGTTCGACTTCGTCCCTGTCATCAACCGGTACCTGCAAGCGCATTTGTTCGGCGACATTTTCGAGCGCGACAACCTTGACTGGCAAAGCCGGGAGCTGGCTACCGTCGCCGCGCTGGCCGCCACGCCCGGGGTAGAGTCGCAACTGCGCTCGCACATGGCCGCCAGCCTGCGGGTCGGTCTGACCGTTGCGCAATTGCGTCAGCTGGCCCGGCTACTGGCCGATCAGGGTGATACCGATGCAGCCAAACGGGCAACCGAGGCGCTGGACGCCACCCAGGCCAATCAGCCCGGATAGCGCAGGGTTTCGCGTAGCAAGGTAAAGGCCGGCGAGCTCTGGCGCCGGCTCGGGTAATAGAGGTGGTAGCCAGAGAACGGCTCGCACCAGTCCGCGAGCACGTGGATCAACCGGCCCAGCGCGATATGCTCGCGCACCAGGTCCTCCGGCATATAGGCCAGGCCCAAGCCCTGAAGGGCGGCCTCCAGGCGCATGGCAATGTTGTTGAACACCAATTGGCCTTCGACACGGACTTTCAATTCCTGGCCATTTTTCTCGAACTCCCACAGATACAGCCCACCGTAAGTCGGCATGCGCAGGGTGATGCAGTTGTGCTGCATCAGATCGATCGGGACGACTGGCTTTGAGTATCGGGCAAAATACGCCGGAGAACCGACAACCGCCATGCGCATGTCGGGACCGATGCGTGTCGCGATCATGTCCTTGGCGACCTGTTCACCCAAGCGGACGCCGGCGTCGAAGCCTTCCGCCACGATGTCAGTCAAACCGTAGTCGACGATGATTTCGATGCTGAGGTCGGGATTGTCCGGCAGCAATTTTGCGAGCACAGGGTGCAGAATCGTGATCGCTGAATGCTCGCCGGCCGTGATCCGCAATTTGCCCGCCGGCTTGTCTCGAAATTCGCTGAGCAAGGCCAGCTCGGTGTCGATTTCTTCGAACCTGGGGGCGATCACTCGCAGCAGATGCTCACCGGCTTCAGTCGGTGAAACGCTGCGCGTGGTGCGCGACAGCAGCCTGACGCCCAGTCGATCCTCCAGCTGGCGCATGGCCCGGCTCAAGGCCGGTTGCGACATGCCCAGCTTGGCGGCGGCACGGGTGAAACTGCGCTCTTGTGCCACGGCCGAGAAGATCGCCAGTTGGTCGTAGCTTTCGACGGTCATTTATGCGCACCTGTTATGAGCCAGTTGCGATTATGCCATTTTCAGGACCAATCGTAGCGCTATAGACCACTGAACATGCTGATGATCACGGCATTGACCAGGTCAATGAAAAAGCCACACACCAGCGGTACGATCAGGAAGGCCTGGTGCGCCGCGCCGTACTTTTGCGTCACGGTCGACATGTTGACGATGGCCGTCGCCGTGGAACCGAGGGCAATCCCGCCGAATCCGGAAGCAATCACGCTGGCTTCGTAATTGCGCCCCATAAAGCGGAAGACCACGAAATACGTATAGGTGACCGTCAGCAGAATTTGCAGGGTCAATGCGCACAGAATGAACATCAGCGCACCGTTGAGCTGCCATAGCTGAAGCCCCATCAGGGCCATGGTCAAAAACATGCCCAGGCAGATATCGGAGATCAGCGACAGACCCAGGCTGGCACCGCTCCAGGTTTTCAGTCGTTGATAACCCACAAAGGCGAGAACGAGGTGGTGAATGACGATGCCCGCGAACAGGCAACTTACAAATTTTGGCAGGGTGACGCCGGCATCGACCAGCACCAGGTTGAGCCCGTAACCGGCCATCAGGGTCAGGTTGAGCCACATCCAGGCCCAGAGCACGTCGTAGTAGTCCAGCGCCTTGCTCGGTTGTTGCTCGAGAATGCCGACTTCCAGCTCCGCATCCCTGGACGGCGTCAGTTGATAACGGCGTATCAGCTGGTTGGCGATTGGGCCGCCGATGACGCAGGCGGCAATCAGGCCGACGGTGTTGCTGGCGATGCCCAGTTCGTGCGCGTTACTGATGCCCAGTTTTTCGACGAAAAGCGGTGCCCAGGCCAGGGTGGTGCCTACCCCACCCGTGAGGGAAATGGAGCCCACCATCAAGCCCGCCTTGGGATCAAGTCCAAAAACCTCGGCCACACCCATGCCCAGCGAGTTCTGCAGCAGAATGAACACAGCGGCGAGTAACAGCAGGATCAGCAGCGGGCGCCCACCCTTGAGCAGTTGGCGCATGTCCGATTTCAAGCCAATGCCGGCAAAGAAATAGAGCAGCAGGGTGTCGCGAACTTGCAGATCGAACTCGATCTGGATCTTCAGACCGAAGTAAAGCAAGGACGTAACCGCTGCACAGACGAAACCGCCAACCACCGATTCGGGGATACAGTATTGACGCAGAAAGGCGTTGTGCTGGACGAGGGTCTTGCCGAGAAAAAGCAGGAGAATGGCGAGGGTAAAACTCACGAGGCCGTGAACCTGGAAGAGCTGTGAAGTCATTTAAGGCCTACCTAAAAACTGAAAAATCATTATCAGGATTCGCTCGTTCAATGTTTAGACCTGTATCAATGAACGGTCGAAACAGCCTTGCTCGTCCAGATAGCTTCCCAATCATCAGGTGCGTCTGTGCGCCAGGAGTGAGGACAGCCTAGCCTAAACGGGAAAACCCATCCGGGTTGGCATAGGCTGTCATCACGCTCCCGATGGCCAATCAAGCGGCTGACTTCAGCGTTTGATCAGAGAAATCTTCGTTCCCTCGATACTGACCCCCGCCATTAATCCTTGCTGGTCGAAGATGAACGCGTAGGCGTCGTCTTTCAGCGTCGAGCTGGACAGGTTCTTCGCAGCCCCTTCATCAACCACGACAACCGTTGGCCCCACACCGATTTCCCAGCCCTTGGTTTCGGCTACATATTTCACGGCTTTATCGGTCATCAGGAAAACCGCATAGCCGTACGACTGGGCGCCGGCCTGCAGCCCCCATGAACCGCTGACGGAGTTGTAGTAGTTCTCGACTTTCGTGCCCTTCATTAAAACGCCTTCACCATAGCTGCCGCCGAACACAAGTCCCGCCTTGATGATGTTCGGGAAAACCAGCACCGCCTTGGCTTGGTGCGAGATGGTTTCGGAAAATGGATGGGTCTTGTAGAGCGTTTGCAACGCTTGTCGAGCGTCGGTATTCAGATCCTCGGCGGTGGCCGCTCCGGCATTGTTCAGGAAACCTGCCGATGCCAATGTTGCCGTCGCGAGGAAGAACGAGAGGAAGAACCGCATTGATTGAGTCATTTGCGTACTCCGCTGAGGGAGCATTGGATCAGAGCAGCGGAAAGCGCCTGCATCACGCAGGAACCGAACCCACTGAGGTTATCCGGCGCACCCTGAAGTGTGTGAATCGCAAGCATCGCTCGTGATTGTAGTTGGTTTGCGACCTTGGTCCGCGACCTTGGCCCGGGGCCACTGATCATTTGCGCTGCCATCAGCTGATATGACCACTGCGTATCGGCCGGGTTCGCTGTCGGTTCTGCTTCTGGCCGCCAGTTTCACTTTGTGAAGGATTGAAATCGCCCGGTTGAATCACAGTTGAAATCGGTTCGTCACGCGCTCAATGCAGGCAGCAAAAGGCCCGCGCAATGGCGGGCCTTCTGTTTGGGGTCAAATCCTTTTGTGCATCCAATCTGCGCTCCATCTTGTGAGCGTTTCGTGAAAAGCATATCGTAGTAATGAAAAAGCCCGGCGTCGGCCGGGCTTTCTGTAGATGGGCCAAATCCATTTGGCTGATCCCATTGTGATGGGTGGATGTGACGACGATATGACAGGGCTGACACGAAGAGCTGATCGCTGTCGGGCTGGTCAATTTAGCGGAAGCTACAATTTTCTTGAGAAAATTATGGAACGCTTGTCGAGCGGCGAGATTTTCGCCAAACCCCAGAAACGACAAAGCCCTGAATAATCAGGGCTTTGTCGTATAAAGATGGCGGAGGCGATGGGATTCGAACTCATGGACCTGTTACAGTCGACGGTTTTCAAGACCGTTGCCTTAAACCACTCGGCCACACCTCCGTTTGCGTTGCGGGCGCCATAATACCTGAATGAAACACACTGTCAAACTCTCTGCATAGCTTGTTACAGGGCGTCTGTTATGATCTTTGCGACTGAACGTTTCAAACCAACAGGAGTGTCGCCATGCGCGAACAGGATTACGCAGTTAATAACAGCGTGCAGGCTGAGCAGCTAGAGGTTAGCCGCGTCCTGCGCAACACATACGGCTTGCTCGCCCTGACCCTCGCATTCAGCGGTGTAATGGCTTTCGTTGCCCAGCAGATGCGTGTTGGCTACCCGAACGTGTTCGTGGTGCTGATCGGCTTCTACGGTCTTTTCTTCCTCACCAACAAACTCCGTGATTCGGCCTGGGGCCTGGTGTCGGCATTTGCCCTGACCGGTTTCATGGGTTTCCTGCTTGGCCCGATTCTTAACCGTTACCTGGGTATGCAAGGCGGCGCTGAAGTGGTCAGCTCGGCTTTCGCGATGACGGCGCTGGTGTTCGGCGGTCTGTCGGCGTATGTGCTGATTACCCGCAAGGACATGAGCTTCCTCGGCGGTTTCATCACGGCGGGCTTCTTCGTGCTGCTGGGTGCGACGCTGGCGGGCATGTTCTTCCAGATCAGCGGCCTGCAACTGGCGATCAGTGCAGGTTTCGTGCTGTTCTCCTCGGTCTGCATTCTGTTCCAGACCAGCGCCATCATTCATGGCGGCGAGCGTAACTACATCATGGCTACCATCAGCCTGTATGTATCGATCTACAACCTGTTCATCAGCCTGTTGCAGCTGTTCGGCATCATGGGCCGTGATGACTGATCGTCGGCACTGAGTAAAAAACCCGCCTAGGCGGGTTTTTTATTACCAGAAATTCAGGATTACTCTGCAATGACAATGCTGCCATCGGCTTGCTGGCGGTAGATGGTGTAGGGCAGTAACAAGGTATCGAGTGCGCCGGAGATGACCACGTCGATCAGCACAATGGCAGGGGCACTATCATGTACCTGCTCATCGCGGCCTTTTTCCAGGGGCGCATTCAGCGTGCAAAAGTCGTAGGTCACGCCGCTGTAGATTCGTGGTACCGCGCCGCAATAACTCTTGTGGTCCTTGAGGCTTTTTGCGGCCACTTCGTCACTGCGTACAACCGTCTGAATCGTGCCGCAACCCGCAAGCATCATTGCCACGAGCAGCATTGCCAGAGTTTTCATGCCGTCAATCCTTCGCCGGAAACCGTCAATTTACTTCAGGCTGAAACAAATATCACTCACGCCATGGGCGGCAACCGGCGCTTGACCGGGGTTTTCTTGACGATCGCCGTATTGGTTTCAGCGTGTGTGTTGAGGCGGTCGAGCAGGGTGTCCAGTTGTTCCATCGAACGCACATGCAGGCGCGCAATGAAACAGTCGTCGCCGGTGACCTTGTCGCATTCGGTGAATTCGGGAATGGCCATGATTTGCCGTTCCACTTCCTGCAACTGCCCCGGCAATGGGCGAATGCGCACGATGGCCTGGAGTTGATAGCCAAAGCATTTCGGGTCGATTTCTACGGTGTAGCTCTTGAGCACGCCGCGTTCTTCCAGGCGGCGCAAACGCTCGGCAACACTGGGGGAGGACAGGCCGCTGATTTGCGCCAGGGCCTTGAGCGAGCGTCGCGAGTCTTCCATCAGCGCCGTGATCAGCAGCTGGTCGATGTCATCGGTCATGGCGAAATCCTCTGTTAGGCAGTTTTTCGAAACAGCCTTGATAAAAAAGGCAGATCCAGAGTTTAGCCTGCTTTTTGCTCTGGAGTAGCGCCTGGGTGCATTGGCATACTTTGGCCACAAACACAGGAGTCTGATGATGGACAAATCCCTACGCCGCGGTTCGTTCGAAATGACGGCCGCCATGCTGATCTCCGGCACCATCGGCTGGTTCGTGCTGGTGTCCGGGCAACCGGTGCTGGATGTGGTGTTCTGGCGCTGCCTGTTCGGTGCCGTTACCTTGCTGCTGATTTGCGCGGCTTTCGGCTTTCTGCGCCCCGGCATTCTGACCCGCACCACGTTCCTGCTGGCTGTGCTCAGCGGTGTGGCGATTGTCGGCAACTGGGTGCTGTTGTTCGCGTCCTATTCCCGGGCGTCAATTGCCATCGGCACCGCCGTCTATAACGTCCAGCCGTTCATGCTGGTCGGGCTGGCGGCGTTGTTCCTCAACGAAAAGATCACCGCGCAGAAACTGACCTGGCTGGGCGTTTCGTTTCTCGGGATGCTGGCGATTGTCAGCGCCCATGGCAGCCAGGGCGAAAGCGGCGGCGATTACCTGATGGGCATTGCCTTGGCCTTGGGCGCGGCGTTTCTCTACGCGATTGCCGCGTTGATCATCAAGCGTTTGACGGGCACCCCGCCGCATTTGATCGCGCTGATTCAGGTCAGCACTGGCGTGTTGTTGCTCGCGCCATTCGCGAATCTTTCGGTATTGCCGCAGGCGCCGAGCGCGTGGGCCAGCCTGGTGACGCTGGGTATGGTGCACACCGGCGTGATGTACGTGTTGTTGTACGGCGCGATTCAAAAACTGCCGACTGCGCTGACGGGCGCGCTGTCCTTCATCTATCCGATCGCGGCGATTTTCGTCGACTGGTTTGCCTTCGGCCATCGCCTGGAGCCACTGCAATGGATCGGCGTTGCGGCGATTCTGCTGGCCGCTGCCGGCATGCAACAAGGCTGGTCACTGAAGTTTCGGCGCACGGTGACGCCGTAATCCGCGACCCAGGCGTCAGATGTTCCAGCGCGACGCGTTACTGGCCAGTCGCTGGCGCATCTCGCCGACGTTGGCGGCTAGTTGTTGAGTCAATAAACGATAGCCGTCCAGCGTGTTGTAGACCGGCGCATCGAGGCTGACAAGCGGCACATCCACGGGCCGATTGAGCCGCTGGGCGGCGCCTGATTTCAACGCCCGGGCCATGCCGATCAAATGCACGCGAATCTGCCGATGCTCGGCTTTCAATGCCGTTTGCATCAGCGACATCGCCTCGGGGTCATTGGCATCCGGTCGGGTATTGCCGAGGATTTCCAGGGTGCTGACGCACATGCGCAGGTTGCGCTGGAGGGCATCGAGTTCGGTCATGGAAATCTTCACTTCCTTGGACACCGATGGCATCAGTGAGCGAAGTTGCACCATCGCCGCGTTCAGGCGGGTCATGAGCTTGAGGTGTTCGTCGGCGGTGATGGCCTGGCCGTCAATGATGCGCCCGTAGATTTTCGCGCAATCACGCAGCGCATCGGCCAGGTTGTAGCGCCAGGAATAAACCGCGTACAGCGGCAGGGCGAAGGAAAACGCCAGGGCCAGGGCAATGCCGATCAGGATATCCACCCCGCGCCACAAGCCATCGGTGACCGGGTTGTCGCCGTGCCCGGCAACGATGAACACGGTAATCGCCGATAGCAGCGCGGTGTAACCACCCTTGCCGATGGCGTGATACGAGAAAAACCCGCAGACCACCGACATCGCGAAATAGGTCAGCCAGGGCATCCCGAGCCAGGCCTGTTGTGCCACCAGCACCAAGCCGACACCGGCACCGATCAGGGTGCCGATGGCGCGCTCGGCGGCTTTCTTGCCGATGTTGCCGTGGTGCTGCAAGCCGCCGATCACCACCAGCATCGTCACCGACGCCCACTCACCGTGGGGCAGATTGATCCCGGTGGTCAGCAGGATCGTCGCCAGCAACCCGAGCGACACCCGCACCGCGTGGATCACCCGGGCATGGCGGTAGCGCCGGTACGGGTCCAGCAACGGACGCAGCAGTCGGCGCAGCAAGGGTGGCAGCCGATGGGCTCTGGATGTACTCAGGCTGGCTCTCCTCAGAAGATGTAGTCGGTGGTCAGGAAGCTCGAACTGCGGCCGCTGATGATCTCGCTGATCAGGTCCTTGTTGGTCTCCTGGAACTTGGTGGCTACCAATGTGCGGATCGAAAACACCCGCAGTGCGTCATGTACCGACAAGGTGCCTTCGGCCGAGTTCTTGCGGCCATTGAAGGGATAGGTGTCCGGGCCGCGCTGGCACTGGGCATTGAGGTTGATGCGCCCGACCTGATTGGCGAAGGTGTCCACCAGCCGGCCGACCGCCACCGGGTTGGTGCCGAAGATGCTCAATTGCTGGCCGAAGTCCGACTCCAGCACGTAGTCGATCACGGTATCCAGATGACGGTACGACACGATGGGGATGACCGGGCCGAACTGTTCTTCCTGATAAACCCGCATCTGCGGCGTGACCGGGTACAGCACCGCCGGGTAGAAAAACGACGCACGAGCCTCGCCACCGTTGGGGTTGACCACCTTGGCGCCCTTGCTCTCAGCGTCCGCCACCAGTGCATGCAGATAGTCGACCTTGCCCGATTCCGGCAGTGGCGTCAGGGTTACGCCAGTTTCCCAGGGCATGCCGGGTTTGAGGTTGGCGAGCCTGGCATTGAATTTGTCGATGAAGGACTCGACCACGTCTTCGTGGACAAACAGGATCTTCAGCGCGGTGCAGCGCTGTCCATTGAACGACAGCGAGCCGGTCACCGCTTCACTGACTGCATTGTCCAGATCCACTTCCGGCAGGACGATGCCCGGGTTTTTTGCATCCAGGCCCAGCGCTGCGCGCAAGCGGTGGGGTTTGGGATGGAGTTTTTTCAGGTCACTGGCGGCCTTGTTGGTGCCAATGAAGGCAAAGATATCGATCTTGCCGCTGGCCATCAGCGCACTGACCGTCTCGCGGCCGCTGCCGTAGATGACGTTGATCACCCCGATCGGGAAGCTGTCGCGGAAGGCTTCCAGCAGCGGGCGAATCAGCAGCACGCCGAGTTTGGCCGGTTTGAACACCACGGTGTTGCCCATGATCAGCGCCGGGATCAGCGTGGTGAAGGTTTCGTTCAACGGATAGTTGTAAGGCCCCATGCACAGGGCGACGCCTATCGGCACACGACGGATCTGGCCGAGGGTGTCCTGTTCCAGTTCGAAACGGCTGGAGCGGCGGTCGAGTTCTTTCAGCGCGTTGATGGTGTCGACGATGTAGTCGCAGGTGCGGTCGAACTCTTTTTCCGAGTCCTTGAGGTTCTTGCCGATTTCCCACATCAGCAACTTGACCACGGCATCGCGCTGCTCGCGCATGCGCCTGAGGAAGGTTTCGACGTGCTGGATGCGCTCGGCCACGCGCATGGTCGGCCACAATCCCTGGCCGCGGTCGTAGGCGCGGACGGCCGCGTCGAGGGCGGTCAACGCGGTGTCGGCATCCAGCAGCGGCGTGCTGCCGAGGATCACTTGCTCGTCGCCATTCGGGCCTGCCAGGTACACCGGGCTGCGGACCTGGGCCAGCGGCCCATTCCAGGTTCTGAGTTGGCCATCGACCAGGTACTCACGTTGCTCGGTCGGGCCATCAAGTCGGTACTTTTCCGGGATGTCGGCGGGGCTTGGGAACAGGTTCTGGAGAATATTGGCTGTGGTCATGTCGCTACCCCTCTGGATTGGCTGATGCACTGATGAATCGTTTTAGCAGACCTCAGCAACGCTTGTCATGACTCATCTCAGCGTTTTTCCGCACAGTGTGATGTCCGAGGACTTTTCGATGCCTGCCGTCATGGCCTCAGAAGCTCCCCTTGTTGGCCCCCAATGCCCTCAACCCGCCCACGCGGGGTGCCTTAATGTTGACTCTCCTTGATCACAACAAAAAAAAGCTGCACCCGGCTGGCCGGGCAGCCAATGAGAGGACAGCCATGCAGGCAAGCCGATTAACTGAAAAGCCTAGCCTTTGTTTGGCCTTGGCGGGGTGTGTCTTTGCGGCGTTGCTGGCAGCGTGCGGCGAAGAGCCGAACAAACCGCCGACCCGCAGCGAAGCAGGTGCCGCGCGGCCCGCCGACGCAGAGCTGGCGCAGGTCTACGACAACAGCTGCAAGCTTTGCCACGCCAACCCGGCGGCCGGGGCGCCGCTGACCGGCGACATCAAGGCCTGGCAACCACGGGTATTGCAGGGCGCCGACACGCTGCTCGACCACGCGATCAACGGTTACAACGGCATGCCGCCGATGGGCATGTGCATGCAGTGTTCGCAAGAACAGTTCCTGGCGCTGATTGCCTTTATGTCCGGCCAGCAAATCCAATAACAAGAACGGCAGGGTGCGATTCATGACGATGGACCTGACTCGGCGTCAGTTGTTGCAGCGGGTGAGCGTCATTGGCGCCTTTACCGTGCTCGGCTCAACACCGGCACTGGCCGAACTGCTGCGCGCGCCACGCCTGATTCCCTGGCGCAACTGGTCGGGCGGCCAGAGTTGCCTGCCGGCGGCGCGGCTGGCGCCCAAGAACCTGGATGAGTTGACGCAAGTGGTGCGCCAGGCCCCCGGCAAGATTCGTCCGGTAGGCTCAGCGCACTCCTTCAGCGCGCTGGTGCCCACCGACGGCACCTTGCTGTCGCTGAGCTATTTCACCGGTTTGCTCGATCACGATGCGAAAACGCTGCAGGCCGAGTTCGCCGCCGGTACGCCGATGTCACGCATGGGCACGCCGCTCAAGGACATCGGCCAGGCCCTGCAAAACATGGCTGACATCGATTATCAGACCCTGGCGGGCGCGATCTCGACCTCGACCCACGGTACCGGCAAGAACTTTCAATCGTATTCGGCGCATGTCTGTGGCTTGCAGTTGGTGACCGCCAGCGGCGAGGTATTGGACTGCGACAGTACGCGTCATCCGCAGGTGTTCAACGCGGCGCGGGTGTCGCTAGGCGCACTCGGGGTGGCCACGAAAATTCGTCTACAAAACCGCTCGGCGTATCGCTTGCGGGAGCGACAGTGGATCGCCAAGACCGAAGAGTTACTGGAAGACCTGGACAAGAACACCCGGGAAAACCAGCACTGGGAAATGCTTGTGGTGACCCATTCCGACTACGCCTTGTCGATCGCCCTGAACGAAACCACCGACCCGGCCACACCGCCGGTGCCGGCGGATGAGGAGGGCGGCAACGAGTTTGTCACGCTGATCGAGAAGATCGACAAATACGCCAGCGACTTCCCGGACCTGCGCCGCACCATGCTCAATAACCTGCGCCACCTGGCCAGTTTCGATGACCGGGTGGGTGACTCGTTCGACATCTACGCCAACGTGCGCACGGTACGTTTCAACGAAATGGAATATTCCGTGCCGGCCGAATACGGCCCGGCCTGTTTACGCGAAATCCTCAAGCTGATCCAGGACAAGGACCTGCGCACCTGGTTTCCGATTGAATACCGGTACGTCAAGGCCGACGACATTCCCCTGAGCATGTTCGAAGGCCGCGACAGCTGTTCGATCTCGGTCCACCAGCATTACCAGATGGATCATCACAACTTCTTCGCCGCCATCGAGCCGATTTTCTGGAAGTACAACGGCCGGCCACACTGGGGCAAGTTGCATACCCTGAACGCGAAAAACCTGCAGCCGCTGTACCCGCGCTGGCAGGAATTCATCCAGGTGCGGCAGGCGCTCGACCCCAGCGGCAAATTTCTCAATGCGCATTTGTCATCGATTCTGGGGGTGAACTGATGGCCGTCAATCGCCGCAATTTCTTGCTTGGCACCGCGGGTGTCGGCGCCTTGTTGGTGGGGGTCGGGGCGTGGCTGCGGCCGGGTGACCGAGGCGCACCGTACAGCGATTACTTCCGTATGCTGAACCGCGAACTCAAGGACCACGGCCCGATGCGACCGGTGATGTTGATCGACCTTGATCGGCTGGATCACAACATCGATGTGGTGATGCAATCGGTCAAGCGCGCCGGCAAACACCTGCGCCTGGTGGAAAAGTCACTGCCGGCACCGGGGCTCCTGGCCTACATCGCCCAGCGCGCCGGCAGCCAACGGCTGATGTCGTTTCACCAACCCTTTCTCAACCATGATGCGGTGCAGTTTCCCGGGGCCGATATTCTGTTGGGCAAGCCGCTGCCGGTGCGTTCGGCCGAGCTGTTCTATCAGTCGCACAAGGGGCCTTTCGACCCTTCGAAGCAATTGCAATGGTTGCTCGATACACCGGAGCGCCTGCAGCAATACCTTGCCCTGGCTCAAGGGCTGGGCACGCGAATGCGGGTGAACATCGAACTGGATGTCGGGCTGCATCGCGGTGGCGTCAGCGACCTTGGCATACTCGGGCAGATGCTGGCGCTGATCAGCCAGCACCCGCAGCACCTGGAATTTGCCGGGTTCATGGGCTACGACCCGTTCGTGGGCATGGGCGTGCCGGGGATTCTGGGCTCGCCCGAGGAGCTGTTTGCCAAGGTGATGGTGATTTACCACCGCTGCGTCGACTTCACTCGCCAGCAATACCCTGGTTTGTGGCGCGAAGGGCTGACCCTCAACACGGCCGGCAGCCCGAGCTATCGCATGCATGAACACGAACAGCTCAGCAGCGAGGTGTCGGTAGGGACGGGGCTGCTCAAGCCCACTCATTATGATTTGCCGTCACTGGTGGAGCATGTGCCGGCCGCTTATATCGCCACGCCGGTGTTGAAAAACACCGGGGCGGTGAATATTCCGGCGCTGGATGACAAGTCCAGGCTGTTTTCCTGGTGGGACACCAATCAGCGCGAGACGTTTTTTATCTATGGCGGGAACTGGATGGCGGAGTTCGAATCGCCAGCGGGGTTGCAGAACAATGGCGTGTATGGCCGCAGCTCGAACCAGGAAATGGTCAATGGTTCGGCGGCGGTGGGGCTGACAATTGAGGATCAGGTGTTCTTGCGCCCGACCCAGACGGAGTCGGTGTTGTTGCAGTTCGGGGATTTGCTGGCGGTTCGGGGTGGGAAGATTGTGGATAGCTGGTCGGTGTATTCCTGAGGAAGATTCTGAGTCTGTTAAACCGCTATCGCGAGCAGGCTCGCTCCCACAGGGAAATGCATTCCAGAGTGTGGGAGCGAGCCTGCTCGCGAAGGGGTCAGTCAAAACGCATAGGGAATACTGACCTTCGCCCAAAGCATTTCCCCTTCAGGCCGGTTTTCCACGTCGAATTCCTTGGCCCAGCGAATCTCCGCGCTGGCGTATTTGAGAAAGGTCCAGTGTAGCGCCGGACCAATCGCAAACACCTGTCCGCGAACCCCGTCATTTACGTCCTGGCCATTGAACTGCACGGTGTGGCCGAACTGTTTGTCGTCGGTGGTTTGCTTGAGGTAGTAGCCGTTCAACCCGAGCATCAGGTCGTCGGTGATCTTGAAACTGGCCGAATAGTCGAAGTGGAAAATCTGCCCCGACTTGTAATCGGTGTCCTTGTTTTTCTCGTTGAAACTGTAGGTGGTCTTCATCGACACCTCGGTGCTGTCCGTCGGCAGCCAGGTGAAGGAAAACAGTGGTTTGTAGGTGTAGAAGTTGTTGCTGGTGTTGGCCAGGCGGTCAACGCTGTACTCGCCGGTCGGCACGGTGATTTCAATGGCGGCGCCGAGGGTCAGGTTCTTGCCCATGTCCCAGAGAATGATCGGCGCGACCGTGGTGTCGCCCATGCCTTCGCGGGTGTCCTGCAAGCCGAACACTGCGACCTCCTGCTTGAGCCAGGGCTGCGCGATGTAGCCGGCCAGCCGGCCGCCAAACACTCGCACCGGGCTGAGGTAATCCAGGCGCGGAACGACCGCCGTGGACTCGATCTCGACGTTCGGCACCTTGCCGCCGAGCGAACTGATGTTCAGTTTCGTGGCTTTGTAGTGGTTGTAGTAGAGGTTGAACGCAACCATGTTGTCCGGAAGGCTGTCGGGCGAAAGCGGCAACATGAAAAAACCGTCGGTGCCGGGGCCGATGTTGTCCACGCCAGCCTCGGTGGCCAGTGCCGGTTGCAGGGCGCAGACGCCGGCCAGGCCAATGACCAGTAGGGGAAGTGTCGTGCGGGTCGGGATCATGGGTGTACTCATTATTATTGTTAGCGGGCTGTCCGGCATCCATACGAGGGCCGCAACATAGAAATAAGCTGTCTGCGCCCTGCAAGGCAGGGTATTGGCGGCCATTTAGGGGGACTTCTGCGGACAGCCTTTGCACCCTGTGCTAACTTCCTTCGACATAACCGGTTACAAAAATAAGAATGCAGCTCGACCCGGAATGTATGGCCCCATGCAAATGAAAGTGACCGATCCCACCTTTGAACTGGCGCTGGTGTCGCCGTTTCTCCTGCAGACCCTGGCCGAAGTCGCCGAACAAAAAGGCATCCACCCCGAGAGCCTGTGCCGAGGGTTGGGTTTTACCTTTGAAGACCTGCAGGACCCGGCGCAGCGTATTTCCTATCGCCAGGCCGTGGCCATGATTCAGCGCGCGCTCAAGGCCTTGCCCAATCAGGGATTGGGCTTGTGGGTCGGCGCGCAGAATGTGCTCGGTACGTTGGGGTTGTTGGGGCATGTGTTGTCGCTGTGCAAGACCCTGCGCGATGCCTTCGAGTTGGGCATTCGCCATCAACACACCTCTGGCGGCATTGTCGTGTCGAGTGTGGAGGAGGCGGGGGATCGGGTGTTTGTCGACGCTGAATGCCGCTTGCCGTTCGCCGACGTGCAGTTGTTCGCGGTCGAGGAGTTTTTCGCCAGCTTGCTGGTGTACGGCCGGGCGCTGGTCGGGGCGGATTTCAAGCCGATGGCCGTGGAGTTCATGCATGCCGCGCCGGACTATCTCGGCGAATATTCGCGCCTGCTCGGGCCGGACGTGCGTTTCGGTTGCCTGCAAAACCGCATGGTGATCGATGCGTATTGGCTGGACGTTCACTTGCCCAATCACCATTCCCTGGCCCTGCGTCAGGCCGTGAAATTGCTCGAACTGGAAGCCGCGCAGGTGCACCAGAAAATGGATCTGATCCAGGCGGTGGAACGGGCGATTGCCCGGGACCTGACCGAGGGCAGCCACATCGAGAAAATCGCCGGCGACCTGAACATGAGTAGCCGCACCTTGCGCCGCCGCCTTACCGAACACGCGCTGACGTTTGAAACGCTGCTGGAACAAGTGCGCCAGGCCCGCACCATGAGCCTGCTGGCCAACCCGGACATGTCCATCGAACGCATCACCGAGGAAGTCGGCTATAGCGACGTGCGCAGCTTTCGCCGGGCGTTCAAGCGCTGGACCGGCATGAGCCCGAGTGCGTTCCGTAACGAAAGCCCCAGCGTGGTCTGATCTTTTTGTGGAGAGGGGGCTTGCCCCCTCACCACAGGTTCCTGGCCTCTGACGGCACACAAACCCTCGTACTCCGGTTAAACTCCATGCTCTTTTTCAAGGAGTTCATATGAGCCATTACCAGCCGGGCATTCTCGCCACCCCCGTTCCGCCTCAAGCCCGCCATATGTTCTTCGCCCTCGAATCCGCCGCGGCACTGCCGGCTGCACTCGACAACTTGATGCAACTGGTGGACGGGAAATCGGCTGTCGTCGGCTTCGGCGAATCCCTGGTCAAGGCGCTGGATGGGCAGATCGAAGGCCTGCGTACTTTCCCGGCACTGGCTGGGGTCGGTGTCGACAATCCGTCGACCCAACACGCGCTCTGGTGCTGGCTGCACGGTGAAGACCGTGGTGAGTTGCTCAACCGCAGCAACGCCATCGAAGCGGCACTGGCCCCGGCGTTGCGCCTGGTGCAGATGAACGAAACCTTCCGCCATATGAACGGCCATGACCTGACCGGCTTCGAAGACGGCACCGAGAACCCCCACGACGCAGCCGCCGTGGCCGCCGCCCTGGTGGGTGAGGGCGCGGACGGCACGGTGGGTGGCAGCTTTGCCGCGATCCAGCAGTGGCAGCATGACTTGAAAGGTTTCCATGGGCTGTCGGCGGATGAAAAAGACAACATCATGGGCCGGCGCTTGAGCGATAACGAAGAGATCGACGACGCGCCGGTTTCCGCCCACGTCAAACGCACCGCCCAGGAAAGCTTTGCGCCTGAAGCCTTCGTGGTGCGCCGTTCGATGCCGTGGATCGAAGGTGACCGCGCTGGCCTGATGTTCCTGGCCTTCGGTTTTTCCCTCGATGCCTTCGAAGCCCAACTGCGCCGTATGAGTGGCCTGGAAGACGGCATCACCGACGGTCTGTACCGCATCAGCCGTCCGATCACCGGTGGCTACTACTGGTGCCCGCCGCTCAAGGACGGTCGACTGGACCTGCGCGCATTGCGCATCGTCTGAGTAGCAAGGAGAGCCTATGAACCTGGTGCGTTGGGGCATGATCGGTTGTGGCAGCGTCGCTGAACGCAAAAGCGCGCCGGCCTTCTACAAAGCGCCCGGATCGGCGTTGGTGGCGGTGATGGGCCGGCGCCTTGAAGCCGTCACCGACTACGCCGCGCGCCACGGCATCGTGCGGGTCTACACTGATGCGCAGGCGCTGATCAACGATCCCGAAGTCGACGCGGTGTACATCGCCACGCCACCCGACAGCCATCACGCCTATGCCTTGCAGGTGGCCGCCGCCGGCAAGCATTGCTGCGTCGAAAAACCGATGGCGTTGAATGCCGGGCAAAGTCGTGAAATGCAGCAGGTGTTTGCCGATGCCGGGCTGCACCTGTTCGTGTCCTATTACCGACGTTCGTTGCCACGCTTCCGGCAAGTGCGGCAATGGCTGGAAGAGGGGCGGATCGGCGAGGTCCGGCACTTGAGCTGGACCCTCACCAAAGCCCCGTCGGCAGCGGACCGGAACGGCAGTGAAAATTGGCGCACCGATCCGGCGATTGCCGGTGGTGGCTACTTTGCGGATCTGGCCAGCCATGGCCTGGACCTGTTTCAGTACCTGTTCGGCGATATCGTCGAAGTCGCCGGGTTCACCGCACGTCAGGCCGGTTTGTACGCGGCCGAAGATGCCGTCAGCGCCACTTGGCGGTTTTCCAGCGGGGCACTGGGCATGGGCTGCTGGAACTTCGTTGCAGACCGTCGCGAAGACCGGGTCGAAGTGATTGGCAGTACAGGCCGGATCACTTTTTCAGTGTTCGATGAGCACCCGATCGAGCTGCACGCCGATGAACGCCTCAGCCTGAACATCGAGCATCACGCACACATTCAGTGGCACCACGTCCTGGGCATGAATGCGCATATTCGTGGCGAAGCGCAGCACCCGGCGGTGGCCGAGCAGGCGCTGAAGACCGATTGGGTGATGGACCAGATCCTCAAGCGGCACTGATTCTTCAGACCACACATAATCCCTTGTGGGAGCGGGCTTGCTCGCGAAGAGGGAGTGTCAGTCGACGCCAATGTTGTTTGACACACCGCCTTCGCGAGCAAGTCGGATCGCCGCACCGCCGCTCCCACAATTGTTCTTGCTTCGCACTTCTAACCTTATGCGCATTCGGTATTTCTCAAGCGTGTCATAACCTCACTAAGATCACGTCATAACTCGTTATAACAAGTGATCTGCCATGACCGATAACGTTCTATCCATCAGCAGCGTCCCGTTGCACACCCAGCTGCGAGACGTGCTGCGCACCCGCATCCTCGACGGCGAATACCCCCAAGACAGCCAGATGCCTTCCGAAAGCGAACTTGGCGCGTTGTTCAAGGTCAGCCGCATCACGGTGCGCCAGGCCTTGGGTGACCTGCAAAAGGAAGGGCTGATCTTCAAGATCCACGGCAAGGGCACCTTCGTCGCCAAGCCGAAAACCTTCCAGAACGTCAGCACCCTGCAAGGCCTGGCCGAGTCCATGACCGGTCGCGGCTATGAGGTGATCAACCGCCTGCGCAGCTTCAAGTTCATTGCCGCCGAAAAGCTCGTCGCCGAGCGTTTGCAGGTGGCCGAAGGCGAGGTCGTGGCGCAGATCAAACGGGTGCGCCTGATCAATCGCGAGCCGATTTCCCTGGAAATCACTTACCTGCCCAAGGCCGTTGGTGAGCGCCTGGAAAAAGCCGACCTGGTCACCCGCGACATTTTCCAGATCCTGGAAAACGACTGCGGCCTGGCCCTGGGGCACGCCGACCTGGCCATCGATGCGGTACTGGCCGACAGCGACCTGACTCGGGCGCTGAACGTCGAACCCGGCTCGCCGATCATGCGCATCGAACGCTTGACCCACGATATCGAGGGTCGTCCGCTGGACTTCGAACACCTTTACTACCGTGGCGATGCCTTCCAGTACCGCCTGCGGATCGACCGGCAAAAAGGGGAGCAGGCATGACGCGCAGCACGTTGGAGCAGGAATACGACATCGTTGTCATTGGTGGCGGCACCGCCGGCCCCATGGCGGCGATCAAGGCCAAGGAACGCAACCGCGACCTGCGGGTGTTGTTGATCGACAAGGCCAACGTAAAGCGCAGCGGTGCGATCAGCATGGGCATGGACGGCCTGAATAACGCGATCATTCCCGGCCACTCGACGCCTGAGCAATACACCAAGGAAATCACCATCGCCAACGACGGCATCGTCAATCAGGCCGCGGTGTACGCCTATGCCACCCACAGCTTCGAGACCATCGAGCAACTGGACCGCTGGGGAGTGAAATTCGAGAAGGACGAAACCGGCGACTACGCGGTGAAAAAGGTCCACCACATGGGCGCTTATGTGTTGCCGATGCCGGAAGGGCACGACATCAAAAAGGTTCTGTACCGCCAGCTCAAGCGCGCACGGGTGAGCATCACCAATCGCCTGGTCTGCACCCGATTGCTGACGGATGAAGAGGGCGCGGTCAACGGCGTGATGGGCTTTGATTGCCGAACCGCTGACTTCCATGTGATCAAGGCCAAGGCGGTGATCCTCGCCTGCGGTGCCGCCGGACGCCTGGGGTTGCCGTCTTCGGGCTACCTGATGGGCACCTACGAAAACCCGACCAATGCCGGCGACGGCTACTCGATGGCCTACCACGCCGGGGCCGAGCTGGCGAACCTGGAATGCTTCCAGATCAACCCGTTGATCAAGGATTACAACGGCCCGGCCTGCGCCTACGTCACCGGCCCCTTGGGTGGCTACACCGCCAACAACAAGGGCGAACGCTTCATCGAGTGCGACTACTGGAGCGGGCAGATGATGTGGGAATTCCACCAGGAGCTGGAAAGCGGCAATGGCCCGGTGTTCCTCAAACTCGATCACCTGGCCGAGGAAACCATCCAGAACATCGAAGAGATCCTGCACAGCAACGAGCGTCCGAGTCGCGGCCAGTTCCACGCCAATCGCGGCACCGACTACCGCACGCAGATGGTCGAGATGCACATCTCGGAAATCGGCTTTTGCAGCGGGCATTCGGCCTCGGGGGTGTGGGTCAACGAGAAGGCCGAGACCTCGGTCAAGGGCTTGTACTCGGCGGGGGACATGGCTGCCGTGCCGCACAACTACATGCTCGGCGCGTTCACCTATGGCTGGTTCGCTGGCCACAACGCAGCGGATTTTGTCGCCGGGCGCGAGTTTTCAGCGCTGGATGCCCGGCAGATCGAAACCGAAAAACAGCGGGTTTACGCACCGCTGGACCGTGAACACGGCCTGCCACCGGCCCAGGTCGAATACAAGCTGCGACGCTTCGTCAACGACTACCTGCAACCGCCGAAAGTGACCAAGAAGATGCAGATCGGCCTGCAACGCTTCAGCGACATCCAGCGCGATCTCGACCAGATCAAGGCCCACAACGCCCACGAGCTGATGCGCGCCATGGAAGTCAGCATGATCCGCGACTGCGCCGAAATGGCCGCCCGCGCTTCATTGTTTCGCGCCGAAAGCCGCTGGGGGCTTTACCACCATCGCGTCGATCACCCGCAACGCAACGACCGCGACTGGTTCTGCCATTGCCACCTGAAGAAAGACGAAAACGGTTTGATGAGCAGTTTCAAGAAAGCCGTCGAGCCTTACATCATCCCGCTGGATGCCGACGAGATGCAGGCTTACGACCGGTTGCGGGTCGGTGCCGATGCGGCTTGATACCGACAACAAAAGAGAGACCGAACATGGCTTACCAACCCCAGGAAATCTTCTTCCGCTCCAACGCACCCGTCACGGTCGATGAGGACAAATGCATCGCCCACAAAGGCTGCACCGTGTGCGTCGACGTCTGCCCGATGGACCTGCTGGCGATCAACCCGGCCACGCAAAAGGCCTACATGGCGTTCGATGAATGCTGGTACTGCATGCCCTGTGAAAAGGACTGCCCGACGGGCGCTGTGAAAGTCGAGATCCCGTACCTGCTGCGCTGAAATACTGTCCATGTGGGAGCGGGCTTGCTCGCGAAGAGGCCAGCCCAGACAACAAAACGCCATCCGGCACCACCGGACGCCTGATTCAAGACACCCCTCGTTTCCCACCGCGCCCTGATCGTGGCGGAGACGAACATCCAATAAATGATTCGAGGGGAAACACTCATGATGTTGCGTGCAGCTTTGGCCGGTCTGGTACTGGCTTCATTCACCCTGTCGGCCTCGGCCGAAACCATCCGCATTGCCATCGGCACCCAGGACACCACCATCAACTGCGCCGCCGGCGGATTGTTGATTCGCGAACTCGGGCTGCTGGAAAAATACCTGCCCCACGATGGCCCCTACAAAGACGCCCAATACGAGGTGCAGTGGAAAAACTTCACCAGCGGCGCCCCCCTGACCAACGAAATGGTGGCCGGCAAACTCGACTTCGGCGCCATGGCCGATTTCCCCGGCGCGTTCAACGGCGTGGCGTTCGAAACGGCGGGCAAGCACAGCCTGTTCATCAGCGTGCTGTCGGGCAGTATCAAGGGCAGCGGCAACGGCATCGTGGTGCCAAGCGCATCGGGCGTGCAGTCGCTGGCAGAGCTCAAGGGCAAGACCATTTCCGTGCCGTTCGCTTCCACCGCCCACGGCATGCTGCTGCGCGCCGTCGCGGCCCAGGGCTGGGACCCGCTCAAGGACGTGAACATCATTGCCCAGCCGCCGGAAGTCGCCGGCTCCGCGTTGCAGGCCGGCAAGATCGATGCTCACGCTGACTTCGTGCCATTCGCCGAACTGTTCCCCAGCCGTGGTTTCGCCCGCAAGATTTATGACGGTTCCCAGGCCAACGCGCCGACCTTCCACGGTGCGCTGGTCGATCAGGCCTATGCGAAGAAGTACCCGGAAATCGTCGTCGCTTACCTGCGGGCGAGTATCGAAGCCAACCAGCTGCTGGCGGCTGAGCCGGAGAAGTACAGCGAATTGATCGCCAAGGTCACCGGGGTCGATGCCGAGGTCAATTACCTGTTCCATGGCCCCCTCGGTGTGCAGACCCGCGACCTGAGCTGGAAGCCGGAATACCGTCAGGCCGTGGGCACAGCCATCGATACCCTCAAGTTGTTGAAGAAGGCCGATCGCGGTCTGGATCTCAACACCTTCATCGACGACCAATACATCCGCGCCGCCTTCAAGGCCTCGAACCTGGACTACAGCGCGCAACTGGCCAGTTACGGGCAGACGCCGCTCAAGGCCGTCGATGCCACCAGCGGCAAAGCCATCACCGACTTCAGCCATGTGGCGGAAATCTGGGTGCGCGGCGAGCCGAAAGTCCGTCAGTACGCCTCGGCGCAAGCGGCGTTTGCCGCGCTGGCCAGCCTCAAGCAGGAAGGCAAGAGCATCCGCGCGGTGTACGCCCAGGCCAGCGACAGCGGGATCAAGCTGCTGGCGGATCAGGCGTGGTTTGCCACCGATGGCAAAGGGCAACTGAGTGCGTTCCTGCTCAAAGGTCAGGCCCAACAGTTCGCCACGGCCCAGGGCGGCAAGGTCCTCGACTTCACTGATGCCACTGCGCAGGCCGTGGCGGTTCGCTAACAGTCGTAACACCGCAATCCCCTGTGGGAGCGGGCTTGCTCGCGAATGCGGTTCAACATTCAACATCTGAGTTGACTGAAACACCGCTTTCGCGAGCAAGCCCGCTTGTGTCTAGATCCAGGGTTGAGAGGAATAATTGTGTACCGATCATATTCACGCTGGATCCCAAGAGCCGCATCCTTGCTGCTCTGCCTCGTATTCTGGCAACTCGCCGCCAGCCACCACTGGAACCTCGGCCTGGTGACCTTCGCCAATGTCCCGACACCCGTGGCGGTCATTGAAGCCGCCCTCGGCCTCGGCGACTCGGGCAAGCTCGCGCAGCACCTGGGCAGCAGCCTCGGCCGGGTATTCGCCGGTTACCTCGCGGCGCTGATCATCGGCGTGGCCCTGGGCCTGGCCATCGGCCGCTCGAAATGGGCCGAAGATCTGTTGCTGCCGCCCTTGGAAGTGCTGCGCCCGATCCCGGCGGTGGCGTGGATTCCCCTGGCGATCCTGATGTTTCCCTCGTCGGAACTGTCGATGGTGTTCATCACCTTCACTGGTGCACTGTTCCCGATCCTGCTCAACACCGTGCATGGCGTCGAAGGCGTCGACCCACGGCTGATCGCCTCGGCGAAAAGCCTCGGGGCAGGGCGCCGGGCAATCCTGCTGGAGGTCGTTCTGCCGGGTGCCGCGCCCAGCATCATCACCGGCCTGGCCATCGGCATGGGCACTTCGTGGTTCTGCCTGGTGACGGCGGAAATGATCTCCGGTCAATTCGGCATCGGCTATTACACCTGGGAGTCCTACACCATCCAGAACTACGCCGACATCGTGGTCGGCATGTTGCTGATCGGCGTGCTCGGGATGGGCAGCAGCCTGTTGATCAAGCGTCTGGGCGGGCTGTTCACGCCCTGGCATCGACCACGAGGAAAAGCCTGATGAGCGTTTTTCAACACATGGAAGGGCGTATCGATGTTCGCGGGCTGTCGATCAGCCTGGGTGAGGGGGCCGCGGCTTTCGAAGCGGTACAGGGCCTTGATTGCCAGATCGAACCGGGACAGTTCGTGTGCATTCTCGGGCCGTCCGGTTGCGGCAAGTCCACCTTGCTCGGCGCCCTGGCCGGCCACCTGCAACCGCGTACCGGCACCTTGAATGTGGATGGCGCGCCGGTTTCGGGGCCATCGCCGCAACGCGGCATGGTGTTCCAGCAGCACACCCTGTTTCCGTGGCGCACGGTGCGTGACAACGTGGCGTTCGGCTTGAAAATGCGCGGTGTCGGCAAGCTCGAACGGCACAAGGCGGCGGATGAAATCCTTGCGCTGGTAGGCCTCGAAGGTTTTGCCGGGCGCTGGCCCGATCAGCTCTCCGGCGGCATGCAGCAGCGAGTGGAAATCGCCAGGGTGCTGGTCAATCGACCGCGCCTGTTGCTGATGGACGAACCCTTCGGTGCCCTCGACGCCCTGACCCGGTTGAACATGCAGGAACTGCTGCTGGACATCTGGACGCGCATCCGCACCACCGTGGTGTTTGTCACCCATGACATCGACGAAGCGCTGTTCCTCGCCGATCGCCTGCTGGTCATGAGCTCGCGCCCCGGGCGAATCATCGAAGACCTGCGCCTGGATTTCCCCAGGCCGCGCAGCACGGAACTGGTGACCCGCCCTGAATTCTCGCACCTCAAGCGCCATTGCCTCGAACTCCTGCGGCACGAAGACGGTCGGCAACTGCCACGCCTGAACCCGCTCGGACTTCCCCCTGAAAACAAACTGCCGCGATTTGCCCTATGACCTCACTATTCGAAGTAACCGATAACGACGACATTCTTGCCCTGCAACCGCGCTTGACCGATGACGATCCCGGTGTGCGCCGGATCGCACTGATCGAGTTGGCCGATCTTGAGGAGCCGGACGGCCTGCTGTGGTTGATCGATCGACTGGCCGAAGACCCGATTGCAGACGTTCGCGCCGAAGCCGCGCGGTTGCTGGAAGCCTGGGAGGACGAGCCGGTGGTTGAGGCACTGTGCCAGGCCCTGACGGATCCATCCCCGGCGGTGCAGGTGGCCGCTGCGCAAAGCCTCAGCCTGCTCAAGAGTGAAGCGGCGGGCCGGGTCATTCTGCCGTGGACCGGGCACGCCGACAGCGGCGTACGCATTGCCGCGTTCAGGGCGTTGCGCGAGTTGCGTTGCCCCGATGCCGCCGATGCGGCGGCCCGGGCACTGGACGATGAAAGCGCCAGCGTGCGCCGCGAGGCAGTGGGCGTGCTCGGCTGGCTCAAGCAACTCGATGCCTTGCCGGCACTGGCGCGGCTGGCCAGCGCTGACCCGGACACCGACGTGCGACGCGCCGCCACCGGGGCGCTGGGCCTGGCGTCTGACGCACAAGTGCTGCCGGCCCTGCGCCAGGCCTTGCGCGACGATGCCTGGCAAGTCCGCGAAGAAGCCGCCACCACCCTGGGCAAGGTCGGCCACCTCGACGCCGGCCCGGCCCTGATCGACGCCTTGGGCGACGATTACTGGCAAGTGCGCCTGCGCGCCACCCGCAGCCTCGGTCGCTTGCGTTTTGTACCTGCCCTGGACGCACTGATCGACACCCTCGGCCACCGCATCAGCAACCTGCGCAAGGAAGCCGCCTTGGCCCTCGGCGAATTGAACGACCCACGGGCCATTGCGGCATTGCAGGACGCACAAGACGACGGCGACCCTGAAGTGCGCAAGGCCGTGCGCATTGCCTTGAGCCAACTGCAATGAACCCGCTGGCGATTGGCAATTCCCGCAGCAAACAGCAGTTGCGCCTGAATTGGCCGGATGGTCGCAAACAGGTGTTCGAACACGCCGAATTGCGTCGCCAGTGCCCGTGCTCGCAGTGCCGGGCGTTTCGGCTGCGAGGGATGGCGCCGATGGTGGATGAGCGGGTTCAGGTGATCGAGTTGCACTCGCAGGGGTATGGACTGCAACTGGTGTTCAGCGATGGGCATGAGCGGGGGATTTATCCGTGGGCTTATCTTGCTGGGCTTACCGACTGAATCGAATCCTTTTCCTCATCGGGAGTTGTCGCAGTCTGCGGCAGCTCCCCCGTGTGCGCTTCCAGTTGCTTATGTTGCGAATACAGGTTCAGTAACGGCTCGGATAAACGCATCGTCCACAGTCTTTACGCCATACCGATGCATGAACTCACTACCATTGGCAAAGCGATTGAAGCGTTGCTGGCTAATCATATAAAAATAATCACAATGGTTAATTACCTCATCAACATTGTGCGAGGAAACCAGAATAGCTGTGCCCTCCCTGGCGGCGCCGCGAAGGCATTGCCAAATATAGCGACGAAATTCTGGATCTACACCGGCAGTAGGTTCGTCGAGAATCACGAAGTCTGCAGAAATTGAAAGAAGAGAGAGAGTAAAGAACCAGCGTGTCTCTCCGTAGCTGCATAGCGATGATTTTTTGTTCCATATGTCTTGGTATCGATCGACTATCGCAGGGCTCCACGCACTTAGTTTTTTCAGGGTTTTATCTTGTGTCATAGGCTCGCTTGATGACAGCGCAGTCACCATTTTAAAGATGTCACGCATGCGCAACGGTGGGGGAGTGGAGATGATTTGAGAAAGGTATAAAAAGTGACTGAAGTCGTTTTTTATGAAACCGGACTTTGCTTTTTTAAGGTCACAGACGATATCGAAAAAAGTTGTTTTTCCAGATCCATTTGGTCCCAGAATGCCGACAATGTCGCCTTGAGCAACCTCAAGAGATGCTTGGGTCAAGAGGGGGTTGTCTGTATAGGAGAAATCGATGCTCTGCGCCGTGAATTTTTTCATCAGTATCGGCTCCATACGGGATTGATTCTCAGGTGCTTGAACGTTCTGTGCAGTACTGAAATAAATAAAAGAATTATTGCTGTCGTGATGAGTTTGTTGGATTCAAGATCTTGTTCCATTATCTGGCTTGCAAGTGTCAGTGGGTTTGCGAGGTTCAAAGTGTCGGTGATGGGGTTTGATCTGCTGGCACTCATTACTCCGAGGATCAACATGCAGAACGAGAAAATGGAAAGCAAAGTGTTCGAGTTCTGAAAGTTGATCGGCAACAATGAAAATGCAGCCCCAAAAGTGCAAAACATGATAAAACAGATGTAAAAGCGTAGTGCGATATTCAGTAATTCATTGAAGGCATAGTTTCCAAATGGGAGTTTGGTCGTTAAGTAAAAGGTTGCGCAATAAGATATCGATATTAACGAGTAGGCAATGAAGTGCGACAAAAGAAAAATCAGTTTCGATTCCTTGGAGTAAATAAAGGAACGGGTGAATCCGCTTTCCCTTCTTCCGATTATGTAAAAGGCGAATCCGAATAATGCGACACTTGAAGAGATGTAGGCATAAAACCATGCCGAAATCGTAATGTAGTTACTCGAAAAATAGTTGGGGTCTTGTCTGGTTATTGCAAAAAAATAGAACATCGCACAAGGTGATATCATGATCCAGAAAAAAGCGATGGGTTCTTTTAATTGTTCTTTTATGAATATTGACGTTAGGGAGAAAACTCTGGGTAAAATATTTTTAGTCATTGAGTGTCACTTTTTCAGGCTTGTTGTTTTTTATTTTGCTTTTATTTGTGGGGCGCTTGGCATTAAGTGGTGCTGCAAGGATTAGTTGATTTTACTGTTGGATGCAAGCGAGAGGATTTTGTGTCGTAGGGGGATTCCTGCATGTTTTTAAGATGCGTCCTGCATGATGTTAGGAACCTTAGTGGCTTGGTTTTGCTTTGGTGTGGATAGTTTCTAGCGTGGAACTGTGGAATTCCTTTTTGAAACTGTGTTTTAGTTTTCGGCAAGTAGAAATGATCTTGCTGTGTTGAGTAGAATATTTCTGTAGGAGTAAATGTGCGTTTTGTACTTTTTTTATGGATTTTTATTTTCTAGAGATGCTAATTTTTTAGAAAGGCGACGAACGGTAGGCCTTATTTTTTGATCGTCCGTTTTGTTCGAGTAAGGAGTGCTTGGTTTTACGTCTGCGGGCTATCGAGTTGCACACCAGGAGGATGGCCTGCTCTGGCACAACTCACCCCTGTAGGAGCGAGCCTGCTCGCGATAGCAGACTGACATTCAATATCGATGTTGACTGTGCTGGCCTTATCGCGAGCAGGCTCGCTCCTACACGGTCCTTGCCAGGAAAAAGCCAAAAGAGTACAAATGTACTCCATGACGACTCTGACTCCCCGCCGTACCGCCATCCTGACCTTTATCCGCGATCGCATCGCCGAGCACGGTCAGCCTCCGAGCCTCGCTGAAATCAGTGAGGCGTTCGGTTTCGCCTCCCGCAGTGTGGCGCGCAAGCATGTGCTGGCGCTGACCGAAGCCGGGTTTATCGAGGTCAACCCGAATCAGGCCCGGGGCATTCGCCTGCTCGGGCCGCCGCCGCGTCCCGAGTTGCTGGACATCCCGGTACTCGGCCGGGTGGCGGCTGGTGCGCCCATCGGTGCCGATGCCGAGGTGCACAGCCGCTTGCTGCTCGATCCTTCGATCTTCTCGCGGGTGCCGGACTACATGTTGCGGGTCCGGGGTGATTCGATGATCGAGGACGGGATCCTCGACGGCGACCTGGTGGGCGTGCACCGCAGCCCCGAGGCCGTTAATGGCCAGATCGTCGTGGCGCGACTCGATGGCGAAGTCACCATCAAGCGCTTCGAGCGTGTCGGCGATGTGGTTCGCCTGCTGCCACGCAACCCGGCCTACCAGCCGATCATTGTCGAGGCCGACCGGGACCTGGCCATCGAAGGCGTGTTCTGTGGCCTGGTGAGGCAAGGCTGATGGGTGCCGTCGTTGCGCTGGATACGCTGTTCAATGGCGGCCAGGTCTGGAAGGGCCGGCCTGCGCCACCGACTGCCAGCCCGCAACCCACCGGGCATGCCGCGCTGGACGCTGCGTTGCCCAGCGGTGGCTGGCCGGAGGCGGCGCTGACGGAAATCCTGTTGGCCGGGCAGGGCGTGGGCGAGTTGCAACTGGTGTGGCCGACGCTGGCACGGTTGTCGGCGGCGGGCGAGCGCATCGTGCTGGTGGCGCCGCCTTATGTGCCGTATCCCCAGGCGTGGCAGGGCGCCGGGGTCGATCTGCGTCAGTTGTCGATCATCCAGGCCAGCGAGCGCGATGCGCTGTGGGCCGCGGAACAATGCCTGCGTTCGGGCAGTTGCGGCGCGGTGCTGTGCTGGCCGCACAAGGCCGATGACCGCGCCTTGCGTCGCTTGCAGGTGGCGGCGGAAACCGGCCAGACCCTGGCCTTCGCCTATCGTCCCCTCGGTGAAGCGATCAACCCTTCGCCGGCGGCCCTGCGCATTGCCATCGATGCCCGACCGGCGCAACTGCGCGTGCTCAAGTGCCGCGGCGGCCTGGCCCGTTCGGCGCCGATTGCCTTCGCCGTGGGGCATTGAGGTTGCCATGCGCTGGGTCTGCATTGTTTTCCCGCAATTGGCGCTGGACGCGGTACTGCGTCAGCGCGCCGATCCCGAAGAACCCCTGGCGTTGCTGACCGGCCCGGCCCAGCGCCGGGTGCTGCAGGCCGTCAACGGTGCGGCGCGGGCGCTGGGTTTGCGTCCCGGCCAGTCCATGAGCGCGGCACAGGCCTTGAGCAAAGGCTTTGTCACGGCCGAATACGACGCCGCTGAGATCGAACACTGGCAGCAGTTTCTCGCCGCCTGGGCCTATCGCTTCAGTTCCCAGGTCAGCGTGCATTACCCCCGGGCCGTGGTGTTCGAGATCGAATCCAGCCTCGGCTTGTTCGGCGCCTGGCCGCAATTCGAAGCGCTTTTGCGCCGTGAGCTCGGCGAACTGGGGTTTCGGCACCGCATCGTGGCCGCGCCCAACCCGGTGGCGGCGCGGGTGCTGGCCAACGCCTATGACGGTCTGGTGGTCCCGGACGATCAAGCCTTGCAGCATCACCTGGGGCAAATGCCCGTTGACCGGATCGGCTTGGAAGCACCGGTCGCCACGGCCTTGTCGCGCATGGGCTTGCGCACCTTGAGCCAAGTGCAGGCGCTGCCCCGGCATAGCCTGGCCCGGCGTTTCGAGGCCCAGGTGCTCAAGCATCTGGATGCCCTGTCGGGGTTGCGGCGGCTGGCGCTGGCGTTCTACCTGCCGCCGGACCGCTTCGATGTGCGCATCGAGCTCAATTTCGATGTGCAGTCCCATCAAGCCTTGCTGTTTCCGTTGCGCCGGTTGACCGGCGACCTGTCGGCATTCCTCAGCGGTCGCGACAGCGGCGTACAGCGTTTCGACCTGCATCTGGAACACGCCGGGTTGCCGGATACGCTCATCAAGGTCGGCTTGCTCAGCGCCGAGCGCGATCCGGCGATGCTCTTCGAACTGGCCCGGGGACGGCTGGAGCAAGTCCAGGTCGAGGCGCCGGTGCGCGGCTTTCGCCTGCGCGCCGAGGATTTGCCGACCTTCGTGCCCCAGCATCAGGAACTGTTCGACGATCGCCCGCAGCAGTCCTTGCCCTGGGAGCAACTGCGCGAACGCCTGCGTGCACGGCTGGGGGATGACGCGGTGCATGGCTTGCGCTTCCAGGCCGATCACCGCCCCGAGTGTGCGTGGCAGGCCAGTGCCGACAGCCAGCCTTGCGCGGTGCCGGCCGCGGTGAAACGGCCGGGCTGGCTGCTGACTGAACCGCTGGCGGTGCATCAGGGCTCGGCGCGCATCCTCATGGGGCCGGAGCGTATCGAGTCCGGCTGGTGGGACGGCGACGACGTACGCCGTGACTATTACCTGATCGAAACCCGTGCCGGCCAACAGGGCTGGGCCTACCGGGCGGTCGGTGAGGACGGCCCGCTGTGGTTGCAGGGCTGGTTCGCATGAGCAGCGAATATGCCGAATTGCACTGCCTGTCGAACTTCAGCTTCCAGCGCGGTGCCTCCAGTGCCCTCGAGCTGTTCCAGCGCGCGAAAAAGCAGGGTTATCAAGCCCTGGCGATCACCGACGAATGCACCCTGGCGGGCATCGTTCGCGCCTGGCAAGCGGCGAAGTCCGTGGAGTTGCCGCTGATCATCGGCAGTGAAATACGCATCGAGAACGGTCCGAAACTGGTGCTGCTGGTAGAGAGCCTCGAGGGCTATCAGGCGCTGTGCCGATTGATCACCCGCGCCCGGCGCCGCACGCAGAAAGGCCAGTATCAGGTGTTACGCGAAGACTTCAGCGAACCGTTGCCGGGATTGCTGGCGTTGTGGGTGCCGGACGCTGTCGATGCCTTTGAACAGGGCCGCTGGCTCAAACAGGTCTTCGCCGAGCGCCTGTGGCTGGCGGTGCAGTTGCATCGCGGCCAGGACGATGCCCGGCGCCTGAACGATCTGCTGAGCCTGGCCAGGGAGTTGCGCATTGCGCCTGTGGCCAGTGGCGATGTGCACATGCACGCGCGCGGCCGGCGCGCCTTGCAGGACACCATGACCGCGATCCGTCATCACCTGCCGGTGGCCGATGCCGGGTTGCGCCTGCACCCCAACGGCGAACGCCATCTGCGCAGCCTCGACGTGATGCAGGCACTTTATCCGCCAGACTTGCTGGCAGAAACGCTGAACATCGCCCGGCGCTGCACCTTTGATCTTGGTCAGTTGCGTTACCAGTACCCCCGCGAACTGGTGCCGCAAGGGTACTCGGCCACCTCGTGGCTGCGTCATTTGACCGAGGAAGGCATCGAGTGGCGCTGGCCAAAAGGGCCGAAAAGCGAAGTGCTGGTGCAGATCGACAAGGAGCTGCAACTGATCGCGGAGTTGGGCTATGAAAGCTATTTCCTGACGGTCCACGACATCGTCCGCTTTGCGCGCACCCAGCACATTCTGTGTCAGGGGCGCGGCTCGGCCGCCAACTCGGCGGTGTGCTTTGCCTTGGGCATCACCGAAATCGACCCGGATCGCACCACACTGTTGTTCGAGCGTTTTCTCTCCAAAGAGCGCAATGAGCCGCCGGACATCGACGTCGATTTTGAACATGAACGCCGCGAAGAAGTCTTGCAGTACGTGTTCCAGCGTTATGGCCGGGCCCGGGCCGCATTGACGGCGGTGGTCAGCACTTACCACGCCGCCGGTGCGGTGCGCGATGTGGCCAAGGCCTTGGGCTTGCCGCCGGACCAGATCAACGCCCTGGCCGATTGCTGCGGTCACTGGAGCGATGAAACACCGCCCGTGGAGCGTCTGCACGAGGGCGGGTTCGACCCCGAGAGCCCGTTGCTGCACCGGGTGCTGAGCCTGACAGGACAACTGATCGGCTTCCCCCGGCATTTGTCCCAGCACCCCGGCGGTTTCGTGATTTCCGAGCAGCCGCTGGACAGTCTGGTGCCGGTGGAAAATGCCGCCATGGCCGAGCGCACCATCATCCAGTGGGACAAGGATGACCTCGATGCAGTGGGTCTGCTCAAGGTCGATATCCTGGCGCTGGGCATGCTCAGTGCGATTCGCCGATGTTTCGATCTTCTGCGCAGGCATCGGGGCCTGGACCTGAGTCTGGCGACCATCCCGTCCGAAGACGCGGCCACCTACGAAATGATCGGTCGGGCCGACACCATTGGCGTGTTCCAGATCGAGTCCCGGGCGCAAATGTCGATGCTGCCGAGGCTCAGGCCGAAGACGTTTTACGATCTGGTGATCGAGGTCGCCATCGTTCGGCCGGGGCCGATCCAGGGCGGCATGGTGCACCCGTACCTGCGGCGACGGAACAAGGAAGAACCGGAGGCCTATCCGTCGCCGGAACTGGAAGTGGTGCTCAAACGCACCCTCGGCGTGCCGCTGTTTCAGGAACAGGTGATGCAGATCGCCATCGTCGCCGCCGACTACAGCCCCGGCGAGGCCGACCAGCTACGTCGCTCCATGGCCGCGTGGAAACGCCACGGCGGGCTAGAACCGCACAAGGAACGGCTGGCCGCCGGGATGAAGAAAAACGGCTACACCGCCGAGTTCGCCGCGCAGATTTTCGAGCAGATCAAGGGCTTTGGCAGCTACGGCTTTCCCGAGTCCCACGCGGCCAGTTTTGCCTTGCTGACCTACGCCAGCTGCTGGTTGAAATGCCACGAGCCGGCGGCCTTCGCCTGTGCGCTGATCAACAGTTGGCCGATGGGGTTCTACAGCCCGGACCAGATTCTGCAGGACGTTCGGCGTCATCATTTGCAGGTTCGTCCAGTGGACGTGCGTGCCAGTGACTGGGATTGCAGCCTGGAGCCGATCGCCGGTGCGCAACCGGCGATTCGCTTGGGGCTACGCATGATCAAGGGTTTTCGCGAGGACGATGCCCGACGCATCGAGGCGGCACGCTCCAAAGGCGCGTTTGCCGACATCACCGACCTAGGCGAGCGGGCGCGACTCGATGCCCGCGCCCAGGAGCAGTTGGCCGATGCCGGCGCGTTGCGTGGCCTGGCCGGCGACCGGCATCGGGCACGCTGGGAAGTGGCCGGGGTACAAAAGCAGCTGGGCCTGTTTGCCGGCCTGCCGAGCCAGGAGGAGGACGTGGTGTCGTTGCCAAAGCCCACCGTGGGCGAGGACCTGCAAGCCGATTACGCCAGTGTCGGCACCACCCTCGGGCCACATCCGTTGGCCCTGTTGCGTGGTGAGTTGAAGGCGCGGCGCTGCCGCAGTTCGAAGGAGTTGCTGGACGTCGAGCACGGTCGGCCGGTCAGCATCGCCGGGCTGGTCACCGGCCGACAACGCCCGGCCACCGCCAGCGGCGTGACGTTCGTCACCCTTGAGGACGAGTTCGGCAACGTCAACGTGGTGGTGTGGCGCGACTTGGCCGAGCGGCAGCGCCAGGTGTTGGTCGGCTCGCAGTTGCTCAAGGTCGATGGGCGCTGGGAGAAGGAGGGCGAGGTCCGGCATCTGATTGCCGGACGCTTGAGTGACCTGAGTTCGTTGCTCGATGGCATCAGTGTACGGAGCCGGGACTTTCATTGAGTCACAGGGCTTCAGGCAGCTGGGCCCCGGCAGCAAAGTCGGTGAGTAACTGTCCCGTTGCCACAGGGCGTTCGATCATGGGCAAGTGGTTGCAACCTTCCAGGGTGACAACCTGCCCGACCCGATCATCGGGCAGACCGATTTGCAGTGTCTCCAGGGCGGAGATATCGATCACCTTATCCTCGCGGCAGCCGATGCCAAGTACCGGCATGCTGAGCTGCGCCAGCCGATGATCCAGCGCGAGCCATTGGGACGGTGGACGGATCTGCGCCAGGGTGGACTCGATAAAGCTGCGTTGGCGCTGATTGCTCGCAATCGCATTTTCCACTTCCTGGTCGGACATCAGGGGAGGATTGAGATAGACAAGTCGGGCAGTGCGTTCTACGCCGGCACGGTCATCGTAGATAAACGGGTTGTCACCACCATTCAATGACCGGACGAAATCGTTTTCGACAAAGCTCAATCCCAACGGGTTGACCAGCACCAGGCGTGCAATACGCTCCGGCTTTTGGGCGGCAAACACGCCGGCAATGGCGCCCCCCATGGAATGGCCGACCAGATTGATTTCACGCAGGTCGAGCGCGAGCAGAAAATCATTGAACCGTGCGGCTTGTGCATCAATGTCATAACTTTCGCCGGCAAGGCGCGTCGAATCACCCCAGCCGGGAAGGTCGGGAATGATCACGTGAAAGCGTGCGCCGAGATCCTCGCCCAGCGTGCGCCAGGCATCCTTGCTTGAAGAAAAGCCATGTACCAGCAACAGGACCGGACCGTTTTTTGCGCCCTCGTAATACGACCAGGTCGTGTCGCCTGCCTGGATCGATCGGGTCATCAAGGGGGTATCGGTTGGGTTGGCCGCCTGGGCGGTGCCCAGGAAGGCGAACGTGGCGGTGGCAACTGTTGCGGTGAGCAAGCGGGTGAGTCGACTGCTTCGGGTCTGATGGCGAGGCGTCAATCTTTCAAGGGCATCCATGTCATTGAGATCCTGATGACGGTTGTCGGTTTTTAGTCGTGCCAATGATTTGGCTGGTGTACTGAGAAGCAAGAGGGGGATTTGAAGGGGGAGAGGCTACGACGGCAATGCTGGCACCTGAAAAATGTGCGACCTCAGATTTCAGATACCAACGCAGGCAATCAGGCTAGTTCTTGGCCAGCGGCCAAAACCGCTCCCCACCCCCCGGTGCATCCGTCCAGGCCTGCAACGAACGCGTCGGCAAGTCGAAGTAATCCCGCGTGCGTGCATAGCCATGCCCGCCCATGCGTCCGATCGCATCCAGCCCCAACTGGTCGATGTACAGGGTTTTCGGATCGATCAGTTCGTCCCGCACATGGGCCATCAGCACTTCGCCGAAGATGATCTCCCGGGATTGTCCGATGGACAGCGCCATCATCCGACGGCACTCCAGCGCCACCGGGGCTTCGCCGATGCGCGGACATTTGACCGTGGTGCCGGGAATGACGGTGAGGCCGGCGGCGGTCAGTTCATCGAAGCCGGGAGCGAAGGGCACGGCGCAGACGTTCATGGCTTCCACCAGGGCATCGCTGACGATGTTCACGGTGCATTCCTGGTTGAGCTGAATGTTGCGGGTGGTGTCCTTGGGGCTTTGGTCGCCGTAGTTTTCCACGCCCAGGGCGAGGATGGGCGGATCGGCCGACAGCGCATTGAAGAAGCTGAACGGCGCCGCGTTGATCCGGCCTTCACCATCGACGGTGGTGACCAGGGCAATTGGCCGAGGCACTACGCTGCCGATCAGAATCTTGTATTTGTCCCGTGGGCTCAATGTGCTGAAGTCGAAGCTTTGCATGGGCAGAAATCTCTAGAGAAGTGGATCAATCGCGCTCAGTGGCGCATGTGCGCTGTAGTCGTCGGCGAACGGGATGGCCGGCTGGAACAGGCTTTTCCAGTCCGGTTGGCCTATGGCCCGGTCGCTGTGGCTGCGCATCAGTTTTTCGAATTGGCGTTGGGCCTGGCGCTGCAGGGCGGGGTAGTCGATGCCCTGGACTTGACCGTCCTGCATCACGCAGCGACCATCGATATAGCTGGCGATGCAGTCATCGCCACGGCCGGCCAGAACAAGATTCTTCAGCGGATCGAATAGCGGCCCCAGGTGTATCCCGCGCAGGTTGAACACGGTGATATCGGCCTTGCAGCCCGGCGCCAGCCGGCCCAGATCATCGCGACCCAATGCCTTGGCGCCGCCGAGGGTCGCGGCGTTGTACAGGTCCAGAGTGCTGGTCAGGTCGTTACCGCCTTCCATAAGGCGAGCGATGTTCAAGCCCTGGCGCATGTTGTCCAGCAAGTCCGCCGGCCAGGTGTCGGTGCCCAGGGCGAAGTTGATGCCTTTGGCCCGATAGCGCCCAAACGAATTCAGTGCCTCACCGTCCCGGGCAAACACCACCGGGCAATGCACCAGGCTGGCGCCGCCATCCACCACGCGTTGCAGGTCGTCATCGCCTCGGGTGTAGATGCCATGGGGCAGCAGGCTGCGCGGGTTCAAAAGCCCAAGCTGCTGTAACCAGCCCAGTGGCGAGGTGCCGCGCAGTTGCTCGACCATCGCCACTTCACCGAGGCCCTGACAGCAATGCAAACGCATCGGTGCGTTCAGTTCCCGGCTCAGCGCGGCGGTGCGTTGCAGCAGCGCCGGGGTACAGGTCTGGATGCGATCGGGCAGCAGCGCACCGCGAATCAGACCGTTATGCGCGCCATCGAAATCCCGGAAAAACCGTTCGGCGGCATCGAGGCCAGCCATTCCCCGGTTTTCGTCCCAGTGGTGCGCCAGGGTTCCATCTGCGTGCCAGTAGCTCATGCCGCTCATGTAGCAAGGGCCGAGGTAAGTGCGCAGCCCCAGTTCGGCAGCCACATCTGCCACCGCCGCAAATTCGTCGTAAGTCTCGGCCCACTCGCGGTAATACATCGAGGTGATCGGCATGGCCGTGGTGATGCCGTTGCGGATCAGTTGGGTGAAGGCGTAGCGGTATTTGAAGACTTCTTCTTCGGGGCTGTAGCTTTCCCGCGATCCACGCGCCAGATACTCCGCCGACCACATCCGGCCCATGGCGCGCTCGTCGCCGTTGTCCAGGGTCAGCACCGTGGAATCGAGATCGCCGAGGGCGTCCAGATCGATGAAGCCGGGGCCGATCAGCGCGTTGCCGTAATCAATCCATTGATCCACCGGGCCCGGATAACCGCGTCCGACAAACTCAATGCACGAGCCGGCAAACACCACTTCGCCATCGCGCCACAGCACATGCTGCGTGCCGTCGAAGCCGACCACGCAACTGGCCCGCAAGCCGATGCGCTTCACAAACGGCTGTCCAGCAAGCGACCACCCGCAGCAATCAACCGGCCCGTGCGATAGACCTGACGCAGCGGCCGCGAAACCACTGCCTCACCCACCGTTTGCACCGGCATCAACAGGAAGTCTGCCGGCTGGCCGATTTCCAGGCGATTGGCTTCGCAACCCAGCGCCTGGGCGCCGTTGACGGTCGCCGCCTCGAACGCCGCCGCCAGTTCTTCGTCCTTGTTCAAATCGAAACGGAACGCCAGCAACATCGCCCGCTCCAGCATGTCGCCGTTGCCCATGGGCGACCAGGCATCACGAATGCCGTCCGAGCCCAGGCATACATTCACGCCGGTTTCGCGCAGGGCCAGGAACGGCGGCACCGCGCAATCGGCCGGTGCCGAGCTCATCAGCGAAATACCCAGCGTCGCCAGGCGCTCGGCCACCGGTTTGACCTGGCTCCACCGCAACATCCCCAGGCAATACGCGTGGCTGATCATCACCCGGCCTTGACGGCTGAAACGCTCGGTGTAGTCGGCGATCAGCGCGATCTGCCACAGGCCCAGCTCACCTTTGTCATGCAGGTGAATGTCGATGCCACGGTCGAACTCGCTGGCCAGTTTGAAGACGAAATCCAGTTGTGCGATGGGGTCGTTGTCGATACCGCATGGGTCCAGTCCTCCGACGTTCTCCACACCGAGGGCCATGGCTTCGCGCATCAGTTCGGCGGTGCCGGGGCGACTGATCAAACCAGTCTGCGGGAACACCACCAGTTGCAGGTCGATCAGGTCGCGGTAGGTTTCACGCAGTTGCTGCATGGCCTCGACATGCCGCAGGCCGAATTCCGGGTCGATGTCGACGTGGCAACGCATGGTCAGCGAGCCGCGGGCGATGCAGTTTTCCAGCAGGGAACCGGCCCGTTGTGCGATGGGGGTGGTGACTTCGCGCAGGATGCGCCGTTCGTTGGCGATGTAGTCCTTGAGGGTCGGGCCGGCGCTGTTGGGGCGCCAGGGTTGGCCCCAGAGGGTTTTGTCCAGGTGCACGTGGCTTTCCACCAGTGTGGGGGTGAGCAACTGGTTCTGGCCGTCGATGTCGGTGGCGAGCAGCTCGGTGGTCGAGGCCGGGCGGCGTTGGGTGAAGCGGCCGTTTTCGATCAGCAGGTCTTCGGTGGCGGTGCCGTAGGGGCGCACGTTGCGCAGCCAGCGGGGTTGGGTCATACAAACCTCAAATTCAATGGTGTCTTGGCGGGCCTCATCGCGAGCAAGCTCGCCCCCACAGGGTTTGGGGGTGTTCACAAAATGTGTGATCAGCACAAATCACTGTGGGAGCTGGCTTGCCTGCGAAGGCCACGACTCGGTTTCAAGTCAGGCAATCAGCCCTTGAGCTTGGCCCAAATGCGGTCCTGCAGCTCCCGCGCCTTGTTGCTGCATTCCTTTTCCGGGCGCAGGCGCGAGGCGAATTCGTCGGGCATGTTGATGGCGTCCATCACCCGCCATTTGGCGTCGATCAGCTTGTCGCTCTGGATGCCGTTGTCGTAGGCGATGGCGTTGGACACGGCGGCGGCGTTTTCCGGTTTCATCATCCAGTCGATGAAGATCTTCGCGTTGCCGGGGTGTGGCGCGCTTTTCGGTACGGCGAAGTTGTCCTGGAACATCGCCAGGCCTTCCTTCGGATACACGTACTTGATGGTGCTCTTCTGCAAGGTGGCCCGCGCTGTAGAACCGTTCCAGTTCTGCATCATGATCACTTCACCGGAGGCCATGCGGTCGACGGTGTTGTCCGAGCTGTACATCTTCAGGAAGGGTTTCTGTTTTTGCAGCAGTTCGAGGATGCGCTTGGCGTCCTGCGGGTTTTCGCTGCACTCGTCGACATTCAGGTAGTGGCTGGCGGCGTTGATCACGCTGCTGGAGGTGTCGAGGGCGGCGAGCTGGCCTTGCAGCTCCTTGCGCGGTTCGAAGAACTCTTTCCACGAGTCGTCGAGCATGCCGCCGGGCACTCGGGCGCTGTCATAGGAGAACCCGGTAGTGCCCCACAGGTACGGTGCCGAGAACTTGCGGCCCGGGTCGAAGCTCGGGTCGCGGAACGCCGGTTTGACGTACTGGAAGTTGGGCAGGGCCGAGGCGTCGATTTCCAGCAGCAGGTCCTGGTTGATCAGGGTGCGCATGATCGATTGCGACGGCACGATCACGTCATACGCCGCACCGCCGGCCTGCAACTTGGCCAGCAGGGTTTCGTTGCTGTCGTAGCCGTCCATGGTGACCTTGATGCCGGTCTCCTTTTCGAACTTGGCCAGCAGCTCGACCGGGTAGTAGTCGGTCCAGTTGTAGAAGAACAGTTCCTTGGGCTCGGCGGCCTGGGAGCCGAACGCTGTGAAGCAACTCAAGGCCAGGCCGGCAACGGCGAAACGCATGCTTTTTTTCATAAAAGAAGTCTCCACGCTCATTGTTGTTTGCCGCGCTGTCCCAGCCAGAAGGCCAGCACCACCAGCACGATGGAAATCACCAGCATCAGCGTTGAAATCGCGTTGATCTCCGGCGTCACACCGGCCTTGATCGCCGAGAAGATGTACACCGGCAGGGTTGTCGAGCCGGGACCGGCGACGAAGAAGGTCATGATGAAGTCGTCGAGGCTGACCACGAACGCCAGCACCGAACCGGACAGCACCGCAGGCCACAGCAGCGGCAAGGTCACCCGGCGAAACACCTGCCACGGGTTGGCGTACAGGTCGTTCGCCGCTTCCAGCAGGCTCTTGTCCAGGTCATTGAGCCGCGCTCGAATCGGCAGGTAAGCGAAGGGAATGCAGAAACCGATGTGGGCAACGATCACCGTCAGCAGACCGAGCTTGATCCCCAGTGCCATGAACAACAGCAGGGTGGCCACGGCGGTGACGATCTCCGGCAGGATCAACGGCAGGTTGATCCCGCCCTCGACCATTTTCTGCCCGTAGAACGGCCGGTACGTCGCCAGCGCCGCGAGCAGGGCAATCGCGGTGGCGCAGACCGTGGCGATGCTGGCGACGATGATCGAGTTCAGCGCTGCGGTCTGGATCGACGGGTTGGCCAGGATTCGTCCGTACCAGGCGAACGAGAACTCGGTCCACACCGTCGCCGAGCGGTTGGCGTTGAAGCTGTAGGCGATCAGCACGAAAATCGGCAGGTACAGATAGGCCAGCATCAACAGGCTGACTTCACGGGTCAGGGGCAGTTTCTTCAGGTGCAGGGCGATCATTCTTGGGCTCCTGGGCGTTGGGTCTTGGCGGCATTGCGGCTATAGAGGGCGTAGAGCACCAGGGACAGCAACATGATCCCCAGCAACAGGAACGACAGCGAACTGCCCAGCGGCCAGTTGCGCGCGGTGCCGAACTGCTGCTGGATCAGGTTGCCGATCATCAGCGTCTTGCCGCCCCCGAGGATCGCCGGGGTAATGAAGGCGCCCAGGCTTGGCACGAACACCAGCAAGGCACCGGCAATCACCCCCGGCATCGACAGCGGCAGGATGATCCGCCGTAGTGCATGCCAACGGTTGGCGCCCAGGTCGTAGGCGGCTTCCACCAGGCGCCAGTCGAGTTTTTCCAGGGTCGAATAGATCGGCAGGATCATGAACGGCAGGAAGCTGTAGACCAGGCCAACGCTGACCGCGAAGTCGTTATAGAGCAGGGTGATGCCACCGGCTTGCGGGAACAGCGCGTTGAGGCTCTGGGCGACCCAGCCGTGTTCACGCAGGATGATCAGCCACGCGTAGTTGCGGATCAGCAAGTTGGTCCAGAACGGGATGGTGATCAGCAATACCATCAGGTTGCGCCGACGAGGTGTCAGGCTCGACATCCACAACGCCACCGGAAAGCCGAACAGGAAACACAGGACCGTGGTGCCACCGGCCTGGAACACCGAGCGGATCAGTGCCTGGGCGTAGACCCAGTTCAGTTCCAGTTCACCGTCGAAACCTTCCTGGAAAAACAGCTGCACGTAACTTTGCAATTGCCAGTTGGCCTGCCAGTCGACGCCGCCATAGACGTTGCGCGGCAGCAGGCTGATGTAGCCCATGATGCCCAGCGGAATGGCGATCAGGGCCAGCAGGGTCAGGACCACCGGGCTGAGCAACAGCGCGCGGTTGAGGGCTGGGGACGTGCTGCTGACGCTCATCTCAGGCCTCCATCAACAGGCAGGCGTGGGGCGGCAGGTTGACCGCGACGCGATCACCCACCACCCGCCCGTGGTTCAGGCCTTCGTTGTTCTCGCGCAGCATGACCTTGATGTCGTTGTTCAGGCGGCATTGATAGAGCGTGGCCGTGCCGACATACAGCACGGCCTCGATCACGCCGCGCAGGTGATGCGGCTGCGTCGGTTCGACCAGTTGCGAGCGCTCGGGGCGGAACGCCAGTTGCACCTTGCTGCCGTCAAAGCCCTGGGCCGGGCAGGGGATTTCCACGGGCATGCCGTTGGGCACGAAGAGCTTTTCGTTCTGCTGGCCGCGCTTGAGGTGGCCGGGGAGGAAGTTGATGTCGCCGATGAACTGCGCAACGAACTGGTGTTGCGGACGCTCGTAGATTTCATTGGGGGTGCCGATTTGCAGGATCTTGCCGGCGGACATCACGGCAATGCGATCGGACAGGGTCAGGGCTTCTTCCTGATCATGGGTGACAAAAATGAAGGTGATCCCGGCTTCTTTCTGCACGCGCTTGAGTTCGACCTGCATTTCCTTGCGCAGTTTGAGGTCCAGGGCCGACAGCGGTTCGTCCAGCAACAGCACTTTGGGTTTCGGCGCCAGGGCCCGGGCCAGAGCCACCCGTTGCTGTTGGCCGCCGGACAGTTCGGCCGGTTTGCGCTTGGCCAGGTGCTGCATTTGCACCAGCGCGAGCATCTCATTGACGCGCTGGGGGATCAGTTTGCGATCAAGGCCCTGCATCTCGAGGCCGAAGGCGATATTCTGCGCAACACTCATGTGCGGAAACAGCGCGTAACTCTGGAACACCGTGTTGACCCGACGCTTGAACGGCGGCAAATCGTTGACCGGCTCGCCCGCAAGGCGGATCTCACCGTCGCTGACATGCTCGAAGCCGGCGATGGTGCGCAGCAGGGTGGTTTTGCCGCAGCCGGAGGGGCCGAGCAGGGTGAAGAATTCGTTGTCGGCAATGTCGACAGAAACATTGTCGAGGGCTGGAGCAAGCCCTGGATCGTCTGAATATCGTTTTGAGACGTTTCGCACTTCAATTGCAACTGGATGACCCATAATGGTGCATTCCTATAATTATTGTATGCAAAATCTGGATGCAATTTAGAAATACCCGGATTAATCTGCCCGTGCAAGCCCCTTTTTCAATGGCTGTTCATTCGCCAGGGTCGGTTGCACAGGGCGCAAGGAGTTGATGAATGACGGAAAAGAAACTGGAAACCACGGTCGACCGCGTCTACCAAGGGGTTTACGAAGCGATCAGCAAACGCTCGTTGCGTCCGGGCATGAAGCTTGGCGAAGCCTCTTTGGCCGAGCTGTTTAATGTCAGCCGCACGTCCGTTCGGGCCGCGCTCAAGCAATTGGAGGCCGACGGACTGGTCACCACCGAGCCCAATAAAGGTGCGTCGGTGTCGTTGCCGAGTGACGAAGAGATCCGTTCGCTGTTCGAAACCCGGCGATTGATCGAGATCGGTATCGTCAGCGAGCTGTGTCGTCGGCGTGATACCGCGGTGACCCAGGATCTGCGCGATCACTTGCTGCTGGAAGATGAAGCGCATCAGAGCGGTGATCACGAACGGCTGATCCATCTGCTCGGCGAGTTCCACATCAAACTGGCCCGCAGCCTGAACAACCCGGTGCTGCTCGACTGGTTCCAGAAGCTGATTTCCCGGGCATCGCTGTATGCCGCCGCGCTGGATGACGACAGCCACGAGGTCTGCCGCGACGACGAACACCTGCGGCTGATCGAGTACATCGAAGCGGGGAACCAGAGCGCGGCCATAGAGCTGACCTGCATGCATTTGAATGGTATCGAGAAGGCCATTCTGGATGTCGCGGCCACGCTGAAAAGCAGTTACAACCCGCTCAAGCACTTGATTGAGGTGTAGGTTGCAGTTTCCTGGCCACTGATTCCCTGCTCGACAAGGAAGCCTCAGAATCAGCTATACCTCTATGAAGCGAATAGTGTGCAGGATGCTCGAAACAAACGGGTGCAACTTACCGGGATAGAGCCAAGCCATGCAGTTTCTAGAGGATAGCCACGGGTGCTCCGGGTGGAACGGCGAAATGGCCGGGCGCATTCGTGCGTTCGACTGGAGCCTGACCGAGCTTGGCCCGCTCGATTCATGGTCCAAGAGCCTGAGCAGCGCGGTGCAGTTGATGCTCGCGTCCCCGCTGCCGATGGTGATGCTCTGGGGGCAGTCCGGGTACATGATTTACAACGACGCCTACTCGAAGTTTGCTGGTGGGCGTCATCCGTACCTGCTGGGTTCTACAGTGGAGCTGGGTTGGCCAGAAGTCGCCGAATTCAATCGCCACGTAGTCGACACCTGCCTGGCGGGCAGCACCTTGTCCTATCGCAACAAAGAACTGGTGCTGCTGCGTGATGGGGTTCCGGAAGATGTCTGGATGGACCTCTACTACAGCCCGGTGGCTGACGATGACGGACGTCCGGCCGGGGTCATGTCCATGGTGGTGGAAACCACGGAACGGGTGATATCCGAGCAACGCCGACAAGTGGCTGAAGACGCTTATCGTGCGGATAACGAACGGGTACGCCTGGCATTGAACGCCGGTGCCTTGCTCGGCTCCTTTGTCTGGGACATCAAGACCAACGTGCTGTCGGGTGATGAGCGATTCGCTCGCACGTTCTCTTATCCACCCGGGCAAGACTTGGGCAACCTGTCTCAAGAGATCGTCGAAGGGCGGATCCATCCGGACGACCGTAGCTGGGTCCAGGAACGGGTCACGCTGTCGGTCGAGACTGGCGAACCCTACAACGTCGAGTACCGGATCCAGCGTCCCGACGGCAGTTACTTCTGGGTGCTCGCCAGCGGTTGCTGCGAATTCGATGAGCAAGGGGAGGCATTTCGTTTCCCCGGCGTGCTGATCGATATTCACGAACGCAAGACCGCCGAAGAATCCCTGCTCAAGTTCACCCGTAACCTGGAGCAGCGGGTGGCCGATGAGGTCGAGGCGCGGCTGGCGGCGGAAGAGCAACTGCGCCAGTCACAGAAACTCGAAGCCATCGGTGGCCTCACTGGCGGTGTGGCCCATGACTTCAACAACCTGTTGCAAGTGATCGCTGGCAACCTGCACCTGTTGGCACGCCATGAGCCGAATAACCCGAATGTGCAGCGCCGGGTATCGGCGTCGATTGCCGCGGTCGAGCGCGGTGCCAAGCTGTCCTCGCAATTGCTTGCATTCGCCCGTCGCCAACCGTTGTCGCCCGCGGTCTTCACGTTGCGGCAGATTTTCGATGGCCTGGCGGAGCTGTTGCAACGTGCCTTGGGGGAAACCCTTCAAGTGCACATGGCAGCGCCTGAGGATTCCTGGAATGTGTTTGTCGATCGCAATCAACTGGAAAACGCCATTCTCAACCTGGCGATCAATGCCCGGGACGCCATGCAGGGTGAGGGGACCATTGATCTTTGCGCGGACAACATCGTCCTGGGTCGCCAATTTTGCGCCGGCAAGGGCATTGCCGCCGGGGACTATGTACGGGTGTCCGTGGCGGACACCGGCGTCGGCATGCCGCCGCAGGTGCTGGCCCAGGCGTTCGAGCCATTCTTCACCACCAAGGCCGATGGCCAGGGCACCGGATTGGGCTTGAGTATGGTGTTTGGTTTCGTCAAACAGAGTGGCGGTCATATCGAAATTGTCAGCGACGTCGGGCAGGGCACCCGGGTGCAGCTGTATTTCCCGCGCACCTTGCGCTCGGCACCCAGCGAAACACCGAACCCTGAAGTGCCGCAACGGGGTGGCCACGAGCGCATCCTCGTGGTGGAAGATAATGAGGCGGTGCGGGTATCGGCGGTGGAGTTGTTGCGCGAAGAGGGTTATCAGATCCTCACGGCCACCAACGGTGACGTCGCCATGCAAATGTTGCTGGAAGGGCTGGCGGTGGACCTGATATTCACCGACGTGGTCATGCCCGGCCTGATCAAGAGTTCGGACCTGGCGGCCTGGGCGAAAGTGCAAGAACCACCGGTGGCCGTACTGTTTACCTCGGGACATACCCGCGACATCATCTCGCGCAATCACCAACTCAGCCCCGACACCCACCTGCTGAGCAAACCCTACAATCCCGAAGCACTCAGGCAAATGGTGCGCACGGTGCTTAACGGCTGAAACCGGCGGAGGCGCCGGTAAAGGCAAGGTTTTATCGCATTTGAGATAGGACGACGAACGGACACCGCTGGTCTGACAGATGGTCGACAGAACGGGCTAACCGAGGCCATTCTGATAGTTGGTGAACGCAATTGATCGCGTTTCGCTGCCGATCAACAAACGGAGGTGTTCCATGCCGGTGCCCCATGACCTTTATCAGGATCTGAAACGCTCAAAGGAAGAAGTCCAGCAGAAACGCACCAAGGATCCGTTACTGGATTCACTGCTTAACAAGTATTCCCAGGCGGATGCCGAAGTGGTGAAAGCAGAGGAGGCCAAGTCCAACGATGACACCGTAAGGAAACTCAAGGAGGCTCGCCTGCTGGTCAAGGACAAGATCGTCAAGCAACTGGGCTCGACATCCTGACCCAGCGTGCTGCCACCGACGACCGGTGGCCGGAAAGTTGGAACGGCAACCAGAACCGGCACCTCGAATGCTCAGAGACCGATGTTACGGCTCTCAACGAGGTGCCTCATGACCCAGCCCGAATATCCCAGTGAACTGAACGCTGTCCCTGTGGGAGCGAGCCTGCTCGCGATAGCGGAGGGTCAGTCACCAGTGTTGTTGAATGTGCCTCAGTCATCGCGAGCAGGCTCGCTCCCACATTGGGTCTTCAGTGTATTCAGATAGTGGTGCCGCTCATTGCAATGCCTTGCTCAACGGCAATCGCACCATGTTCTGTGCTTTCAGCGAACCGAAATACAACCAGTCCCCATACTCGCGCACCGTGGTGATCGGTGAGTAGTTGTCGCTGCTGCCGTCCTGCAGGTTGGCGATCACTTTGCCCTCAAGGTCCAGACCCAGGGCAAACCCGCGATTTTCCACGGGTTTGGGCAAGACAGTCATGGCCCGCACGATCATCTTGCGCACCAATGGATGTGCCGCCGTACCATCGAGCAAGGCGTTTCGGGGGGCATACAGTGCCACCCAGAAGCGGTCTCGGCCATTGAACGACAGGTTGTCCGGCAGCCCCGGCAGGTTGTCGATGAACAGGTCATGGGTGCCGGCCTTCGGACCGCTGAGCCAATAACGGCTGATGCGGTAGGCGCCGGTTTCATTGACCAGTACATAGGCATCGTCCGGTCCCAGGGTCACGCCGTTGGCAAACTCCAGCTTGTCCAGCACAACGGAGGTTTTGCCGGTCTGGAAGTCGTAGCTCAGCAGTCGACCGTCGCCGCCGTGTTCGAGCACGGCCTCACCGTCGTGGCCATAGCCGAAGCGGCTCGAAGCATCGCTGAAATAAGCGTAGTGACCGGGTTTATCGATGGCCACATCGTCGGTAAAACCGAAAGGAACGTCGCCGGCCTCTGTGGTCAAGGCCACCAGACGCCCCTGAGCGTCGAGGGACAACAAGCCTTTGACGGCATCGGCGATCACCAGCAGACCATTGGGATGCCGGGCCAGGCCCAGTGGCCGGCCACCGGTAACGGCCAGGACTTTGGTGGTCTTGCCGTCCAGGCTCGTGCGGATCAGGCGTCCGTCGTGCAGGCCGGTGATGAGCGTGTCGTTTTCCAGCAACAAGGCTTCCGGCCCGTCGATGTCGGCGGCACCGACGCGTTCCACCCCCTTGAGCCGCTGATTGTCGGCGTAGATTCCGCTGGTGAGGGACGGCGCAGGTTGAGGTGTCCAGGCCACCGGTCGCACCTTGGTCGGCATCAGTAGCAGGAAGGCGCCGACGGCGACGATGGCCAGCAACAGACATTTGGAGGTTCTGCTCACGCGCCGACCCCCGTCGCCGCCAGATACTTCTGCGCCATGTCGCGCAACGCCAGCATCGACGCCGCCGATTCCCGATCGATGCGCCGCTTGAGCAACAACCGGTTGGCAATGCGCATCGCCAGGCCGTTGAATTGATATTCCAGGGTGCGAACGAAACGGGTGTCCTCGCCTGTGGCATCGCATTCATAGGTCACCACCAGCGACAGGCCGTGATCACCCCGGGCCTCAGCACTCCAGCGCCGTCCGGGCAGGTACTCCGCCACCTTCCATCTCAAGTGCCCGTCGCGCCCGCCGGCACGGATGTCCTCCTCGAAACGTGCGCCGGCATACAACGGGCCTTTTGGACCATCGATGCGTAGCGACGACGGATGCCATTGCGGCCAAAGAGTCACGGTGCTGGCGTAGGCAAGTACCTGGACCGGGTTTCCGGCAATGACAACCTGATGCTGCATGCGGGTCATGGGCGTTCTCGTCGGGTTGAGCGGCGCAGGTTCCGGCTCCCAATACAGGGTGCCGAACAGGTAGTCCATCAGCGGGAAAACGATGTTGAAATTACGCCCCTGCATCAGTTCGCGGCGGTGGTGCAGTTCGTGCAGCCGGCGCATCTGGCGGATCCATGGCAGCCGTGTGAGCGGGTTGCGCGACGGCAGATGCTCGCAGGCATGAAACACTTCATAAGCCAGGTAACCGAGGACAAGAAGGCCGCCGACCAATCCGGCGACGTTGGTATTGATATGCTTGAGCAGCCACCAGAGGGGCAGGGCGACGGCGAGGGTGTGCAGCACGATCAGCCACGCCGGAAACAGGATCACCCGCCAGTCGCGGGCGCTGTCGTAGGTCATGTGGCCGGGGGTGAAAAAGCTGTGGTGGTCGACTGCGTGACGGGCATAAAACAGCCGGGCGAAGCTCTTTTTATGATGCCCCAGGTGGCGATGCACCATGTACACGCCGAGGTTGAACAACAGCAGCGTGACGGGCACCGCCAGCCATTCTGCTGGCCGCACCTGATGTACGTTGCTCCAGAAGACACTGATCGCCAGTGCCCCGAACATCAGCACAAACGCGCCGTGCAGCCAGGGGTTGTAGAGCGGATGAATGTCGGCGCGGTAACGGCTGCGGAATCCTTCGGTGGTCTGCCTCACTGCAATCACCTGTCGTTTTTGTTATCTCTTTCAGATTAGCCGATCCCGGTGATTTGACGGGCCGAACCTTGAGGACACAACGGCCATGATCCGGTGCAAACCGGTCTCAGGTCAGCGGATCCCAGCGTTGCGACCAGTCTTCGTCGGAGTCGATGACCTTGCGCAGCAGGTCGAAGGCGCGTTGCAGTGTCGGCGAGTCACGATCGCGCGAGTAGACCAGATAGGTCGGATAGCTGAATTCCGGAGCCTTGGGCACCCGTTCCAGGGCGCCGTTTTCCAGATAACTCTGCACGACGCGGGTGCGGAAGTAGCCACTGCCGCCGTTTTCGAGAAGGTACTGCAAGCCCAGCGGGCCGAGATTGAAACTCAGCGCGGCCTTGGCTTTTTCCGGCAGGGCTGCGTCGTGCTGGCGTCGGAATTCGCCGCCCCAATCGATGTACACATAAGGATCGGGCTTGCCGGCCAGGCGCACGAGGATCAGCTTTTCTTCGAGAATCTGTTCGACCTGCAAGCGCGGCCAATACTCGGGCTGATACACCAGCGCGGCATCCAGAACGCCCAACTCCAGTTGGCGCAGCAGGTTTTCGCCGTCGCGGATTTCCATGCGCAGGGCGTGGCTGGGGATGTTTTTGCGGATTTCGCCGGCCCAGCCGAGCATCAGCGGGTTGCACAGGCTCACCTCGCCACCGATGTGCAGCACATCGTGAAAACCCTCGGGCAACGGCAAATCACGCCGCGCGGCTTCCCAGGTTTGCACCAGTTGATTGGCGTACACCACAAACGCTTCGCCGTTGGGCGTCAGGCGGGCGCCGGCACGATTGCGCACGAACAGGGTGCTGCCCAGCTGGCTCTCGAGTTTTTGCACCCGCGCGGTGATCGCAGTCTGGGTGACATGGAGTTTTTCCGCGGCGGCAGCCAGGCTGCCATGGCGGACGATTTCGAGGAAGGTGCGGGCGAGGTCGATGTCCATGGGGTGGCCGGTGTTGTAAGTGCTCGCATTGTAAGAGCGGATACCTCATTGGTACCACTCGCCACAGGTCGGGATTCAAAAACAACGAATCCCGCCACTAAGGGCGGGATTCGTTTGCAGCAGGCACGCTCCCGAAGGCCGGGAGCCAAGTGCTTACGACGGGAACAGCTCGGACAGTTTCATCGCCAGCATCATGTCGCCTTCAGCGCGCAGTTTGCCGCCCATGAACGCTTGCATGCCGTCAGTCGAACCGTCGACGATGCCTTCCAGGGTTTCGCCGTCCATCACCAGGGTCACCTGGGCGTCCGGGTTCTCGCCTTCCTGCAGTTCGCAGGTGCTGTTCTTGACGATCAGCGAGAAGTTCTTGGTGTCGTCGATGCGGAAACCGAAGACCAGGTCCAGACCGGCAGCAGCGGCTGGGTTGAACTTGGCTTTCATTGCTTGTACGGCGTCTGCTACGGAGGTCATGGTTCGATCCTTTCTTGGGTAATAAGAGCTGGGTGATTACAGCCAGGGTCACAATAGTCCGGACTCAGCGAAACGTGATGAGTTCCGGGGCCTTCAACAGTTGCAGGTGCGCATGACCGTTGAAGGAAGCCAGGGACACCTCGCGACCACGAAACTTAAGCTGGTTGAGCGAGGTGTTGACGATTTGCCAGTTCAATTCAAAGGCCTGCCGGGCAGGCATTTGCGTAATCAGGTGGAGCAGAGCGGTGATGGTACCGCCGGAAGTGAACACGGCGATTTTCTGGGTGTTGTCGGCCTGGTCGAGGATGCGATGCAAGCCGGCCTGCACCCGCTCGACAAACCCCAGCCAGCTTTCCAGGCCCGGTGTGTCATAGGTGCCGGCCAGCCAGCGTTCGATGATCAGGGCGAAGATACGCTGGAACTCACCACGGTTTTGCGCGGCGTTGCGCAGGATGTTCAGGGCTTCGGGTTCGTCCGGCAGCATGGCCGGCAATAGCGCGCGGATCACCGCATCGGCGTCGAACTCGTTGAAGGCGCAGTCGGTTTCCAGCAGCGGCACCGGCAGGCCCACCGCGGCGAATTGCTCCAGCGCGCTGTTGGCCGTGTGCTGCTGGCGGCGCAGGTCTCCCGCCAGGCAGCGGTCGAAGCTGATCCCGAGTTCGGCCAGGTGGCGGCCAAGGATTTCAGCCTGACGAATGCCGGTCGGCGACAGGACGTCGTAGTCATCTGCACCAAAGGAGGCCTGGCCATGTCGAATCAAATAGATGCTGCCCACGTCCGCGTCTTCCCGGTACGTTGAAGGTTTGGCGAGGTTATGAGGATGGCGGTGTGCTGTCAATGAAAAAACATACGCTTGTTTGAAATGCCCGTTACAGGCCTGTTGCCAGAGCTTTGACGGCTGGTCGCAAGGTCGGCGCATGGGTATGCTGGAGGTATCCCGCGCGCGTTCAAGCCGCGCATCGTTTGAGGAGTCCCTGTGGAGTTTTTTTCCGAGTACGCCATATTTCTGGCCAAGACCGTGACCCTGGTGATTGCCATTCTGGTGGTCCTGGCCAGTTTTGCGGCCTTGCGCAGCAAGGGGCGGCGCAAGTCGTCCGGCCAGTTGCAGGTCAGCAAGCTCAATGATTTCTACAAAGGGCTACGCGAGCGCCTGGAGCAGACCTTGCTCGACAAGGACCAGCTCAAGGCGCTGCGCAAGACCCAGGCTAAAACCGACAAGAAACAGAAGAAAAAACCCGAGGCCAAGCCCCGGGTGTTCGTGCTGGATTTTAATGGCGATATCAAGGCATCGGCCACCGAAAGCCTGCGCCACGAAATCACCGCCTTGCTGACCCTGGCCACACCGAAGGACGAAGTGGTGCTACGCCTGGAAAGCGGCGGTGGCATGGTACACAGCTACGGCCTGGCTTCCTCGCAACTGGCGCGTATCCGTGAGGCCGGCGTGCCCTTGACCGTGTGCATCGACAAGGTCGCGGCCAGCGGTGGCTACATGATGGCGTGCATCGGACAGAAGATCATCAGCGCACCGTTCGCGATCCTCGGCTCGATTGGCGTGGTGGCGCAGTTGCCCAACGTCAACCGCTTGCTGAAAAAGCACGACATCGACTTCGAAGTGCTGACCGCCGGTGAATACAAGCGCACCCTGACCGTGTTTGGCGAAAACACCGAGAAGGGCCGGGAGAAGTTCCAGCAAGACCTGGACATCACCCATCAACTGTTCAAGAACTTCGTGTCGCGCTATCGCCCGCAACTGGCGATCGATGAAGTGGCCACCGGCGAAATCTGGCTTGGTGTCGCGGCGCTGGACAAACAACTGGTCGACGAACTCAAGACCAGTGATGAATACCTCTCCGAGCGCGCCAACAAGTCCGAGCTCTATCACTTGCATTACGCCGAACGCAAAAGCCTGCCGGAGCGCATCGGCATGGCCGCCAGCGGCTCGGTCGATCGCGTGCTGCTGAACTGGTGGAGCCGCTTGACCCAGCAGCGCTTCTGGTAACGGGCCAGGAGATACAATAAAACATCCAGCCGGGGCATTTGCCCCGGTTTTTTTGTGCGCCCAGCATGGGCGCAATCTTGCGGGTGAAAGTCCCGTCGTAAGCTGACCACAGCGAACGAAGTGAAGCGCAACTGCATGAGGGCGACCGAGTGTGGGGAGGAAGCGTGAATCGAA
>NZ_JAHBCX010000038.1:0-58072 GCF_019955895.1 Pseudomonas sp. GL-B-12
CACTGGAACTCTGTCGTACACATATTCTGTGTTCACTGAAGATCAAATGTGGGAGCGGCGGTGCGGCGATCCGACTTGCTCGCGAAGGGGCCAGCACTGACACCAAAAAACTCAACCCGGGGTCAAACACTCCGGCCCATTGAGCTTCGGATCATTCACCATATTGGCCAGCACCCGCTCGCGCAATGCGGCAGGCTCACTGGCCAGCAATGCTTGCAAAGCATGCAATGGCGTCTCCGGATCCAGCCACGCGGCCTGCCCCGCCTCGTCAAGAATCAACGGCCGCCGTTGGCTTGCCGCTGGCTGGGTAATCACCGCGGTACTGAGCCAAACCTGTTCCTGTACCGGATACGCCTCCCAGATCGCCGCAAAAAATAATGACGAGCCCTCCCCCGGTGTCAGCCAGTACGGGCGCTTGCGCGTTGTGCCGCGCCATTCGTAGAAACCATTGGCCGGCAACAGGCAGCGGCGCAGGCGCAGGGCTTCGCGGAACATCGGTTGTTCGGCAACGGTTTCGGCGCGGGCGTGGGCCGGGGTGCGGGACAGATCGGTCAGCCAGGGTGGCGTCAGGCCCCAGCGGGCGCGGGCCAACGTGCGCTGGCCGTCAGGCTCGGCCCGCAGCATCAACACCGAATCATTGGGGGAAATGTTCCACTGCGCCTGCTGGTCGGCGGGAAAACCGGGCAGCGCCGCGAAGGCGGGGTTCCAGCGAAACAGGGCATAACGTCCACACATGGGGCAACACGGCTCTTGATCAAACGAACGCCAGCCTAACAGACCAGCGTGCCGGGAAAGCTGTCCGATTCATCGCCGGACAGCGGCAGCGCGGCATTGTACGCAGTGATCAGCTCGCGGGCGTATGCAGCCTGATCGTTCTCGACCGACAGCCCGAGCAGGCCATAGATCGGTAACTCGCCGCTACCCCCGAGCAAATCACGGCCCACCAGATGCGCTTCGATGCCCTCGCTGGCGAGCATGCCTTGCAGCAACTCGCCTTCCATCAGGTTTTCCGGATCGTAGATGCGCTGCATACACGCTCCTCACTCGTTTTCGCTGAACACTTCGAGATGCCATTCCTCTTCATGAACTTGCAACACGAAGGTTATCGGCCGGCAGCACACCTGACAGTCTTCAATATAGGTCTGATCGCCACCGGACAAATCCAGCGTCGTCTCGACTTCCTCACCACAATACGGACATTCATATTGCGCAGTTTCCAGCATCGCGGTCTCCCAGGTGACTTGTGCGTATAATCGCCGGTCTATTTGCAGGGCTATTTTTGTCTGACTACTTTTTCAGACCGTACCCCGCCGGTTTTCGATCAAAACCTTTACTTACCCTAGCCGTTTCTAACAAGAGAGCATGATGGGCGAATTCGATGCCATCCGACCTTACGACGACAGCGAAGTCCCGGCAGTGCTGGCACGACTGCTCGGCGACAAGGCGTTTCTAGATATCCTCACCCACTTCCGCTTCCCGCGTTTCGCCGGCGCTTTAGGCTGGGCACTCAAACCTCTTATAGCCCATCGGTTGCGCCGTGAGTTTGCCGGCATTACCTCCGTGGCCACGTTACAGGACAAAGTCGAGCATTACGTCGACCATACCATCGAGCGCGCCACCGACGGTGTTACCTATACAGGGGTGGAGCAATTCAAGTCCGGCAGCGCCTACCTGTTCATCGCCAACCACCGCGACATTGTGATGGACCCGGCCTTCGTCAACTATGCCGTGTACCACGCCGGTCTGCCGACCCCGCGCATCGCCATTGGCGACAACCTGCTACAAAAGCCTTTCGTCAGCGACCTGATGCGCCTGAACAAGAGCTTCATCGTGCACCGCTCAATCAGCGGACGACGGGAGAAAATGGCGGCCTATCAACTGTTGTCGGCGTACATCAACCATTCGATCCGCAACGATTGCGCCTCGATCTGGATCGCCCAGGCCGAAGGCCGCGCCAAGGACGGTGACGACCGTACCGAGTCGGCGATCCTCAAGATGTTCCACATGAGCCGCAAGGACGAGCCCTTCGGCGAAGTCATTCAGTCGCTGAACCTGACCCCGGTGTCGATCAGCTACGAGTACGACCCGTGCGATCAGGCCAAGGCCCGCGAGCTTTACATCCGCGCCACCACCGGCAGCTACACCAAGGTGCCGGGCGAGGATGACGTGAGCATCGCCAAGGGCATCACCGGCTACAAGGGCCGGGTGCATGTGAACTTTGCCGCGCCGATCACCGAACTGTTCGACGACACCAAGCAATTGGCGGTCGAGATGGACAGGCAAATCCTCAGCGGATACCGCTTGTTCCCGGTGCACTACCTGGCTTATGCACAGTGGAAAGTTGCTGATCCGCAGTTGCAGGTGCCGAAAGCCGCCGAAGTGTTCCCGGCCGAGGAGCTGGTCAAAGCCCAGGAAGAATGGCAACGCCGCCTGGACGCCTGCCCTGAAGAGCATCGTCCATTCCTGGTGCTGCAATATGCGACGCCGGTACGCAATCAGTACCGGGTGAAGGCAGGGTTGCCGCTGTAAGCGGTTTCGGCCAAATGTGAAAACGGCGCCCTTGAGGCGCCGCTTTTGTATCTGTTCACCACAGGTTTGCGGTTATTCAAACCTGAGTACTGATCCACGACACCAGCAGCGCCATCCCCATGCAGGCAAAACCGAAGATGTAGAAAAACCGGTTCATGCGTAAGGTCGCCCAGTCCAGCGTGGGCTCTACGTTGGGGCTGCTCTGGCGCTGCGCCTGCAAACTGGCCATCGCGCGCAGTTCGCGACGACGGGTGGCGTGCAGCAACCAGCCGCCCGGGAAGGCAAAGAGCAAGGCCAGCAGATTGATCAATTTGGCGGGATGGGCAGTAAACAGCGTCATCAAGTGCAGCGACATCACAAACCTCAAGTAAAACAGGTGGCAGGTGCCGGGCCGGCGACCGCGGCGCGGATTCTACCGAAAGCCTGCGCACCTGCCCTCTGTTTCCGACAAATAACGAAGCTTTTGATCAATGGCTGTCCTGAGTCACGGCTTCGTCATCTGTATCGGCGATCATGCGCGCCTCGAAACCGACAGGGACCACGTCATGCTCCACGCCGAAAACCAGGATCGTCTTTACCTCATCACCCCCAGCGAAGAACAACAAGCCCTCGTCGGCAGCCTCGCCTTCAACGTTCAGGATCGCCATTGGCTGGTGTATTGCGCCTTGGGCGGGCATCAGCATGCGGATTTGCCGGAGGCGGATTTGCTGACGGGTGTGAGCGTGCTGGACTTTTACTCCGAGGCCGCCTGACACCACCATTCCCACATTTGATCATGTGTGAATCTGACTCAATGCTCACAAAAAAGCCCGGGACCATCACCGGCACCGGGCTTTTTTCACATCCAGCGAAGATTACTCGCCGAGAATCTGACCCACGGTCGGGTCCTTGAACAGGCGGGTCAACGCATCGCTCAGCACATCGCTGACCAGCTTGGTGTTGGTTTCCTGGTTCGGCGCCATTCCGAAGCGCTGGTCCAGGGACGAACCATAACGGCCGCTGTAGCGACGGTTGGCGTTTTGTACATCGGAGCGGAACGTCGCGCCGATGGTGGCTTCGGTCACGTACATGCCTTCCTTGGGCGACTGGTACTTCAACTCTGCCAGGGTCACGGTCAGTTGCGGTGCATTCATGGCATTGTTCGTCGGGGTAAAGCCCAGCAGACGCACGGCGGCTTCAGCCTGGGCCTGCAGCTTCGGCAGGATCTGCGCGCTCTGCACGGTGATTGCGCTGGTTTCCGGATACAGGCCACCACGGGTGCCCAGCGTCGGCGACGGGCGACCGTCCACTACACGCACCACGACGGGCTGACCATGGCCGACCGGGGCCAGTTGAGTGGTCAGCTTGGGTTCCGGGCTCAGTTGTTGCGGGCTGTTGGCGCAGCCAACCAGAGTCAAACTGGTCACAGTGATCAAACCGAACAACAGGCGTTGCAACATGCTCTTCTCTCCAGAATCAGGCACAAACAGGCCGGCAGTATAGCGGTGCTCCGCTGCCGGGAACCAGCACCTGACAGTGATAACTGAAATGTCTGACCATCCTATTTGAGAGCGGTTTCCTGTCACCAAGATGTCACTACTCAGACACTTGCGCGTCATCACCCGTGCGCTATGTTGGCGTTAGTCACCTAATACGGTAATCATCATGCGCCATTTGATTTCGCTGTTCGCGCCACGCCCTCTGCATCGCTGCTTCGCCCTGCTCGACCGCAACGGCCACTGCCAGGCCTTCAAGCAGTGCAGTCTCCAGCCCATGGGCGATGGCTGGGTTGAAATCGAAGAGATCCGCCTGAACTGGCTGAATCAGCCGCTGCCTGCCGGCGCCCGGGTCGTTTCGCAGCAGCTACAGCCACGCTCGCGTGCACAGCAACTGATGACGACCTGACCAAACACCTAATAAAAGTCATTAAACACGACCATTTCCCTGCGTTTCTTAGATACAATCTCCCCCCGATTATAAGGACGTCTCCTGATCGGGCCTCGCAGCATCGTCAATGCGCTTGCATTGACACCCCGCACCGCCCACAGAGAGCCGCCCACACAGATCGAGTGAAGCTGGCGCGCTTGCTGTTTTGTTGAGCAAGACCTCCACTTTTCGCGAATCTGCAGAGCTGTCATTACGCTCGGTCACTGAGCTGTTTGCCCGTTTTGCCTGCCCTGTATCCCATGGCGGCAATCCATCCGGGCACGGTGCCAGGCTGGGACAGCCCTTTTTGAGGTTCACGTCTTCAAAAGAGCGTGAAAAAAACGGGTTTTCACAACTTCACAAGAGTGTGGCGAGCAAATGAATAGTTTTGCGTCTGAACATGCACCATTAGCGTCTACAACAGCCCAACGACACAGGACCGAGTATTCCTCGAACACCGGAGCCTGAAGCCTGTCCGCTACGGATTTGGTTGCACAAACGGATGTATCGACCATAAGTCGAATTGCCTCCCGCGCGCTGAAATGAGTTCATATGGCTCATAGGCCCGGCAGGTAGCGTCCGTCGAAGTTGCGATAAATTGCGAAGATTCGGACATGGCGATCCTGCCATGGGTACCTGGGGCAACACTGACACGCCCCGTCACTCCTGGCAGCCATGCCGACAATTTGGTGCTGCAGATTTTGGAGACGCGTTAAATGGCGCATAACGAAGCAGTCGACGTAGTACTGGTTGGGGCCGGCATCATGAGTGCCACCCTTGCAGTACTGCTCAAAGAGCTCGACCCCGCGATCAAGCTGGAAGTCGTCGAGCTGATGGATTCCGGTGCCGCGGAGAGTTCCAACCCGTGGAACAACGCCGGTACCGGTCACGCCGGGCTGTGTGAGCTCAACTACACGCCGCAGGCCGTCAATGGCGCCGTCGACATCAAGAAAGCCGTGCACATCAACACCCAGTTCGAGGTGTCGAAGCAGTTCTGGTCGTACCTGACCAAAAAAGGCACGTTCGGCTCGTGCAAATCGTTTATCAGCCCGGTGCCACACCTGAGTTTCGTGCAGGGCGACAGCGGCGTGTCCTTCCTCAAGGAACGCTTCAAGGTGCTGAGCAAGCACCACGCCTTCGCCGACATGGAATACACCGAAGACAAGGCCAAAATGGCCGAGTGGATGCCGCTGATGATGCCTGGCCGCGATCCTGGCGAAACCCTCGCCGCGACCCGCGTGATCAATGGCACCGACGTCAACTTCGGCGCCCTGACCAACCAGTTGCTCAAGCACCTGACCAGCGCACCCGATGCCCATGTCAAGTACTGCAAGCGCGTGACCGGCCTCAAGCGCAGCAACGGCGGCTGGACCGTCAGCATCAAGGACGTCAACAGCGGCAACACCCGTGAAGTCGATGCGAAGTTCGTCTTCCTCGGCGCGGGCGGTGCGGCACTCCCGCTGCTGCAGGCCTCGGGCATCGAAGAAAGCAAAGGCTTCGGCGGCTTCCCGATCAGCGGCCAGTGGCTGCGTTGCGACAACCCGGAAGTGGTCAAGCACCACCAGGCCAAGGTCTACAGCCAGGCTGCCGTGGGCTCGCCGCCAATGTCCGTGCCGCACCTGGACACCCGCGTGGTCGAAGGCAAGAAGTCCCTGCTGTTCGGACCATACGCCGGCTTCACCACCAAGTTCCTCAAGCACGGTTCTTTCATGGACCTGCCGATGTCGGTTCGTGCCGGCAATATCGGGCCGATGCTGTCTGTGGCAAAAAACAACATGGACCTGACCAAGTACCTGGTCAGCGAAGTGATGCAGTCGATGGAGCAGCGCCTGGAATCCCTGCGTCGCTTCTACCCTGAGGCGAAAGCCGAAGACTGGCGCCTGGAAGTGGCCGGCCAACGGGTACAGATCATCAAGAAAGACCCGAAAAAAGGCGGCATCCTGCAATTCGGTACCGAACTGGTCGCGGCCAAGGACGGTTCCCTGGCGGCACTGCTCGGCGCTTCGCCAGGTGCCTCGGTGACCGTTTCGATCATGCTTGAGCTGATCGAAAAATGCTTCCCGAGCAAAGCCAAGGGCGAATGGGCTACCAAACTGGCAGAGATCTTCCCGGCCCGGGAAAAGGTCCTGGAAACCGACGCTGCGCTGTATCGCAAGATAAACACGCAGAACAACGTTGCCCTGGAACTGGTTGAAGCCAGCAGCGAGACCGAAAGCTACGCTTGATTCGGCTCCATGAAAAACGCCCCACTCTCATCGAGAGCGGGGCGTTTTTTTATGGCCGGCGAAACCATGTTTGTGGCGAGGGATCAGCCGCGAGCCTTTTCGATCAGCTCGATGTAATCCGCCGCATTGCGCTGATCCTTGATCAGGGCAATGAAGTTATTGCCGTGCTCATCCTTGCCATTCACGTCGTAACCCGCTTCGACGAAGAACGTCAGAAAGCGCGCGAAATCGTCGATGCGCAGGCCACGGTAGGCCTTGACCAGTTTGTGCAGGGACGGAGAAGTCGCGTCGACCGGTTCAAAATCGAGGAACAACTTGATCTGCTCATCGCCGATCTCGTCACCAATCACTTGTTTTTTATCTTTACGCATTGCCGACTCCAGCTCGCAGACATTTCACGGGGCGGGCAGTTTACCCCCGCGCAGGCACAGGGCTCAACGCGGACGAGTGCTGCCGGTGTGCAGATCGGCCCAAACATGACCATTGGCGTAGCTGAGAAACTGGCAATACACCGTGTCATTGCGCAACAAGTCGATCACCACCCGGTATTGCGCCAGCGGGTAATAGAGGGTCAGGGTCTTGCTCGGCACATCGTAAACCGGCTTTTTCAGGCTTTTGCTTTCACCATCGAAGTTGACCAGTACCTGATTGATGGTGGCGCCCTTGTTCAGGGATTTACCCTTGAGACGAATCATTAATGGGGACGTGACCGGAATCGGCTGTTGATTGGATTGACGCTGAGCACCGACCACCACCGAATAATCGGTGACCTGCATCAGTTGCTGCTGTTCGGGGTCGGCATCGCGCAGAGCGAGATCGTCCGGCGGCAGGAATTGACTGTGCATGGGCGCCGGCGCGGCGGCCAGGGGCAGGCTGAGGGTCAGCAACAGGGCGGCGCAGCAGCGGATAAAAGGGCTCATGGCTGGCTCCGGAGGGCGGGTGTAGGAGCAAGCTCGCTCCTACAGGTTACAGATGGTGAAAATCAATCGAACTGCGCGCGCATCCAGGCCTGATACTCGGCAACACCGGGCTCGCCTTCGCGCGGCGCCCAATGTGCCAGCTCACCTTCACCAACCGGACGGTAAGGACCGGCCTTGCATTCGAACATCAGGCTGTCGGCCTCCAGCACCACCACACCGTGGAACACACCGGTTGGCAGGTCCACGCCAACACAGTCGCCACCGGCCTGCAGCACGGTCTTGCTCAGCACCGCACCGGTCTCGTCAAAGATCAACACGCCCAGCCGACCCTTGAGGACCAACAGGGTTTCGGCCTTGTTGTCGCCCAAATGCCGGTGAGGCGGGATATACGTGGACGGCTGCAACCCCACTGCCATGCGATGGCAAGCGTCTTCCATCTGATGGAAGTTGTGATGCTGGCGCCCGCGAGGATTGGCCGCGGCTTTCCCGGCCAGCTCGGCGAACAAGGTCTGATCCAGAAAGCGAGGCGTATCCATGTCTTACATTCCTTTAACGGCGAAAATCCCGTTGGCATTACGCCAGTAGCCTTTGTAGTCCATACCGTAACCGAAGATGTAGCGGTCGATGCACGGCAGGCCGACGAAATCGGCCTTGAGGTCCGGACGGGCCTTGCGGTCGTGGTCTTTGTCGATCAGCACGGCGGTGTGCACTTTGCGGGCACCGGCGTGTTTGCAGAAGTCGATGATCGCGCCCAGGGTGTGACCTTCATCGAGGATGTCGTCGATGATCAGCACGTCACGGTCGATGAAGGAAACTTCCGGCTTGGCTTTCCAGAACAGGTCGCCACCGCTGGTTTCGTTGCGATAGCGGGTGGCGTGCAGGTAGGACGCTTCCAGCGGGAAGTCCAGGTAGGTCAGCAGCTTGCCGGAGAAAATCAGCCCGCCGTTCATCACGCAGAACACCACCGGGTTGCTGTCGGCCATTTGTTCGTTGATTTGTGCACCGACGCGGGCGATGGCCGCCTCGACTTCAGCTTCGGTGTACAGGCAGTCAGCCTCTCGCATGATTTGACGGATATGCTCGAGATCAGCGGACATGGCGCTCTCCAGGGGGTTTGAGGGGGAGGGACGGATTCGGAAAAGCGGGCAAAGGTACGCATCAAGCGAGGCCAGATCAAGCGTTTGTGGACTAACGTACTGTATGTCTATAGGACAACACCCTCGGATAGATTAATCTAGGCCGGTTTTTTTGCCCGCCGCCGGAGCCTTTCCCCATGCCCATCCATGAGATCCGCCACCCGCTGATCCGTCATAAACTTGGCCTTATGCGCCGCGCAGACATCAGCACGAAGAATTTCCGTGAGCTCGCTCAGGAAGTCGGCGCCCTGCTGACTTATGAAGCCACCAAAGACCTGCCGCTGGAATCCTACGATATCGAAGGCTGGTGCGGCACTGTGTCGGTCGAGAAAATCGCCGGCAAGAAAATCACTGTAGTGCCGATCCTGCGTGCCGGTATCGGCATGCTCGAAGGCGTACTGAGCCTGATCCCGGGCGCCAAAGTCAGCGCCGTCGGCGTGGCTCGCAACGAGGAAACCCTCGAGGCCCACACCTACCTCGAGAAGCTGGTGCCGGAAATCGACGAACGCCTGGCCATGATCATCGACCCGATGCTCGCCACCGGCGGCTCGATGGTTGCCACCATCGACCTGCTGAAAAAGGCCGGCTGCCGCGACATCCGAGCCATGGTGCTGGTTGCCGCGCCGGAAGGCATCGCCGCCGTAGAGAAAGCTCACCCGGACGTGATCATCTACACCGCTTCCATTGATCAAAAACTGAACGAACACGGTTACATCATCCCAGGGCTGGGCGATGCCGGTGACAAGATCTTCGGCACCAAGCAGAAGGACGCGTGACCATGCAGCAAGAGTTCAACGATCCGCTCTGGCGCACGGTGCTGTCGGGTGCACAGATGCTGTTCGTGGCCTTCGGCGCCCTGGTGTTGATGCCGCTGATTACCGGTCTCGACCCGAACGTGGCGCTGTTCACGGCCGGCCTGGGGACGATCCTGTTCCAGATCGTCACCGGGCGTCAGGTGCCAGTGTTCCTGGCATCGAGCTTTGCCTTCATCACCCCGATCATTCTCGCCAAGGGCCAGTTCGGCCTGGCCGCGACCATGGGCGGCGTGATGGCGGCGGGTTTCGTCTACACCTTCCTCGGCCTCGCGGTGAAGATCAAAGGCACCGGGTTCATCGACCGCCTGCTGCCGCCTGTGGTGATCGGGCCGGTGATCATTTCGATCGGCCTGGCCATGGCGCCGATTGCCGCCAACATGGCCATGGGCAAGGCCGGCGACGGCAGCGAATTGATCCATTACCAGACGGCGATGCTGATTTCGATGCCCGCGTTGCTGACCACCCTGATCGTCGCGGTATTCGGCAAGGGCATCTTCCGCCTGGTGCCGATCATCTCCGGCGTGCTGGTGGGCTTTGGCATGGCATTCTACTTCGGCGTGGTCGATACCGCGAAGATTGCGGCGGCACCGTGGTTCGCCATCCCGCACTTCACCGCGCCGGAATTCAACTGGCAGGCGATTCTGTTCATCGTTCCGGTGGCCCTGGCCCCGGCCATCGAACACATCGGCGGCGTGATTGCCGTGGGTAGCGTGACCGGTCGCGATTACCTGAAGAAACCCGGCCTGCACCGCACTCTGCTCGGCGACGGCATTGCCACCACGGCGGCCGGTCTGTTCGGCGGCCCGCCCAACACCACCTACGCCGAAGTGACCGGCGCGGTGATGCTGACCAAGAACTACAACCCGAAAATCATGACCTGGGCGGCGATCTTCGCCATCAGCCTGGCGTTCATCGGCAAGTTCGGCGCACTGCTGCAAAGCATTCCGGTGCCGGTGATGGGCGGGATTCTGTGCCTGTTGTTCGGTTCGATTGCCGCGGTGGGGATGAACACGCTGATCCGCCACAAGATCGATCTGGGCGAGGCGCGCAATCTGGTGATTGTTTCGGTGACCCTGGTGTTCGGGATCGGCGGCGTGCTGATCGGCACCGGCACCGGGCCGGACGATTTCGGCCTCAAGGGCATCGCGCTGTGCGCGGTGGTGGCGATTGGCTTGAACCTGATCCTGCCGGGCAATGACAGCTGGAAGCACAAGAAGGCGAATGAGCCGCTGATCTAACAGCTTGAGATATTTGTAGTCAGTGAAACAGCTATCGCGAGCAGGCTCGCTCCCACAGGGGAATGGATTCCAAACTGTGGGAGCGAGCCTGCTCGCGATGCTCTTTAAAGGGCCAACGGCGCTCGCTCGCACAACGCACTCAACGCCCGCGCCCAATGCGGATCATCGTTGAGGCACGGCACCAGCACCAACTCCTCTCCCCCCGCTGCGCGGAATTGTTCTTTGCCGCGATCACCGATCTCTTCCAGTGTCTCGATGCAATCGGCAACGAATGCCGGGCACATCACCAGAATCTTTTTCACCCCGCTTTTGGCCAATTCATCGAGGCGCACTTCGGTGTAGGGTTCGATCCATTTGGCGCGCCCCAGACGCGACTGGAACGACACCGACCACTTGCCCTCCGGCAACCCCATGCGCTTGGCAAACTCTGCCGCCGTGCGCAGGCATTGGCCGCGATAACAGGTAGCGACCACCTCCGGCGGCGCCCCGGCACAGCAATCACCGCCGCCCTCGAAGCTGTGTCCGGGGTTGAGTTTCTTCAGATGCCGTTCCGGCAAGCCGTGAAAGCTCATCAGCAAGTGATCGAAATCCTGCTCCAGATAGGGCTTGGTCGTGGCCATCAGCGCATCGAGGTATTCCGGTTGATCGTAGAACGGTTGCAGCACCGACAGCTGCACGTCGAGGTTTTTCTCGCGCACCACACGTTTGGCCTCTTCGATGACTGTGGTCGTGGTGCTGTCGGCGAACTGTGGATAAAGCGGTGCCAGCGTGATTCGCTTGTGCCCCGCGGCGGCCATGCGCATCAGTGTCGATTCAATCGACGGCTCGCCGTAGCGCATCGCCAGTTCGACCGGGCCGTGCTGCCATTGACGGGTCATGGCTTGTTGCAGGCGGCGGCTGAGCACCACCAGCGGCGAGCCCTCGTCCCACCAGATCGAGGCATAAGCATGGGCCGACTGCTCGGGACGCTTGATCAGGATCAGCGACACCAGCAGACGTCGAACCGGCCATGGCAGATCGATCACGTACGGGTCCATCAGAAATTGATTGAGGTAGCTGCGCACATCCGCCACCGAGGTGGAGGCAGGTGAGCCCAGGTTGACCAGAAGCAACGCGTGATCGGTCATGCAACGTCCTATTTCAAAGGCGACCGGACAGATCGTCCAGAGCCGCGCGCAAATCCGTGAACTTAAAAGTGAAACCAGCCTGTAACAAACGCACCGGAGTGGCGCGCTGGCCGCCCAGCAACAGCAAGGACAACTCACCCAGTCCCACCTTCAATGCGAAGGCCGGCATCGGCATGAAGGTCGGGCGACGCAGCACGCTGCCCAACGCCTTGGCAAACTCGAGGTTACGCACCGGTTTGGGCGCGCACGCATTATAGGGACCGCTGGCCTCGTTGCGATGCAGAAGAAAATCAATCAGGGCGATTTGATCGTCGATATGAATCCACGGCATCCACTGCCGGCCGTTGCCGATCGGCCCTCCCAGGCCCAGTTTGAACGGCAGTAACAGCCGCGACAAAAAGCCGCCTTCCGCCGACAGCACCAACCCGGTACGGATGAGGATGACGCGAATGCCCAGCGCTTCAGCCCGCTGTGCAGTCTCTTCCCAGGCGATGCATAACTGGCTGGCGAAATCTTCGCTGACCGGCCCCGAGTCCTCGGTCAGTTCGCGCTCGCCACCGTCGCCATACCAGCCGACAGCCGAACCGGAAATCAAGGCCCGTGGTTTCTGCTCGCGACTTTCGAGCCACGCCAGCAAGGTTTCGGTGAGGGTGATGCGGCTGCTCCACAACAAGGTTTTACGCTTGTGTGTCCAGGGCCGGTCGGCAATCGGCGCTCCGGCCAGATTCACGATCGCATCGATCTGCTCCTGCCCCAGATCCTCCAGCCGGGCAACTCCACGCACTTGGGCACCACATATTTTCGCGACTTTTTCAGGCTTGCGACTCCAGACTGTCAGGCGATGTCCCTGGCCCAACCAGTGCCGGCAGAGCTGACGTCCTATCAAACCAGTACCGCCGGTCAGCAATATGTGCATGACTTCTCCCTCGTGTGGCGTTTTACCTTGTCCATTAGTCTATTTTTATAAGCAGGGATCTTTGGTATCGAACAGGCGCTATGTTTAACAATAGGCCAAGCTGTCAGATCGAGAGCGCTAAAAGTTATACCAAAAAACAATATTGTACAGGTTTGAACCCCGGCGTAGTCTGTACAGAAAGGTAAACGAGGCCCCTATGACTGTACCTATCGCAATCATCGGCACCGGCATTGCCGGACTCTCCGCCGCCCAGGCCCTGACTGACCTCGGGCATGTGGTTCAACTGTTCGATAAAAGTCGCGGCAGCGGCGGGCGCATGTCGAGCAAGCGCAGCGATGCGGGTGCTCTGGACATGGGCACGCAGTATTTCACCGCGCGTGACCGGCGTTTTGTCAACGAAGTCCAGCGCTGGCAAGCCAAAGGTTGGGTCGCCGAGTGGACGCCGCAGCTGTACACCTACCATGGCGGCCAGCTCAACCTGTCGCCGGACGAGCAGACCCGCTGGGTCGGCACGCCGCGCATGAGCGCCATCACCCGCGCCCTGCTCGGTGACCTCGAAGTGCATTTCGCCTGCCGGATCACCGAGGTCTATCGCGGTGAAGAACACTGGCACCTGCAGGACGCCGAGGGCTTCACCCACGGACCGTTCAGCCACGTGGTCATCGCCACGCCGGCCCCACAGGCCACGGCTCTGCTGGCATCAGCGCCGAAACTCGCCGGGGCCGCCGCCGGGGTGAAAATGGACCCGACCTGGGCCATCGCCCTGGCCTTCGAAACGCCGCTGGAAACGCCCATGGAAGGCTGCTTCGTACAGGACAGCCCCCTCGACTGGCTGGCCCGCAACCGCAGCAAACCCGGGCGCGATAACACCCTCGACACCTGGGTGCTGCACGCCACCAGCGCCTGGAGCCGACAACACATCGACTTGTCCAAGGAAGCCGTGATCGAACAACTGCATGGCGCCTTCGCCGAACTGCTGCACGATTCCATGCCCGCGCCGAGCTTCAGCCTCGCCCACCGCTGGCTCTACGCCCGCCCCGCCAGCAGTCACGAATGGGGTACCCTGGCCGACGCCGACCTGGGGCTGTACGCCTGTGGCGACTGGTGCCTGTCCGGACGCGTCGAAGGGGCCTGGCTCAGCGGTCAGGAAGCCGCCCGCCGCTTGCATGAGCACCTGCAGTAAAGAGCATCGATCCGAGCAAATCGCTGCTGTCGCCATGGACAGCAGCCCGCCACAAAACTTATACACAACATTTGACTTGTACAACTTCGAACCTATGATGAAGTTATCTTGTACAGACTCGACCGCCTGCACAGGTTCAGATTCGAGGTGCTCCGATGTCCCATGCCCCCGCCAAACAGAAAATCGCCATCGACGCCTGCCTGCTGCACCCGGACTTGCCAGCGGAAGAAGACAGCCGGCTCAATGATCCGGTGCTACGGGAAAACTTCCTCACCCGCGCGTTCGCTTACAGCGCCTGGCAGCAGCTACGCCAGGAAGGCCTGACCCGGCGCGGTCTTACGGACTTTCACTCGCGCTACAAATACCTGCTGATGGCCCACAACCCGGTGCAATACAAAACCCTGGGCCACCTGCTGGGCAACATGGGCCATACCGATCCGCAGGAACTTGGTCCCCGCTATTTCAGTGAACTGATGGCGGCGCTGAAAAAGTGCGCCACCCGCCGGACCCATACCAACGTCCTGCAACACCTCAGTGGCTACTTGAAACAGGCCATCAGCCACGAAGACAAGCAGGAAGTGCAGCACGTGATCAACCAGTACCGCCTGGGCATCGTGCCGCTGGTGGTGCCGCTGACGCTGCTCAAGCATCACTTTCGCCAACACCCCGATCCGTACATCGCACAGCAGGTTTACCTGCAACCGCACCCGGAAAACCTCAGCCTGCGAAACGCCATCTGATGAAAAAAGCACTCGACACCAGCGCCCGCGAAGACCTCGGCGATGACTTTAAAAAGGCGTTGAACGAAGGCTGGTTGCCGATCCGTGAGGTGGCGCGGCAAACCGGGGTCAATGCCGTGACCTTGCGCGCCTGGGAGCGGCGCTACGGCCTGATCGTGCCGCTCCGCACGCCCAAGGGCCATCGGTTGTTCTCGGCCGACCATGTACAACGCATCCGGACCATCCTCACCTGGCTCAACCGTGGCGTTGCCGTCAGCCAGGTCAAGCCATTGCTCGACACGCCGCAAGCCTTCAGCGAGTCCGTCGACAACGATTGGCACGCCTTGCAGCAAACGTTGCTGCAGGCGGTCAGCGGATTGCAGGAACGCGCCCTGGATGACAGCGTCAATCAGGCGATGGCGTTGTATCCGCCGCGAACCCTGTGCGAGCACTTGCTGATGCCCTTGCTCGCCGCTCTGGAGCAACGCTGGCAAGGCCAGTTCGGGGCGCAGATGGAGCGGGGCTTTTTTTGTGCCTGGCTGCGCAGCAAGTTCGGCGCGCGCATCTACCATAACAATCGTCAGTTGCGCACCGCGCCGCTGCTGCTGGTCAACCACTCGGACCTGCCCGTGGAACCGCACCTGTGGCTCACGGCCTGGCTGATCAGCAGCGCGGACTGCCCGGTGGAGGTCTTCGACTGGCCGCTGCCTGTCGGAGAACTGGCATTGGCGGTCGAACTGCTGCAACCCCGTGGGGTTCTGCTGTACTCAAGCAAAGCCCTGAATCTGGCGCAGCTGCCGAAACTTTTCAAAGGTGTCAGTTGCCCCAAAATGATTGCCGGACCAACGGTATGCATCCACCACGCCGAGTTGTCCGCAAGTACTACCGAGATCGCTGATTTGTACCTGGCCGAAGATCCGTTGTCGGCACATCAGGCACTCGTTCAGCGCGGACTGATTTAAATGAATCGCGTGGATACCAAAATGCAATTGATCTGGCTGCGCAGCGACTTGCGTCTACATGACAACACCGCCCTCTCGGCAGCCGCGGCTCGCGGCCCGTGCGTGGCGGTGTACCTGCTGAGTCCGGAACAATGGCTGGAACACGACGATGCGCCCTGCAAAGTGGACTTCTGGCTGCGCAACCTGCGCGAGTTGAGCCGTGAACTGGGTCAACTGAACATTCCCCTGCTGATCCGCCAGGCACCCCGCTGGGATGACGCGCCCAGCGTATTGCTGAACCTGTGCCGAGAGTGGCAGGTCGACGCGCTGTATCTCAACGAAGAGTATGGCATCCATGAGTCCTGTCGCGATGCTGCAGTCGCCCGGACGCTACAGGCCGAAGGCATCGAAGTTCGCCGCTACCTCGATCAATTGCTGTTCAAGCCCGGGAGCGTGCTGACCCGCACCGGTACTTACTTTCAGGTCTTCAGCCAGTTCCGCAAAGTCTGCTACGAACGACTGCACCACTCGCTGCCCAGCCTGGTCCGCGCGCCGCACAAACAAGCGCCGTTGAACATTGCCAGCGATGCGATCCCCTTGAGTGTCGACGGCTTCGCAACACCCGTTGATAACCTGCGCAACCTGTGGCCGGCGGGCGAAGCTGAAGCCCGGCATCGCCTCGACAGCTTTAGCGATGCGCAGATCGAGCACTATCAAAGCGAACGCGACTTCCCGGCGAAGCCCGGCACCAGTCAGCTCTCGGCCTATCTGGCCGCCGGGGTGATTTCTGTGCGCCAATGCCTGCACGCCGCCTTGAACTGCAATCAAGGCGAATTCGAAAGCGGCAAGACCGGCGCCGTCACCTGGATCAGCGAACTGCTGTGGCGCGAGTTCTACAAACACATTCTGGTGGGCTACCCACGGGTTTCCCGGCACCGCGCGTTTCGTCCGGAAACCGAAGCACTGGCCTGGCGCGATGCCCCCGAAGAACTGGCCGCCTGGCAACAGGCGCGCACCGGCTTGCCGATCATCGACGCCGCCATGCGCCAACTGCTGGCAACCGGCTGGATGCACAACCGCCTGCGCATGGTGGTGGCGATGTTCCTGAGCAAAAACCTGTTGATCGACTGGCGCGAAGGCGAACGCTTTTTCATGCGTCACCTGATCGATGGCGACCTGGCGGCGAACAATGGTGGCTGGCAGTGGAGCTCCTCTACCGGCACGGACTCGGCGCCTTACTTCCGGATTTTCAACCCGCTGAGCCAGTCGGAAAAATTCGACCCCGAAGGCGTGTTCATCAAACAATGGCTGCCGGAACTGGCCGGGCTGAATAAAAAAGACGTGCACAACCCCGCCAATCTCGGCGGCCTTTTCGGTGTTGTGGATTACCCCTCACCGATCGTCGACTTGAGCACATCCCGTACGCGCGCGTTGACGGCATTCAAAAACCTGCCCTCGCTGCAATACGCCGCCGCTGGGTCATGAGTTACCGCCACCGGGATAACCTCGATGCCGGGGCTCTGTTTTATGAACATTTACCCGTATTGGGCCGGGCAATTGCCTGGCTGAAAAGGAGATTGGGATGAGTCGCACACCCGCACGACGTTACTGGCTGACCGGCGCCAGCAGCGGCATCGGTGCCGCCCTGGCCGAAGAAATCCTGAAAACCGGTGCGCACCTGGCCGTCAGTTCGCGCACCGTGGAACCACTGAAAGACTTGTCGCTACGTTATCCGGGACAGGTACTGGTGGTCGCCGGGGACCTGACCAACAGCCAGACCGTGCGCGAGATCGGCGAGCAGATTGCCGAGGACTGGGGCTCGCTGGACACCGTGATACTCAACGCAGGCACCAGCGAGTACGTGGATGCCAAGCAGTTCGATGCGTCGATTGTCGAGCATGTGGTGCGCACCAACCTGTTGGCCAGCAGCTATTGCATCGAAGCCGCCTTGCCCTTGCTGCGGGCCGGCACCGCACCGCATATGGTGGCCATGGCCAGTACGGTGACTTACCTGCCGCTGCCCAAGGCAGAAGCGTACGGCACCTCGAAGGCCGGGCTGCGTTATCTGCTCGAATCCCTGCGCATCGACCTGGCCCCGGAAGGCATAGAACTCACGGTGATCAGCCCCGGCTTTGTCGAAACGCCGCTGACGGAGAAAAACGACTTCTCCATGCCATTGAGCTGGCCGGTGGAAAAAGCCGCACGGCACATCTTCGAAAAACTCAAGGACCGCCCGTTGGAAATCGCTTTTCCGGCAGCGTTCATGGCCGCCCTCTGGCCGCTTTCCAAACGGCCGGACCAAGTGAAACTGGAGATCGGCAAACGCATGGTGCGCAGCCAGCCACCGATCAAGGATCAACCCTGAAAAGCACCATCATCGGCAGCGGTATCTCGGACGTTCCGATACTTGAGCGTCCGTCAGACCTTTCACACAGCACACGGTGACTGCCTTACACTGCGCGCCATGAAAACCATCCCCCATACGCAAATCGCGGAACCCGCGGTCACATGCTCGACCTGCGCAGCCTGCTGCTGTCAGCTCGAAGTCATGCTGATCACCGATACGGGTGTGCCTGAACGATTCATCGATACCGATGACTGGGGCGGGGAAGTCATGTTGCGTCTGGACGACGGCTGGTGTGCCGCACTGGATCGCAACACGATGATGTGCACTATCTACGAAAAACGCCCGCTGATCTGCCGAGAGTTCGAGATGGGCGCACCGGAGTGCATTGACGAACGCCAGGGAATTTCGACAGCGTATCGCTGATTTCAGAATCACCTAGGAACAAATGTGGGAGCGGGCTTGCTCGCGAAGGCGGCGTGTCAGTCAACAGGGATGTTGAATGTTCCACCGCTTTCGCGAGCAAGCCCGCCCCCACATTGGTGTGTATTCAGCAGTTACAACGGCAACGTGTAATGCAGCGAGTAGCTTTCTACACCGTCGTTGGAACTGGCGAGGCCGGCGTTGGAATAGTGCGTCGCGCGGATCCCGACCTCATGACCGCCATTGAAGCGCAGGCCAAAACCGAACCGGTCTTCAAACTGGAAGGCACTGCCGATGTTGTTGTCTTCGAGTCGGGTATTGGAGAACACCGCCACGCCAATGCCTGCTTCAACGTACGGTTTGACGTTCTGACCGGCAAATTCGTAAACGAACACCGGAGAGAACGACAGGCTGTTATTGCTCGAGGTCTTGTCGCCTTCCCAATAGGTGTAGGCGCCGCTCCAGTAACCGGTCACGCGACCGACGTCACTCTGCCACCAACTCTGGTCCCAATCGAATTGCATGCCCAGTCGATACGTCATGGTCGAATCGCTGGTCTGACCAACCGCGAACTCCACACCTGCCGCCTGAGCGGTAAAAGTGTGCCCCATTAATGCGGCCGCAATCGCGGCCAAACAGAATAGTCGCTTCACGAGAAACTTCCTTTTCCGAACGATTTCGTATGATTTTTTTGTTGCCCAGCCCTGCAAAGCTATAGAAGTCAGCGATTAATCAGAAATTCACCCGACTTTTCGTATTCCCCCAGTCAATCTTCTACCTGTTGAAGCTTCGCACAACGCCACAGGTATTCCACAGTATCGGCAAGATATTTCTGAAATGAACCGGATCGGCGCTGGTCCAGAACTGTGCCTCACGAGCAGGCCCCTCGGCCAGCAGCTCGCCTTCGGCCAGCAGACGCTGAAGTTGCCGCGCGACGGCGGCGCCGGTGTCGATCAGGCTGATGTCCTCGGGGATCATCTGCCGCAGCATCGGCTTGAGAAAGGGGTAATGGGTGCAGCCGAGAATCAGGGTGTCGGCGCCGGCGGCCAGCAGTGGCTCGACATACCCGGCCAACAGCTGGCGCAACTCGGGGCTGCGCAGGTCGCCGTTTTCAATCAGCTCCACCAGCCCGGGACAGGGCTGGGTAATGACTTTCACGTCCGTGGCGAAGCGGTCGAGCAATGCGGCGAACTTGGCGCTCTGCAAGGTACCGGTGGTGGCCAGCACCCCCACCACGCCGGAACGGGTTGCGGCGGCGGCCGGTTTGACTGCCGGCTCCATGCCGACAATGGGCCATTCTGGATAGTCGCGACGCAAGTCGGCGACGCCGGCCACCGTCGCCGTGTTGCACGCCAGCACCAAGGCCTTGGCGCCCTGCTGTCGAAAGAATTCAGCCATCACGCTGCAACGCTGTTGGATAAACTGCGGGGTTTTCTCACCATAGGGAACATTCCCGCAGTCGGCGACGTACAGCAGAGACTCATTGGGCAGCAAACGCTGGATCTCGGCCAGTACCGAGAGCCCGCCGACACCGGAGTCGAACACGCCAATCGGCGCTTCACGCATGTTTCGACCCACAGACGCTGCAACCCGGATCGCGCTTGACCCGCAACTCACGGAAGCGTGTGCTCAAGGCATCGATCAGCAGCAGGCGCCCCACCAGCGGCTCACCGAATCCGGCCAGCAACTTCAACGCCTCCAGCGCTTGCAAACTGCCAACCAGCCCCACCAGCGGACCGACTACGCCAGCCTCGCTACAGGTCAATTCGGCTTCGCTGCCGTGCCCGTATAAACAGTGGTAGCACGGACTCTCCGGCCGACGCGGATCGAACACCGACAGTTGCCCTTCGAGGCGAATCGCCGCGCCGCTGACCAGCGGTTTGCCGGCGGTTACGCAAGCGGCGTTGACCGCTTCACGGGTGGAAAAATTGTCAGAACAATCGAGGACCAGATCCACCCCGGCCACCACGGCGGCCAGCGAATCCTCATCCAGCGCCGCACGATGAGCGATCAACTGGATCTCGGGATTGATCGCGCTCAGGCGCTTGATTGCCGAATCGACCTTGGACATGCCGACGCTGTCGGTGTCGTGAATGATCTGGCGTTGCAGGTTGGTCAGGTCGACCGTATCGAAGTCCGCCAAGTGCAATTCGCCAACACCAGCGGCCGCCAGATACAGCGCCACTGGCGCGCCAAGGCCGCCAAGACCGACGATCAATACGCGGCTTTCCTTGAGCCGCAATTGGCCGTCGATATCGATGTGTTGCAGCAGAATCTGCCGGCTGTAACGCAGCAATTCCTGATCATTCAGCACGGCAGGCGCCCCAGACTGATGCGTTGGTGACCGCCCAAATCGGTGCGGCTGTGGACTTCTTCAAAACCCCGGGTCAGCAGCAAATCGCGAACCGCCTCGGCCTGATCGTAGCCATGTTCGAGCATCAGCCAACCACCGGCATCCAGATGGTCCGGTGCCTGGGCGACGATCAGGCGCAGATCGTCGAGCCCATCGACACCGGCCACCAGGGCGCTGGCCGGTTCGAAGCGCACATCGCCCTCGACCAGATGCGGATCGGTCGCTGCGATGTAGGGCGGATTGCTGATGATCAGTTGAAAACGCTGACCTTCCAGGGCGCTAAACCAATGACTGCTCAGCACTCTGGCGTTGCCCAGGTGCAGGCGCTGGCGATTGCGTTCGGCCAAGGCCACGGCTTCCAGAACACGATCCACGGCGGTGACATTCCACGCCGGACGCTCACTGGCCAGGGCCAGGGCAATTGCGCCGCTGCCGGTGCCAAGGTCGAGTACCTTGGCCGGTGTGGCCGGCAACAACTCCAGCGCGGCTTCCACCAGCAGTTCGGTGTCGGGGCGCGGGATCAGCGTGTGCGGCGCCACTTCCAGGTCCAGCTTCCAGAAACCCTGCTGGCCGAGGATATAGGCCACCGGTTCACCGCTGCGGCGGCGCTGCAAATATTCGGCAAACGTCAGCGCCGCTTCGCTCGGCACGATGCGCTCCGGCCAGGTGTGCAGGAAACTGCGGGACTTGCCCAAGGCCGCCGCCAGCAGCAATTCGGCATCCAGACGCGCCGTCGGCGAGTCGGGCAAATCAGCGGCGCGCAACAAACTGGCAATGATCGTCATTTACTCACCTATCGCTGCCAGTTGATCGGCCTGGTACTCGGCCAGCAACGGCTCGATCACCGCCTCGACGCCGCCGGCGAGGATCTCGTCGAGGGAATACAAGGTCAGGTTGACCCGGTGGTCGGTGACCCGGCCCTGGGCAAAATTGTAGGTGCGAATGCGCTCTGAGCGGTCGCCGGAGCCGACCAGCAACTTGCGCTCACTGGCGATGGCATTGGCCGCAGCGGAGGTCTGCTGATCGTTCAGCTTGGCCGACAACCAGGACATCGCCCGGGCGCGGTTCTTGTGCTGTGAACGTTCTTCCTGGCACTCGACCACGATGCCGGACGGCAAGTGCGTAATGCGGATCGCCGAGTCGGTCTTGTTGACGTGCTGGCCGCCGGCACCGGAGGAGCGATAGGTATCGATGCGCAGGTCGGCCGGGTTGATCTCGATGGCTTCCTGTTCGTCCGGCTCGGGCAACACCGCCACGGTGCAGGCCGACGTGTGGATGCGGCCCTGGGATTCGGTCGCCGGCACCCGCTGCACGCGGTGCGCACCGGATTCGAATTTCAGCTTGCCGTAGACGTTGTCGCCCTCGACCCGGGCAATCACCTCTTTATAGCCACCGTGTTCACCCTCGTTTTCCGAGAGGATCTCCACCCGCCAGCCACGACGCTCGGCGTAACGCGAATACATGCGGAACAGGTCGCCGGAGAAAATCGCCGCCTCGTCGCCGCCGGTACCGGCACGGATCTCGAGGAACACGTTGCGCCCGTCGTTCGGGTCCTTGGGCAGCAGCATGCGCTGCAGGTCGGCTTCGAGCGTGACCAGGCGCTCCTTGGCCTCGCGGACTTCTTCCACGGCCATTTCACGCATGTCCGGGTCGCTGTCCTTGAGCAGTGCCTGGGCGCCTTCGAGGTCGTCCTGCACTTTCAGCAGTTCTTTATAGACGCCCACGATCGGTTCGACTTCCGCGTACTCCTTGGAATAGGTGCGGAACTTGTTCTGATCGGAAATGACCTCGCCGTCGCCCAGCAGGGCGGTCAACTCTTCGAAACGGTCCTGGAGGATATCCAGCTTATTGAGCAGTGACGCTTTCATTGCGGTTTTTTATCCGAAAAGCTATCCGATGAGCCCTCACCGAGGGCAAAGAGTTCCTGGGCCATCGCCAGCGCATCCAGGCGACCTTCGGCAGAGAGCTTTTTCAACTGCACGCTCGGTGCATGCAACAGTTTGTTGGTCAGCCCGCGGGCCAGTTGCACCAGCACCTCTTCGGCACTGCTGCCATTGGCCAGCAGGCGCTGGGCCTTTTGCAATTCTTCGTCGCGTATGCGTTCGCTCTGTTGACGATAGGCCTTGAGCACGTCCACCGCCGCCAACTCGCGCAGGCGGACCATGAAATCTTCGGCACCGATCGAAACCATCTCTTCGGCGGCCTGGGCTGCGCCCTGGCGGCTCTTGAGGTTCTCGGCGACCACTTCGTGGAGATCATCGACGCTATAGAGGTAAACGTCGTCCAACTCGCCGACTTCTGGCTCGATGTCACGCGGAACGGCGATATCCACCATGAAGATCGGTTTGTGCTTGCGCAGTTTCAAGGCGCTTTCCACTGCACCCTTGCCGAGAATCGGCAATTGACTGGCGGTGGAACTGATGACGATATCGCTGCGCACCAGCTCTGCCGGAATATCCGACAGCAACACCGCATGGGCGCCGAACTGCTCGGCCAGAATGCTCGCGCGCTCCAGGGTACGGTTGGCGACCACAATGCGTTTCACACCCAGGTCATGCAGATGGCGGGCGACCAGGGTGATGGTCTCGCCGGCGCCGATCAACAAGGCCTGGCTGCGTTGCAGGTCGCTGAAAATCTGCTTGGCCAGGCTCACCGCGGCAAACGCCACCGACACCGGGTTCTCGCCGATGGCCGTGTCGGTGCGCACCTGCTTGGCCGCATTGAACGTGGCCTGGAACAAGCGCCCGAGCAATGGCCCGATGGTCCCGGCCTCGCGGGCCACGGCATAGGCCGACTTCATCTGGCCGAGAATCTGCGGTTCGCCCAACACCAGCGAGTCGAGCCCGGAAGCCACCCGCATCATGTGACGAACTGCCGCATCATCTTCATGCACATAGGCGCTTTCGCGCAGCTCGTCGTAGCTCAAATGATGATATTCGGCCAGCCAGCGCAGCACGATGTCCGCCGACAGGTGATCCTGTTCTATATAGAGTTCACTGCGATTGCAGGTGGAGAGGATCGCAGCTTCGCGGCTGTCGGTGAGTCGGCAGAGCTGCTGCAAGGCCTCAACCAGCTGCTCAGGGGTAAAAGCCACGCGCTCGCGGACGTCTACTGAAGCAGTCTTGTGGTTAATACCGAGTGCAAGGAAGGCCATTCAAAGTCGCTGATTGTGACGTGAAGCCGACAATTGTCCTACTTCGACGGAATCAGAACAACTACTCGATATCTATCGCGCCGGAAGGTGACGCCAACGTTGCGAGCAGTTCTCGTTTACACATAATTCCTGTAGGAGCTGGCTTGCCAGCGATGAGCTGACTGGCGCCGCTTCTTTCCTGTAAAAACGCGTCATCGTTAGCGACCATCGCAGGCAAGCCAGCTCCTACAGGGGCGGTGTTCATGCGAAAATGCCGGGCCGGTTATGTTTGGCCGAAAGCTTGTGTCATGATGATCCGACCGCAGGTTAGTCGTCCTCTTCCTATATGAATAGATCTTCCGCGTTGCTCCTCGCTTTTGTCTTCCTCAGCGGCTGCCAGGCCTTGGCACCCGTTTCACCGGACGGCACGTCACCGGTTGGAGACAGCACCCCGGCCCCTGAAAAGCCCAAGGTCTACAGCTCATTCAGCGAGGAAACCATCTTCAGCCTGTTGAGCGCCGAACTGGCTGGCCAGCGCAATCGTTTCGACATTGCCCTGGACAACTATGTGACCCAGGCCATCAATACCCAGGATCCGGGCATTTCCGAGCGGGCATTCCGTATCGCCGAATATCTGGGCGCCGATCAGGCAGCCCTGGACACCGCGCTGATCTGGGCCAAAAACGCCCCCAACGACCTCGAAGCGCAACGCGCCGCCGCCGTGCAACTGGCACGCGCCGGGCGTTATGACGACTCCATGGTCTATATGGAGAAAGTCCTGCAAGGCAAGGGCGACACCCATTTCGATTTCCTTGCGCTGTCCGCGGCCGACACCGACCAGGACACCCGCAACGGCTTGATGAAAAGCTTCGACCGTTTGTTGCAACGCCATCCGGACAACGGCCAGCTGATTTTCGGCAAGGCCTTGCTGATGCAACAGGATGGCGATGCCAAAGGCGCGTTGAAGCTGCTGGAAGACAATCCGCCTGAAAACGGCGAAATCGCGCCGATCCTGCTGCGCGCGCGGCTGTTGCAAACCCTGAATCGCGGTGACGAAGCCTTGCCGCTGCTGCAAAAAAGCATCAAGAAATACCCGGACGACAAGCGCCTGCGCCTGACTTACGCACGCATGCTGGTTGAACAGGACCGCATGGACGACGCCAAGGCCGAGTTCTCGAGCCTGGTTCAGCAATACCCGGAAGACGACGAACTGCGTTACTCGCTGGCACTGGTCTGCCTGGAAGCCAAGGCCTGGAACGAGGCCAAGGGTTATCTTGAAGACCTGATCGCCCGGGAAAGCCACGTCGACTCGGCACACCTGAACCTCGGCCGCATCGCCGAAGAACAAAACGACCCGCAAGGCGCATTGATCGAGTACGCCAAGGTTGGCCCGGGCAACGACTTCCTGCCGGCGCAATTGCGACAGGCCGACATCCTGATAGACAACGGCCGGACCGCCGAAGCGCAAAGAAAGCTGGCGGCAGAGCGCGACGAGCAGCCGGATTACGCGATCCAGTTGTACCTGATCGAAGCCGAAACCCTGTCCGCCAACAATCAGGGCGACAAGGCCTGGAATGTTCTGCAACAAGCCTTGCAGCAATATCCGGACGATTTGAACCTGCTCTACACCCGCGCCATGCAGGCGGAAAAACGCAATGACCTGGCGCAGATGGAAAAAGACCTGCGCACGATCATCAAGCGCGACCCGGACAATGCCATGGCGTTGAACGCCCTCGGCTACACCCTGTCCGACCGCACCACGCGCTACGCCGAAGCCAAGGCCCTGATCGAACAGGCGCACCAGATCAGTCCGGAAGACCCGGCGGTACTCGACAGCCTTGGCTGGGTGAATTACCGCATGGGCAATCTCGACGAAGCCGAGCGCCTGCTGCGCCAGGCCCTGGAACGCTTCCCCGATCAGGAAGTCGCCGCTCACCTGGGCGAAGTCCTGTGGGCCAATGGCAAGCAGCGTGAAGCCAAACAAGTCTGGGGCAAGTTCCTCAAGGAACAACCCGACAGCCCGGCCCTGCGGGGCACCATCAAACGCCTGACCGGATCAGAGACTCTTTAAGATTATGTTTTTGCGCCATTTCATCGTTTTCAGTTTCATCGCCCTGCTCGCCGGTTGTGCGGGCCTGGGTCCCCGCGAATCGGTCGAGGGGCACGGCAACCCTGCCCAATGGCGCGAGCACAAAGAACAACTGACCAGCCTCGATGGCTGGCAGATCGACGGCAAGATCGGCATCCGTGCCCCGAAAGACTCGGGCAGCGGCACGCTGTTCTGGTTGCAGCGCCAGGATTACTACGACATTCGCCTGTCCGGACCTCTGGGCCGCGGCGCGGCTCGCCTGACCGGACGTCCGGGCAAGGTGTCGCTGGAAGTCGCCAACCAGGGACGTTACGACGCACCGAATCCGGAAGTGCTGCTCGAAGAACAGCTGGGCTGGAAGCTGCCGGTGTCCAACCTGGCCTGGTGGGTGCGCGGGCTCCCGGCTCCGGACAGTAAAAGTCGCCTGACGCTGGATGGCGACAGTCGTTTGGCCAGTCTCGAACAGGACGGTTGGCAGGTCGAATACACCGAATACACCCAACTGAACGGTTACTGGCTGCCCGAACGGATCAAACTGCATGGCACCGACCTGGATGTCACGCTGGTGATCAAGACTTGGCAACCGCGCAAATTGGGGCAGTGAAATGCCAGCCAATCGCCTGACTTTACCCTCGCCGGCCAAACTCAATTTGATGCTGCACATTCTGGGTCGCCGCGAAGACGGCTACCACGAACTGCAAACGATGTTTCAGTTTCTCGATTACGGCGACGAAATCACCTATGCCCTGCGCGATGATGATGTCATTCAACTGCACACCGAATTCCCAGGCGTCCCCCACGACAGCAACCTGATCGTCAAGGCCGCCAGAAAACTTCAGGAGCAATCCGCTTGCTCGCTGGGCGTCGACATCTGGATCGAAAAAATCCTGCCCATGGGCGGCGGCATTGGTGGCGGCAGCTCGAATGCCGCAACGACTTTGCTCGGTCTTAATCATCTGTGGCAATTGGGCTGGGATGAAGATCGCCTGGCTGGGCTGGGGTTGACGCTGGGCGCCGACGTCCCGGTTTTCGTACGTGGCCACGCGGCTTTTGCCGAGGGCGTGGGGGAGAAACTGACCCCTGTAGACCCGGAAGAACCGTGGTATCTGGTGCTGGTGCCGCAAGTCTCTGTAAGTACGGCAGAAATTTTTTCAGATCCGTTGTTGACACGTAACACTCCTCCCATTAAAGTGCGCCCCGTTCCCAAGGGAAACAGTCGAAATGACTGCTTGCCGGTGGTAACAAGGCGTTATCCAGAGGTACGTAACGCTTTGAATTTGTTAGGTAAATTTACCGAAGCAAAACTCACCGGAACTGGAAGTTGTGTGTTTGGGGGCTTCCCAAGCAAAGCTGAAGCTGATAAAGTCTCGGCCCTTCTTACAGAGACCCTTACAGGGTTTGTAGCAAAAGGAAGCAACGTTTCGATGTTGCATCGCAAGCTGCAAAGTCTGCTCTAAAGGAACCGATTACCGGGTAATCGTTGCAACAAATACAGGGGCGTCGCCAAGCGGTAAGGCAGCAGGTTTTGATCCTGCCATGCGTTGGTTCGAATCCAGCCGCCCCTGCCATTTTCCTATACTCATCCAGGTTACCCTCAGCCTTCAGGTACTGCGCGTGTCCAAGATGATGGTCTTTACGGGGAACGCTAACCCCGATCTGGCTCGGCGTGTCGTACGTCAGCTGCATATCCCTCTCGGTGACATCTCTGTCGGTAAATTTTCCGACGGCGAAATTACAGCCGAGATCAATGAAAACGTCCGCGGTAAAGACGTCTTCATTATTCAGCCGACTTGCGCTCCGACCAACGATAACCTGATGGAACTGGTAGTGATGGCTGATGCCTTCCGCCGCTCCTCGGCTACTCGTATCACTGCTGTTATTCCTTACTTTGGTTATGCCCGTCAGGATCGCCGTCCGCGTTCCGCACGTGTGGCTATCAGCGCGAAAGTCGTGGCTGACATGCTTACCGTAGTCGGCATCGACCGTGTTCTCACGGTTGATCTGCATGCTGACCAAATCCAGGGTTTCTTCGATATTCCGGTAGATAACATCTACGGCTCCCCGGTTCTGGTGGATGACATCGAAGATCAGCGCTTCGAAAACCTGATGATCGTGTCCCCGGACATTGGCGGCGTCGTGCGTGCACGTGCCGTTGCCAAATCCCTGGGCGTGGATCTCGGGATCATCGACAAACGCCGTGAGAAAGCCAATCACTCTGAAGTGATGCATATCATCGGTGATGTCGAAGGGCGTACCTGTATTCTGGTCGATGACATGGTCGATACCGCCGGCACCCTGTGCCACGCGGCCAAGGCCCTGAAAGAGCATGGCGCTGCCAAGGTTTTCGCCTACTGCACACACCCTGTGCTGTCCGGTCGGGCGATCGAAAACATCGAAAATTCCATGCTGGACGAACTGGTGGTGACTAACACCATCCCGTTGTCCGCTGCTGCACAAGCCTGCTCGCGTATCCGTCAACTGGATATCGCGCCGGTAGTTGCCGAGGCGGTTCGCCGCATCAGCAATGAAGAATCGATCAGCGCGATGTTCCGCTAAGGGCCCTGCCCTTCTCGAAATGTCTCGTTGACGAAAAGCGCCCCGCCCCGGCATTCCTGTCGGGGCGGGGCTTTTTTGCCCATATCGCCTTTAGCGCTGGTCGCAAACGCTGGGGCGAATGTGGTTATTTTGGAGATACAACATGAACGATTTTACCCTGAATGCTGAAGTGCGTTCCGACCTGGGGAAAGGTGCGAGCCGCCGCCTGCGTCGTCTCGCAAGCCTGGTTCCAGCTGTAGTTTACGGTGGCGAAAAAGCCCCTGAATCCATCAGCATGCTGGCCAAAGAAGTTGCCAAACTGCTCGAAAACGAAGCGGCTTACAGCCACATCATCGAGCTGAACGTTGGTGGCACCAAGCAGAACGTCGTGATCAAAGCCCTGCAGCGTCACCCGGCCAAAGGCCACGTGATGCACGCTGACTTCGTACGCGTAGTAGCTGGCCAGAAACTGACCGCTATCGTTCCAGTGCACTTCATCAACGAAGAAGCACCGACCAAGAAAGGCGGCGAAATCTCGCACGTTGTTGCCGAGATCGAAGTTACCTGCCTGCCGAAAGATCTGCCTGAGTTCATCGAAGTCGACCTGACTAACGCTGAAATCGGTTCGATCATTCACCTGTCGGACCTCAAGGCTCCTAAAGGCGTTGAGTTCGTGGCCCTGGCACACGGCGATGACAAGGCTGTTGCCAACGTCCACGCTCCACGTGTTGCTCCAGAAGCTGCAGAAGGCGCTGCAGAGTAATTTTACTCTGTACGCCGGAGTGACCGGAAACATCGCGGACTAGAGCATAGCGAGAAAGCGGGCGAGAACGCGGAGTTTACATCATGGTAAATGAGCAATTTTCGTCCACTTTCGCCGCTCTCCCTGATTGCAGCGATGTTATCCACCACTCCAAGGAAGGGCCCCTATCGTGACTGCCATCAAACTGATCGTTGGCCTGGGAAATCCAGGCGCTGAATACGAACAGACCCGGCATAACGCAGGGGCCCTTTTTGTTGAGCGCATCGCGAACGCACAAGGCGTGAACCTTGTGGCGGACCGCAAATATTTCGGCCTGACCGGGCGCTATTCGCATCAGGGTCAGGATGTTCGTCTGCTGATTCCCACCACGTACATGAACCGCAGCGGCCAGGCCGTGGCGGCACTCGCCGGTTTCTTCCGCATCAAGCCTGAAGAAATCCTCGTGGCGCACGACGAACTCGACCTGCCTCCGGGCGTTGCCAAGCTCAAGCAAGGCGGCGGCCATGGCGGTCACAACGGGTTGCGCGACATCATTGCGCAACTGGGCAATCAGAATACCTTTCATCGCTTGCGGCTTGGCATTGGCCACCCGGGCGTTGCCAGTATGGTTTCAAATTTCGTCCTGGGTCGTGCGCCACGCGCCGAACAGGAAAAACTCGATGCCAGCATCGACTTTGCCCTCGGCGTGCTGCCGGATATCCTCGCCGGGGAATGGAACCGCGCGATGAAAAACCTGCACAGCCAGAAGGCCTGACTCTTATCCGAGGGGAAACACCATGGGATTCAATTGCGGCATCGTCGGCCTGCCTAACGTCGGCAAGTCCACCCTGTTCAACGCCCTGACCAAATCCGGGATCGCGGCCGAAAACTTCCCCTTCTGCACCATCGAGCCCAACAGCGGTATCGTGCCGATGCCGGATCCGCGCCTGGATGCCCTGGCGGCCATCGTCAATCCAAAGCGCATCCTGCCGACCACCATGGAATTCGTCGACATCGCAGGCTTGGTCGCTGGCGCGTCGAAAGGTGAAGGCCTGGGCAACAAGTTTTTGGCCAACATCCGTGAAACCGATGCCATCGCCCACGTGGTCCGCTGCTTCGAAGACGAGAACGTGATTCACGTCTCCAACAGCGTCGACCCGAAACGCGACATCGAAATCATCGAACTGGAACTGATCTTCGCCGACCTCGACAGCTGCGAGAAGCAACTGCAGAAAGTCGCGCGCAACGCCAAGGGCGGTGACAAGGACGCAGTGGTCCAGAAAGGCCTGCTGGAGCAACTGATCGCCCACTTCACCGAAGGCAAGCCAGCGCGCAGCCTGATGAAGAACATGGGTGCCGACGAGAAAGCGGTGATCAAGGGCTTCCACCTGCTGACCACCAAACCGGTCATGTACATCGCCAACGTCGCTGAAGACGGTTTCGAGAACAACCCGCACCTGGACGTGGTACGCGCCATTGCAGAAGAAGAAGGCGCCGTGGTTGTTCCGGTGTGCAACAAGATCGAAGCGGAAATCGCCGAGCTCGATGACGGCGAAGAGAAAGACATGTTCCTCGAAGCCCTGGGCCTCGAAGAGCCTGGCCTGAACCGCGTGATCCGCGCCGGCTACGAAATGCTGCACCTGCAGACCTACTTCACCGCCGGTGTCGAAGAAGTCCGCGCCTGGACCGTCCGCGTCGGTGCCACCGCACCACAAGCCGCCGGCGTGATCCACACCGACTTCGAAAAGGGCTTCATCCGCGCCGAAGTGATCGCCTACAACGACTTCATCCAGTACAAGGGCGAAGCCGGTACCAAGGAAGCCGGTAAATGGCGCCTGGAAGGCAAGGACTACATCGTCAAAGACGGCGACGTGATGCACTTCCGCTTCAACGTGTAAGCCTCACGCCCAAGAAAAAGCCGCGTTTGATACGCGGCTTTTTTGTGCCTGAAACATTCATCCGCCCCACCACCGAACAACTGTGGGAGCGGGCTTGCTCGCGAAAGCGGTGTTTCAGGCGAAATAGATGTCGACTGACACGCCCTCTTCGCGAGCAAGCCCGCTCCCACAGGGGGATTTGTGTCGGCTCAGGCCTTTTTGGTACGCGGCAGGAAGATCGCCAACACCCCGAACAGCGGCAGGAACGAACACAGGTAGTACACGTACTCGATGCCATGTATGTCCGCCAGATGCCCGAGCAACGCCGCACCAATCCCGCCGAAGCCGAACATCAAGCCGAAGAACACCCCGGCGATCATCCCGACATTGCCCGGCACCAATTCCTGGGCGTACACCACGATGGCCGAGAACGCCGAGGCGAGGATGAAGCCGATGACCACGCTGAGGATGCTGGTCCAGAACAGGTCGACATGGGGCAGCAGCAATGTGAACGGTGCAACGCCGAGGATCGAGAACCAGATCACCGCCTTGCGCCCGATCTTGTCGCCGATCGGCCCGCCGAAGAATGTCCCCGCCGCGACCGCGCCGAGAAACAGGAACAGGTGCAACTGCGAACTGGCCACCGACAGGTCGAACTTCTCGATTAGGTAAAAGGTGAAGTAGCTGGTAAGGCTCGACATGTAGAAATACTTGGAGAACACCAGTAACCCGAGCACCACCAACGCACTGGTCACTCGCCCCCTGGACAGGCCGTGAGTCGCCGCCTGGCCTTGCTTGAGCTTGAACAGGTTCAAGTGGTTGGCGTACCAGCGGCTGATCCGGTAGAGCACGAACAGCGCAAACACCGCGAACAGGCCGAACCAGGCCACGTGCCCCTGGCCGTAGGGAATGATGATCGCCGCCGCCAGCAACGGGCCGAACGCCGAGCCTGCGTTACCGCCGACCTGGAAGGTCGATTGCGCCAGCCCGAAGCGCCCGCCCGAAGCCAGGCGCGCCACGCGGGACGCTTCCGGGTGGAAGGTCGATGAACCGATGCCGATCAGCCCCGCCGCCAACAGGATTAGCGGGAAACTGGCGACCACCGACATCATCAGAATGCCGACCAGGGTGCAGACCGTACCCGCCGGCAACAACCACGGCTTGGGATGGCGGTCGGTGTAGTAACCGACCCACGGTTGCAGCAGCGAGGCCGTCAACTGGAACGTCAGGGTGATCAGGCCGACCTGAGTGAAGGTCAGGCCATAGTTGGCCTTGAGCATCGGATAGATCGACGGCAGCACCGACTGGATCAGGTCGTTGATCAAGTGCGCCAGCGCTACGGCGCCGATGATGCGCATCACCAGGGGACTGCTTTGGGGCGTAGCGGACGCCGGCACTGAGCCGGTCTGGGCGTTGCTGATAGCCATGGGAATTTCCAGACAACAGGAGGTACAAACGAGCAGGTGCGTCAATGTGCCATTTTTCAGTGCGGCAACGCCATCCCCTTAGCCTGCTAACGACTTGGTTTTTTCATCGCCACAACCTTGATGGCGCAAAGCCATGGTCTGAATCTTGCCTTCCTTGTCTGCTTGAACGCGGCTTCCTTACAAAGGAGACCGACAATGGGAAGTTTCGCTACAGAGTCAGCCTACAGAGCGGACAAGGGTGAACTTTCGAGGCCTTTTTAGAGGGCACGAGTCGGGGGTGCGACAACCTCCGGCGCACGCCAATAGTGCGTGGTGTCCAGAGGAGTCATGGGGCATGCAGGCTTTTTTATCACCGGGGATCGGGCTGCTGGGGCGTTTTGGCTTCGCACGTAAATTCCAGCTGTTGTTTCTGCTGTTTATCCTGCCGCTGGCCGGCAGCCTGTGGATGATCGGCCAGGACTATCGCGACAAGCTCAGCCTGATCTCCGGCGAACGCGCAGGGGTGCGGCAATTGCTTGCGCTCGATGCGCTGGATGACCTGCTCGCCGCCCAGCGTGATCGCGCCGCCCGGTGGCGCGCCACGGAAACCAATCGCCAGCCAACGCCGGCCACCCTCGCCGCGATGGCCGCCTTCGATGCGGTTCAGCCCGCCGTCAGCCAGGCCACTGCCGAGTTGGGCAATGCCCTGCAAAAAGAAAGTGCCGAGGGTGAAACCCTGACGCGTTACCAGGCCCTGCAAACCGCCCTCGATGGCCTCGATTCAAAAAGCCTGAGCAATGTCGGCTGGTGGCCCGATGGCTACGATCGCTTCACCAACACCTTGAGCGCCTTGCAAGCCTTGCGCGAGCAGATCGCCATGGACAATCGCCTGACGCTGGCACCGTGGCTGGAGACTTATTTGCTGACGCAGATCTCCACCCAGCATGCGCCAGACCTGATCGAACGGGTCGGTCGTCTGGCGGCGGTGGGGCAGGCCTCGGTGGTGTCCGGACAGTTCACCCTGCAAAGCCGCCTGCAACTGCGCGACCTGCGCAGCCGCATCGGCGATGCGCGCGAGCAGCTGGTGAAAACCGCAGGCCTGCTCGAAGCGCGCTTGCCCAGCGCCCTGCAAACCTGGGCCGGGCAATACCATGACAGCCTCAAGCGCCTCGATGCGGGCCTGAAGGTGCTGGATGATGGCGTGTTCGGCGGCAGCATCAACCTCAAGCCGGAGGATTTCGAACGCAGTCTCGATGCCCTGCTCTCCGACCTCGCCTCGTTGCGCCAGCAGTCGCTGGTGTCGCTGGATCAACGCCTGGATTACTACCACGACTCGGCGATCCGCCAGTTCATTGTGGTGGCCGCCGTGCTGGGCTGCCTGCTGTTGGCCGCGCTGTATCTGTTCATCTGTTTGCAGGCCTCGATCCGCCGCAGCGCCAGCGGCATCACGGTACTGGCCGAGGCCTTGCGCGATGGCAATCTGAGCCTGCAAGTGCCGGTTCAGGGCCGGGACGAACTGGCGGTCATCAGCACCGCGCTGAACGTCGCCGTGGTGCAACTGCGCACCAGCCTGCAAGGGGTGGATCATGAAACCCTGCAACTGAGCAACGCGGTACAAACCCTCAACCATCATTCCAGCGACGCCCTGGGCGAAGTCGAAGCCCAGCAGTTGCAGATCAGCCAGATTGCCGCTGCGGCGACGCAACTGGCCGCCACCTCCAAAGGGGTGGCCCACAGTTGCGAACAGGCGTCCGGCAGCGCCCAGCACACCCGGCGCATTGCCGCCGACAGCAGCCGTGACAGCCAGCGCACCACCGCGAGCATCCAGCAACTCAATCAACGCCTGAACGAGACCGCTGCGGCGCTGGGCCGAGTCAGCGAGCAGGGACAGCAGATTCAACTGGTGGTCGACACCATTCGCGGCGTCGCCGAGCAGACCAACCTGCTGGCACTCAACGCCGCCATCGAGGCGGCTCGGGCGGGCGAGCAAGGGCGTGGCTTCGCGGTGGTGGCCGATGAGGTGCGCAGCCTGTCCCAACGCACGCAATCGTCGACCGCACAGATTGCCGGTACGGTCGACAGCCTGCGCAACACCGTGAATGAGGCCGTCAGCCTGATGCAAGCCGCGTGCAGTCAGGCAGAGTCCGATGCACAAGCGGTCACTGGCCTTGGTGAACGGCTCGGGGAAATCGCCAGTGCGGTGCAGAGCGTCACCGATACCCTGGCGCAAATCGCCGCGGCGGTGGAAGAACAGGCCAGTACCGCCGACGAGGTCAGCGGCAATATCCAGCAGGTCGATCAAGCGGCGGTGCGTTTGCTCGAAGGTGCCCGCGCGGTGAACCAGGCCGCGGATACCCTGAGCCACGGCAGCAAGGCCCTCAGCGCCAACACCGGGCGCTTCCGCTTGAGTTGAGTCCGCCAGGACTTCTCAGGCGCGGATCACCGCCTCCGGGAAGTCCTGCTCCAGTTCGCTCCTGAGCCAGTCGATAAACCACGCCACGTCCGCCGAGAGCTCGGCGGTCGGCGTCAGCACCCGATAGCTTTCCAGCTTCACTTGCGCGTCCACCACCCGCACCAGCTTGCCGCGATGGAGTTCTTCGCGCACCAGCACTTCGTTGGCCAGTGCAATGCCCTGCCCGCTCTCGGCCACCGACAATGCGTGGTCGTTGTTGACGTAGAGCATGTCCGAATTGAGGTGGATGTCGAGGTCGTTGGCGGCGAACCACAGGTTCCACCACTCGCCGTCGTCGACGTGGATCAGGTTGTGCTTCACCAGGTCCGCGGGGCTGTCGATGGGCTCGACGCTGGCCAGATAATCGGGGGAACAGATCGGAAACACTCGAGGACAAATCAGGCTGGTGCGCGAGTGGGCATATTGGCCGTCCACCCCGTAGACGATGCCCAGGTCAGCGCTTTTGCCATCCACTTCGGTGAAGGTCGAATTGGGTTCGATGGCGAACTTCAAGCCCGGGCGCAGATGACGCATGGCCTCGATGCGCGGCATCAGCCAGCGCTTGGCGAACCCCGGCACCACCATGATGCGTAGCCAGCGCTCGGCATGCTTGGGCTGCGCCTCTTTTCCGGCCTCGATGATCAGCTGCAAGGCGGCGGTGATCTTGCGGTGGTACTTCTCCCCCGCCGTCGTCAGGTTGACCCCGCGAGAGGTGCGCTCGAACAGTTGGATGCCCAGCCAGTCTTCCAGCAACTTCACGTGACGGCCGATGGCAGGCTGAGTCACGTGCAGGGCTTTGGAGGCTTCGACATAGCTGCCCAACCGGGCCGCGGCATCAAAGGCACGCACCGCGTTGAGCGGCGGCAAACGGTGGTCAGGCATGGTTTCCGGGCGCCTTCTGCTGTTAAATTTTTTAACAGCCCCTATGTTAAAATTGAAGTTTCGCCCCCGCAACCCCTCGCTGATAATCGATCCACAGCAGAACAAAAAAACAGCTGGTTACAACACCCGAACGCAATCTCGATCCTGCCCAGAAAAATAATATCCATGGCCCGACGGCACAGCTGTTTTCAGCACGTGCACAGGCGATGGGGGAATCGGAGGTAACGCATGAATGCCCTGCATTCGCTGCAAACGCTGGCGGTGTCCATCCGCTCAGTGCGCAAAGTCTACGGTGATCCAAAGACTGGCCCGGTGGCGCTGAAAAGCATCGACCTGGACATTCGCGACAACGAGTTCTTTACCCTTCTCGGCCCTTCGGGCTGCGGCAAAACCACGCTCCTGCGGATGATCGCCGGGTTCGAATTCCCTACCGAAGGCGAGATTCTGCTCTACGGCGAAAACATCGCCGACCGCCCGCCCTTCCAGCGTCCGGTCAACACGGTGTTTCAGCATTACGCGTTGTTCCCGCACATGACCATCGCCGAGAACCTGGCGTTTGGTCTTGAATCCCACCCGATGGGCAAAGTCCTGAACAAAACGCAAATGGCCGAACGGGTGCGCGAGATGCTCGCCCTGGTGCAGATGGAGCGCTTTGCCAACCGCAAGCCAGCGCAGCTGTCCGGCGGTCAGCAACAGCGCGTCGCCCTCGCTCGCGCATTGGCGCCGCATCCCAAAGTCTTGCTGCTCGACGAACCGCTCTCGGCGCTGGACCTCAAGCTGCGCCAGGCCATGCGCGAAGAGCTGAAAACCATTCAGGCGCGCACCGGCATCACCTTCATCTTCGTCACCCATGACCAGGAAGAAGCCCTGACCATGTCCGACCGCATCGCCGTGTTGTCCGAAGGCGAAGTGCAGCAGGTCGGTCGGCCGGAGGACATCTACGAACGCCCGCGCAATCGCTTCGTGGCGGACTTCATCGGTGAAACCAACTTCATCGAAGGCACGGTCACCCGCGTCGAAGACGGCCTGGCGTGGTTCGCCGGCCCGGCCGGTCATCCGCTGCCTGCGCAGCCGTGCAGCGATGTGCAAGTCGGTGCCAACGTCGCATTGTCCGTGCGCCCCGAGCGTTTGCATCTGGTGCCAGCCACCACTGAGAACGCTCTGCCGTGCCGGATCGAGGCGCAGATCTACCTCGGCACCGACCTGCAATACCAGATCAGCCTGAGCGACGGTTCGCGCCTCACCGTGCGCACCCCCAACTGCGTCGACCAGGGCAAACGCTTCGCCGTCGGCAGCCAGGCCGGTCTGTTGTTCGACCAGGGCAGCGCCAGCGTCCTGCACGATTGAGCACGAGGAATTGCCATGCACGCTTTACCGATTGCCAACACGCTGGAACGTCGGCGGGCCTTCCAGAGCTTTCTCGGGGTCAGCCCGGCGCTGATCGCCATCGGCCTGTTTCTGATCGTGCCGATCCTGATCGTCATCGGTTACTCGCTGATGGAGGCCAACCCCTACGGCGGGGTGAACAAAGTATTCAGCAGTGAAGCCTACACCTCGCTGCTGTTCGAGCGGCAACTGGACGACAGCCTGGCCTTCGCCGACTCCTACCTGATCATCGCCCTGCGCTCCATCGGCATCGCCGGGCTGACCACGCTCATTACCCTGTTGATCGGTTTTCCGGTGGCAGTGTGGCTGGCCATGCAACCAGCCCATCGCCGTGGTCTGCTGATTTTCCTGATCACCGTGCCGTTCTGGGCCAACCTGCTGATCCGCACCTATGCGTGGATTCTGCTGCTGCGCAACACCGGGGTGATCAACAACAGCCTGATGGGCCTCGGGGTCATCGACCAGCCGTTGCAACTGCTCTACACCGACGGCGCAGTGCTGCTGGGGCTGGTTTACACCTACGCGCCCTTTGTCGTGCTGCCGATCTACGCCACCCTGGAAAAAATGGACACCCGCCTGCTCGAGGCCGCTCAGGACCTCTACGCCGGACGCGTTCGAACCTTGCGCAAGGTGGTGTTACCGATCGCCAAGCCGGGGATTCTCGCCGGCGCCATCCTCACTTTCGTGCCTTGCCTGGGCGCAATGATCGCCCCGGAACTGCTCGGCGGCGGCACGCGGATGATGCTCGGCAACCTGATTTTCCGCCAGTTCAGCGATGCACGTAACTGGCCATTCGGCGCGGCCCTGTCGCTGGTGCTGATGGCGGCGGTGATGTTGGTACTGACGGTGTATGCCCTGCGTGCCGAGCGCCAGCGCATCGCCAAAGGAGGTGCGTGATGATCGGCCTGTTCAAACGCAACACGCTGGGCGTACAGGACTTCCCCGGTTTCGGCGGATTCAGTTTCCTGTTCTACCTGTACCTCTACGCGCCGATCGTGGTGCTGGTGGTGTTCTCGTTCAACGCCAACCAGTCGGCCACAGTGTGGACCGGTTTCAGCCTCGACTGGTATCGCGCGGCCTTCGCCAACCAGGCCCTGCGCCAGGCGGCCGGCAACAGCCTGTTGATTGCGGTCTGCGCCAGCATGGTCGCCACGGCCATTGCGACCCTCGCCGCCCTCGGCACTTCACGGGGTGCGAAGTTCAAGGGCCTGCAACTGTCCATGGGCGCGATCATGTTGCCTCTGGTGCTGCCGGAAATCGTGGTCGGCGTCGCCACCCTCGCGCTGTTCTCCACCATCGGCCTGTCCCTGGGCTACGGCAACCTGATCATCGCGCACACGGTGTTCTGTATCCCGTTCGCCTTTCTGCCAATACGGGCACGCCTGAACGACATGGACCTGTCCCTGGAACAGGCCTCGGCCGACCTGTATGCCGGCCCATGGCGGACCTTCCGCAAGGTCACCCTGCCGCTGCTGATGCCGGGGATTTTCTCCGGGCTGATGCTGGCCTTCATCGTGTCGCTGGATAACTTCGTGATCTCGATGATGGTCTCCCAGGCCGGCACCACCACCTTGCCGATCTTCATCTTCGGCCTGTTGCGCATGGGCGTGACACCGGACGTCAACGCCGTCTCGACCCTGATCCTGGGCGTCTCGGTGCTGTTCGTCACGCTCTCTTATCTGCTGGGCAAAAAGAAAACCTGAACCTTCTACGTACTGTGGGGAAATAGCATGAGCAAGTTGATTGCAAGCATCGGCACTTCGTTGTTCCTGACTTTACCGCTGACCATGGTCGGCAGCGTTCAGGCCGCGGAAAAACTCAACGTGGTGAGTTGGAGTGGCTACTTTTCGCCGGAGATTCTCGCCAAATTCCAGAAGCAGACCGGCATCGAAGTCACAGTCGATTCCTACGATTCCAACGAAACCCTGCTGGCCAAATTGAAACAGGGCGGTGCCGGTTATGACGTGGCGATCCCCTCGCACCAGTTCGTGCCGATCCTGATCAAGGAAAAACTGCTGGAGCGTTTCGACCCGGTCAACGAGCCCTACTATGCCGGCGTCGTCGACAACCTGAAAAAACCCACCTGGGATCCGGAAGGCGCCTATTCCGTGCCGTTCATCTGGGGCACCACCAGCGTGGTACTCAACACCGAGCGCTACAAGGGCCCCACCGACAGCCTCAAGGTGCTTTACGAACCACCAGCCGAGCTGCAAGGGCGGATCAACATGTTCGACTCGGTCAGCGACGTGGTGGACATGGCCAGCCTGTACCTGAACATTCCGCTGTGCAGTGAGGACCCTAAGCAGATGCAGCAGATTCTGACCCTGCTCAAGGCGCAGAAACCCTTCGTCAAGACCTACAGCTCCAAGGCCGGCTCGATCCGCGAAAACCTCGCCTCGGGTGAAATCGACATGTCGACCTTCTGGGGCGGCTCGTCGATGCGCGCCCGGGAGATGAATCCGAGCTTGAAGTACCTGTACCCGAAAGAGGGTGTGCTGGCCTGGGTCGATAACATGGTCATCCCGACCGGTAGCAAGAATCCAGCAAACGCCAAGGCCTTCATCGCGTTCCTCAGCCAGCCTGAAAACGCGGCGATGACCCAGAACTTCCTCAAGCACCAGAGCCCGATCAAGGGTGTGGAGCCGTTCCTCGATGCGGGCCTCAAGGACGCGCCGGAGCTGCACATTCCCGAAGGCACCCAGGTGGTGTTCAGCAAGACCTGCGGCGAAGGCGCGATCCGCCTGGCCGATCGTCTCTGGACCAACCTGATGCGTTGATCTCTACCGCCCCGACGCATTGGCGGGGCGTTTTTCCAGCCGTCTGAAAGGCCGCTTGCAATGAACTCTAATAACATCAGCGAACTGGTCCTGTTGCAGGCCCACGAGCTCGCCGAACGCATCCGCCTGCGCCAGGTTTCCTGCCGGGAAGTGATGCAGACTTATCTTGCCCATATCGAACGCTTCAACCCGCTGGTCAATGCGCTGGTGAGCCTGCAAGCGCCAGAAGACCTGCTGGCCCAGGCCGATATCCGCGACGCCGAACTGGCGAAAGGCCAATACCGTGGCTGGATGCACGGCCTGCCCCACGCCATCAAGGACTTGTCCCTGACCCGTGGCATCCGCACCACGCTGGGTTCGCCGCTGTACAAGGACTTCATCCCCGAGCGCGACGGCATCATGGTCGAGCGGATCAAGGCCGCGGGCGCGATCATCATCGGCAAGAGCAACACCCCGGAATTCGGCCTCGGCTCGCAAAGCTATAACCCGCTGTTCGGCGCGACCGGTTGCGCCTACGACCCGAGCAAGACCGCCGGCGGCAGCAGCGGCGGCGCGGCGGCAGCGCTGGCGATGCACCTGGTGCCGGTGGCCGACGGCAGCGACATGATGGGCTCGCTGCGCAACCCGGCGGCCTTCAACAACATCTTCGGTTTCCGTCCGTCCCAGGGCCGCGTGCCCTTCGATGACAGTGCCGACCTGTTTATCGACCAACTCGGCTACGAAGGCCCCATGGCTCGCAGCGTGCGCGATGCAGCGTTGCTGTTGTCGGTGCAGGCCGGGGCCGATGCGCGGGCGCCACTGTCCATTGCCGAGCCCGGTAGCGCCTTTGCCGCACCGCTGGATCGAGACTTCAAAGACGTGCGTCTGGGCTGGCTCGGCGACTTCAACGGCTACCTGCCGATGGAGCAAGGCATCCTCTCGCTGTGCGAGAAGGCCTTTGCCGACTTCGAAAGCCTGGGTTGCCACATTGAGCCCGTTCAGTCCGAATTCGCGCCAGAGAAGCTATGGAGCAGCTGGCGGACGTTGCGCCACTGGATGGTCGCCGGCTCGTTGGGTGCGACCTATGCCGACCCGCAAAAACGTGCGCTGTTGAAACCGGAAGCCTGCTGGGAAGTGGAAAACGGCCTGAAACTCTCGGCCACCGACGTGTTTGCCGCCTCGGTGACGCGCAGCGACTGGTATCGGGCGATCTCCAGGCTATTCGAAAAATACGACTACCTGCTGCTGCCCAGCGCCCAGGTGTTCCCGTTCGATAAAACCCGACCGTGGCCTGCCTCCATCGAAGGCGTGACCATGGACACTTATCACCGCTGGATGGAGGTGGTGATTCCCGGCACCTTGTCCGGCTGCCCGGTGGCTAACGTGCAAGTGGGCTTCAACCAGAATGGTCTGCCCATGGGCCTGCAAATCATCGGCAGACACCAGGCCGACTTCGCTGTCCTGCAACTGGCGCACGCGTACGAACAGGCCAGCCGCTGGTTCCAGCGCTGCCCTTCGCCACTGCTCAGAGGATAGATTTTGATAAACGGTTGAAAGCGCAGAGAAATATTTTAGATTTATGCTTGACGCATCCCCGTTACCGGTGAATAATGCGCGCCACTTGGCTACATAGCTCAGTTGGTTAGAGCATAGCATTCATAATGCTGGGGTCCGGGGTTCAAGTCCCTGTGTAGCCACCAAGTACCTGTTTACAGATGTCTCCATGAGTCTCTAAACAACCTCAAGAAGCCCGCCTAGTGCGGGCTTTCTTGTGTCTGGGGCATTTGTTTTGTCGCACCATGTACCCGGAACAGCCCTTGCCTTCGTGTCTGCCTGCTTGCATGTTTCAGGTCGCGGCTACCGCTGCTGCCCAATTCGCACAAGGTTTTGCGGCAACCGGACAAGGCCTGCCGCCTTTATGACGAACAAGGCCTCTGCCTGGAAGCGCATCCCCATGGCGGCTCATGATAAATCCTGGGTTAGCCGAGGTACCGGCAGGCCCGCTGCCTTGTGGCGCAATAATGCATCAAAGCGCGACTGGATTAACCCGCGACGCGGTGCTCATCTTGCGCCAACTGCCAGTCATACTGTCGCCATTGATGCTGGTCCGAGACCTGTTTCAACGCTGGCGCGGGGTTGACGACACACGCATGCTGGACCACATGTAAAAGCGGCAAATCATTCACCGAGTCACTGTAGCCATAGCTGCCTTGCAAGCTGTTGCCACGGTGCTTCAGCCACGCCTGCAAGCGCTCCACCTTGCCTTCCCGAAAACTGAGTATCCCTTTAGTCGCGCCGGTAAAACTGTCGCCTTCCTGTTCAAGCTCGATGGCGATCACCTCGTCCACGCCCAGCATGGTCGCGACACGGCGCACGATAAAGTCAGCCGTCGCGGAGATGATCAATAGCTGGTTTCCCTGTTGGCGATGCCACTCGATTTGCCGACGTCCGGCTGGATATATGCGGGGAGCAACGATGCTGGAAACAAAGTCATCTGCCCATCGCTCCACTTCGCTGACGGCCACTCCAGACAACGGTTGGAGCGTAAAGTCCATGTACTGCGCCATGGAGAGTTCGCCCAGATGATAGGCTTGCATCATCGCCTGCTCGGTGACCAGCATGTCGGCTGCGGCCACACCATGCTGCACCAGATAGCGCAGCCAGAGACTGGAGCTATCGCAATCGATAAGGGTCTCGTCCATATCAAAAATAGCCAAAACCGTCATGCGACCTCCTGCAGTTCTTCACGATTGAACAGCAGATCGAGCGGCGCGCCTGCCGGCAGCAAAGACCCTGAGCTGCGATTGAGCATATCGACCATCAACGAGCAGCCTTGCGCATCGACGTGGTAACGAATGACGTTGCCGAGCAGCTGATGGTGACGGACCGTGGCGCGGCACGGTGCACCCAGATGTGAGCCATAGCTGCGGCCGGCTTGCGCCACATGGATCGCTTCTGGCCGGATTGCCAGTTGTCCTTGTATGCGCAGGCCAAGCAGTTGTTCCGCCTGACGGGCATCCAGCAGGTTGTAGCTGCCCATGAAGCGCGCGACAAACCCATTGGCGGGACGGGTGTAGATTGTCTCGGCGCTCCCTTCCTGCACGATGCGACCGCCATCCATGACAATGATGCGGTCGGACAACATCAGCGCTTCTTCCTGATCGTGGGTCACGAAAATAGTCGTCAGTTTCAGCTGCGACTGAATCCGCCTGATCTCCTCCTGCAGGTTCTTGCGGATGCGCGCATCCAGTGCCGACAGTGGTTCATCCAGCAACAGGATGCGTGGCCGCACCACCAATGCCCTCGCCAGGGCGACACGCTGACGCTGGCCGCCGGAGAGCTGACTCACGAATTTGTTTTCGTGCCCCTGCAATTCAACCAGGCGCACCGCTTCGGTCACGCGCTGGAAGGCTTCATCGACACAGACGCCCTGCATTTTCAGGCCGAAGGCAATATTGCCCATCACCGTCAGATTCGGAAACAACGCATAGCTCTGGAAGACCATGCCGATACCACGTTTTTGCGGAGCAACATGGGTAATGTTATTTCCCGCCACCTGGATCTGACCGCTATCGACATCAGTCAAACCGGCGATGCAGCGCAATAAGGTCGACTTGCCGCAGCCACTGGGGCCAAGCAGGGTCACCAGTTCGCCTTCTTTGATATTGAAATGGATGTCGTCAAACACGCGGGTCTTGCCCGAGCCCTTGCCGTAGTATTTTGACAAGTTGGATACTTCAAGATAATTCATCGCACAGTCCTATCGACTCAAGCGGGTGGCAATCCAGGTCACGCCCAGCGTAAATATGAAATAGCTCATCACCACGGCACTCATGAAATGGCCGCTGGTGGAGCGCACGGAATAGAGATAGACGTTCAAGGTTTCGTAACGGCTGCCCACCAATATGTTGGCGAACACGAACTCGCCCAGCAGGAAGGAGAACGAGAGAAACAAAGCGGCCATCAGGCCCTTGCGGATATTCGGCAAGATCACCCGCAAAAAAGCGGCGGGAGTGCTTGCCCCTAGCAGGTGCGCCGCATCCATCAGGTCACGCACGTTCAGCCCTTGCAGACCGTTGGCGAGTGCCCGGTACATGAACGGCAGGACAATCGTGAAATAGCACCCGATCAATACCCACGGCGTACCGATCAGTGGAAGCGGGCCATCGGCATAAATCTGTAACAAGCCCACAGACGAGACCACAGGCGGCACCGCGAACTGGATCAGGATCAGGATGTTCATCCAACGATCCAGATTCGGGAAATAATGGAACACGACAAATGCGGCAGGCACGATGACCACTGTGCTGAAGACCAATGTGCCCAGTGCAATCAACAGGGAGTGGCTAAATGCACTCAAGAACCGCGGCTCTTGCCACAACTTGAGGTACCAGTCGAACGTCAGCCCGTCGGGCAATATGGTTGCCCCCCAGTGCTGGGAAAATGAATACACCAGGGTCGCCAGAACAGGGACACTGAGCAGGGCCATCACGCCATACAGCACGAACTGGTGATAACGGTTAGTGTGCATGGTAGCTTCTCTTCATCAAGAGCTGGTTGACCATCGCCACGAGCACCAGCATCGCCACCAGAAGCACGGACAGTGCTGCCGCCAGATTCGGTTCCAGGGAAATGTCCCCGGCGACCAGGCTGGAAATGCGGATGGTGACCAGGTTGTAGTTGGAGGTCATCAGTGCATACGCACTGGCATACGCCCCCATGGCATTAGCCAACAACAATATGAAAGTGCCGAGTACCGCCGGCAGCAACACCGGCAACGCAACCAGGCGCCAGTAACTGGCACGGCTGGCACCCAGCAAAGAGGCTGCCTCTTGCCAATCATCTTGCAGCGCATCAAAGGCTGGATAGAGCAACAACACCGCTAGCGGTATTTGGAAATAGCTGTAAATCAGCGTCAGACCGGTCTGCGTGTATAGATTGAAATCAGCCAGCAAACCCCATCGCCGCAAGAGCAAGGTCACGGCGCCATTAGTTCCCATCACGATAATGAAGGCGAATGCCAATGACACCCCACTTAGATTGCTGGCCATATTGGTGAATGCCACCGTCATATCACGTAGCGCGCAATCCACCCGCTTCAATGAAGCGGCGACCACCAGCGCGATGGCTAATCCGATCAAGCTGGAGCAGACGGAAACCCAAAGGCTGTTACCAAAGGCCTGCCGGTAAAACGGGGAATGCAGGATTTCACTGAAATTCGCCAGCGACCATGCGCCATCAACCTGCACACTGTTGATCAGCAGCCAGGCTGTCGGTGCCAGTGAAAACAGCGCCAACACACATAACAAAGGCAATAGAACCAGCGCCGCCCGCCAGTGGCGAAAGCGTGGGTAATGCCGGGTGTCGAGAGTCACTGGTATTGCCAGTGGATTCGATGCAGAAGTCATACAGCTAGCCATTCCGTGTTACATGGTTTTTGATAAACGAGCGCGAAATATGGCCGGCGCAAACCTTAGTGCGACCATTACCCTGCTCTCTGCTCTAATGCTCACTTCTAAAAACCGTAGCGAACGACCCAAGTCGCGCAGCAGGTTTTTAGAAGCGAACTAACGCGGGTGGAGTTACTTGTTATAAATCATGACTTGTTCTTGCCACTGCCGCGGTATGGCCTTGGTGGTTGTCTCCCAAGCCGCGAAATCCTGGATCGGTTTGGCGTTGCGATACTGTTCAGCCGACAGCATCTTGTCCTTTACATCCTGTGGCAGGACGACGTTGTTGCGAATCGGACGCGCATAACCACGCGCCAGGTTAATCTGGCCTGCATCGCTGAAGATGTATTCACGCGCCAGCTTGGCGGCGTTCGGATGCTGTGCGTATTTGTTGATGAGGGTTGAATAACCGGCACTCACACTACCGTCAGTTGGAATGGATACCGTGAACTGGGATGGATCGATCTTGTCGCGATAGCTCAATGACGTGAAGTCCCATAACAGGGCAACTTCCACTTCACCTTTTTCCATGTTGGCGATATTCGCATCGGTCATGGAGAGCCGCCCTTGTTTAGCCAACTCTGCAAATAACTGATACGCAGGCTGCAAGTTCTTTTCGTTGCCGCCATTGGCAATCGCCGCCGCCAGCAGAGCGCTATTGGCTTGCGCCGAGACGCCCACTTCGCCAACCGTCACCTTGTAGTTGCCTTTGAGCAAATCGCCCCAGTTCTTAGGCGGATTTTTGACCAGCTTGTTGTTGCTGATGAAGGAAATGGTCCCGCTGTAAGCCACCATCCAATGACCGTCTGCGTCCTTGGCCCAAGCCGGAATTTCGTCCCAGGTGGTCGGCTTGTAGGCCTGGGTAACGCCCTTCCTGACGGCAATCGGGCCAAAAGATTGGCCAACGTCACCGATATCGCCTGATGCGTTCGATTTTTCAGCTTCGAATTTTGCGATTTCCTGCCCCGAACTCATGTCGGTGTCCTGATGTACCAGGCCATATGTTTGCGTGATCTGAGCCCAGGTATCTTTCCAGTTTGCCCAGTTATCCGGCATACCCAAACTATTGACCGCGCCTTCTTTTTTGGCTGCGGCGACTAAAGCATCCAGCTCCGACTGCGCGTACGCACTGGAAACTGCAATCGACAAGGCACCTGCAAGCAAACTCGTAATCAGTATTTTTTTCATGGGATAGCCGTGTGGTATAGACCAGATTTGGGCGGAAACTGGATGCTACCCATAAGAAATGACCGAAATGTGACACTTGAGACGCTCCGACTCAGCCCCCTGATGCAATTGAATAGGCGTTAAGCACTTGGCCGGGATAGAACAGAGCTGTCGTTGCGCCAGGGATTGTCTGTCGATGCCACGCTCATTCACGCGCCCGGCACGACCAGAAACAACGAAGGTAATCGGCACCAGAGCGCAGGCGCGGACGACGGTCTGAGCACCCGCTCCGGGTGATCAATCGTCAGAGGGATAGTGGGCGAGGTGTGCCCGAAGAGAGACAGTTGAGTCTCGTAAAGGTAATGAAATGATGAACTGGGATAATATCAGCGCTCAAAAATCATCCAGACCATCACCGTGACAGAAAAAATAACCACTCAAGCTGCCACCATCTATCACGCCCTGGCAACGCAAATCATCAATGGCACTCTGGCGTCCGGTAGCAAGCTCCCTCCCGAACGAGAGCTCAGCGACCTGTTTTCCACAACCCGCATCACGCTCAGAGAAGCCCTGCAAAGAATGGAAGCGGAAGGATCGATCTATCGGGAAAGCAGGCGCGGCTGGTTTGTTACCCCACCCCGACTGGTGTACAACCCCTTCACAAATTCGCTGTTCCACCAGATGGTCGAAAGTCAGGGGCGCAAGGCACTCACACAGGTCATTTCCACCAGTACGGAATTGGCGAGCCCGGAGTTATGCCTGAAGTTGGCGGTGCTGCCGTTAAGCATGCTGCACTGTATACGTCGTCTACGCTCAGTCGATGGGCGCCCCGTGATGTTTGTAGAACATTATCTGAAACCAGAGTTTTTCCCGGACATATTGAAACTGGACCTGACTCAGTCGCTGACATTGATTTACCGAAAACACTATGACATCCATTGCGGCCGCGCCACTTTTGATATTTACCCGACCGCGGCGCAGGCCAGCGTGGCGAACTATCTCAATCTGCCAGAAGGCAGTCCGCTGTTAATGATAATTCGCGTCAACTATGATCAGCATGGACAGATTCTTGATTGCGATCGCGAGTTCTGGCGTCATGACGCAGTCCGGATTTCCATGGATAGCCAAACACTGCATCCAGACAAAGTAGCTTGACCCTCGAAAACCTTACCCGCTGGAAACCATACAGCTTCCCCTTGAACCTTATGCCGTCGGCAATGCAGACAACGCCCGCTCCCAGATCTGCCAGGTGCGCAGCCAGACCATCGCCTGCCAATCGCTGTCGGCGGGATAGAACTGCTCAAGCAGATTCAGCTTGATCCCGCGCCCTGTTGCGTCATTCGGGTTGCCGTGCAGATGCAGCCAGTGGTCATCGCGCAGATGACGGTGAACGTCCGGCCCCGGGTAAGTCCCGCACTCGATGACAAACGGCATCAGCCGCGCCTGCGGCAGCGCATTGATCAGCGCCTGCGAGGTGTAGCCGGTGGCCGTTGCCGCCACGCCGGTTTCGCTGACGGTGTCGGCACCGGTTTGCAGGCTGTAGAGCCACGGGCCATAAATCGCCTGCGCATCCGACAGCGCCGGATAGGCGGACTCGGTGATGGTCAACAACATCGGATGACCGTACTCGCCAGCGCCCGTGTGCAAGTCGAAACACATGGCGACCTCGGCATGGGCCATATGCTTTTGCACGATTTTGTGCAGCGTGCGGTTCGACCAGCTCGGCGCCAGCCCGCCGAAAAACAGGCCGTCGGGATGAGCATGCTGACCGCCCTCGACAATCGACATCACCGCCGACCAGCCGTGCAGGCAAATCTGCTCGTCGAGCAAGGCATCGGCACGATCGCGCTCCGGACCGTGCAACTGCGGGCAGGCATAGATTTCATGCAGGGCGTTGTAGGCCTGGTTGTCTGGCAGCGGGCGTTGAAAGTTCAGATGATTGCGGTTCAGGTCGATGTTGTCTTCGTTGACCCGGCGCAACCACGCCATACCCCAAGGGTTGATGGCATGGATCATGACCACGGCGACATCCGTTGGCAGGGAACGCTTGCCCAACTCCTGCAGCCATTTGATCTGGCAGCCCGAGCCGTAGAAGCCTTCGACCCCGTGAGTGCCGCTCAACGCGATCAGCAGCCGCTTGGCGCCCGGATCACCCAGCACCGCCACATCGGTACTCAGGGGCTCGCCGAACGGTCCTTTGAGCGGGTGTGGATATTCCGTCAGCGTTGCGCCTGCCGTGGTCGCTGCGGCCAGGAACTGTTCACGCTGGGTGCTATAGCTGGGCTGGGTGGGGAACTCGGTTTGCATGTTTGCCTCTTGTTGATCTTCTGGCCTGTTTGTTGGCAACGACCCTACAGAAAATCCTGCCATTGATGAAGGACAAAAACATCGGAGCCGCAGGACCCGGTTTGCTTCCCTCCCGGTCGGCCGATAAAGTCCATTGATCGTAGATCCAACGGACGGAGTACCCCACGTGTTCTCAACCTTCCCTTTGCGCCGCTATCGCCTGCCAGCCCTGGTTCTGCTCGCCAGTGCCTTGACCCTGGGCGCGTGCAATAACGCTTCAGTCCCGACCCTGCCGCTCGCACCGGAAAGCGCTTCCGGTTTTCGCACCGACCTGCGCACCCAACACGCCGAAAAATACATGGCCGCGGCGGCCAACCCGCTGGCAGCCGAAGCCGGACGGGAAATGCTGCGCCGGGGCGGCTCGGCCATCGATGCCGCGATTGCGATGCAAGCGGTGTTGACGCTGGTCGAGCCACAGTCTTCGGGCATCGGTGGTGGCGCATTGATCGTACTCTGGGATGGCAAAACCGTGCGCACTTACGACGGCCGTGAAACCGCCCCGGCCGGCGCCACCGAGAAGCTTTTCCTGCAAGCCAACGGACAACCGATGGGGTTCACCCAGGCGCAGATTGGCGGTCGCTCGGTGGGCACGCCCGGCGTGCTGCGCGCTCTGGAACTGGCCCATCAAAAACACGGACGCCTGCCCTGGACGCAGCTGTTTGAACCGGCCATCCGGCTCGCCGAGCAAGGCTTCGCCATTTCGCCACGCCTGCACCAGTTGATCGCCGCGGATTCGTCCATGCCGCGTTCAGCAGAGATGATGGCTTACTTTCGCAATGCCGATGGCAGCCCAAAAGCCGCCGGCACAAACTTGAAGAACCCGGCACTGGCCGCCGTGTTCAAACGCATCGCCGATGAAGGCCCGGATGCCCTGTACAAAGGCCCGGTCGCCGAGGAAATCGCGGCCAAGGTGCAGGGTCACGTCAACCCTGGCAGCCTGTCCCTGACCGACCTCGCCAACTACCAGGCCAAGGAGCGCGCGCCGCTGTGCACCGACTACAAGCGCTGGCAAGTCTGCGGCATGCCGCCGCCATCGTCGGGGGGAATCGCCGTGGCGCAGATCCTCGGCACGCTGCAAGCCCTGGAGACTCGCGATAAACGTCTGGCGCTGGCACCGCTGAAACCGGTCAAGACCACGGCCCCGGCCGGCATCGAGCCCGACCCGCAAGCCGTGCACCTGATCTCTGAAGCCGAACGCCTGGCCTACGCCGACCGCGCTCAGTACGTCGCCGACACAGACTTCGTCCCCGTGCCGGTCAAGGGTCTGGTCGACCCGACCTACCTCGCCAGCCGCGCCGCCCTGATTGGAGAACGCAGCATGGGCACGGCCAAACCCGGCACTCCGCCGGGCATTCAGGTGGCCTATGCGCCGGACCGTTCGCCGCTGCGGATTTCCACCTCGCAAGTGGTGGCCGTCGATGATGCAGGCGGCGCCGTGTCGATGACCACCACCATCGAGTCGGCGTTCGGCTCGCACATCATGGTTCAGGGTTTCATGCTCAACAACGAGATGACCGACTTCTCGTTCATCCCCGAGGAAAACGGGCAAAAAGTCGCCAACCGCGTCGAACCCGGCAAACGCCCGCGCTCCTCCATGGCCCCGACCCTGATCTTCGACCGCCAGAGCGGCGAATTCCTTGCTACCGTCGGTTCCCCCGGCGGCTCGCAAATTATCGAATACGTGGCCAAATCCACCATCGGCCTGCTCGACTGGAACCTCGATGCGCAAGCCGCAATCAACCTGCCCAACTTCGGCAGCCGCAACGGCCCGACCGAACTGGAGCTCGGACAGTTCAGCCCGACGCTGATTCAGGCGCTGAAAGACAAAGGGCACAGCGTGAGCGAGATCGACATGACCAGCGGCACCCAGGCGATTGTTCGGGTCAAGGACGCCCAAGGCAAAGCGTCGCTGACAGGCGGGGCCGATCCGCGGCGTGAGGGGCAAGCGCTGGGGGATTGAGACGTACGCAGGGATGAGAAAGGGCTTACTGGTGGGTAGGCCCTTTTTATTGGTAAAGAGTCCAGGTCGCCTCGATCCCGCTGCTTTTTCCTACCCACAAGTATTTGCGTCCTGGTTAGAGTTTCCACGCCATGCACATAAAATTTGTCGGCACTCACAAGCAGTACGACACGGTCGACGCTGATAACGCCGAAATGGTGTAACCCATGAACATTCACCCGATTCACACCGAAGAGGATTACCGCGCCGCTCTCAAGAGCGTCTCTGCACTGTTTGAGAATGAACCAGAGATTGGCACTCCCGAGGGAGATTACTTTGACATCATGATTACGCTGATCGAGTCGTTTGAGTCGAAGCACTTCCCGGTCGACTTACCCAATCCTATCGATGCGATCAAGTTCAGAATGGAGCAGTCCGGGTTGTCCGCCGCCGATCTTGCACCCGCCATCGGCTGCACAAATCGTGTTTATGAAGTACTCAATGGCAAGCGAGCGTTGACGCTTCCGATGATCTGGAAACTGCACGAGCTGTTCGGGATACCCGCCCAGAGCCTGATCAAACCGGTCAAGCACGTTTGATCAGGGGCAGCTCTTGCAATCATACCCACCGATAATACGGACGATGCAGAACTCCGCTTATCGACTGATCTTCAACCCCTGTCGAACCTGGTGCTTTTCCAGCCCCAGCTCGATCAGTCGCGTCACCAGCTCGCTGTAGGTCATGCCGGTGGCCTGCCACAGTTTCGGGTACATGCTAATGCGGGTGAAGCCGGGCAGCGAGTTGATTTCGTTGATCAGCACTTCGCCGCTGTCGGTCAGGAACACATCGACGCGGGCCAGGCCGGAGCAGCCCAGTACCTGAAATGCCTCGACGGCCAGGGCGCGAATGCGCTCGCTGACCTCGACGCTGATATTGGCTGGCACTACCACTTCAGCGGCCTTGTCGTCGATGTATTTGCTGTCGTAGGAATAGAACCCGCTGCGCACCACGATCTCGCCGCAGCCACTGGCGATGGCGTCTTCATTGCCGAGCACCGCGCATTCAATCTCGCGGCCGCTGACGGCAGATTCGATCAACACCTTGGTATCGAAACTCAAGGCCAGCTCCACCGCTGCGCGGTACTCAGCCTCGTCGGTGACTTTGCTCACGCCCACGGAAGAGCCCTGGTTCGCCGGTTTGACGAACAGCTGCAAACCCAACTTGCCCCGCACCTCGGCAAACCCGGTGCGCGCCGCCGTGGCGCGGGTCAATGTCACGAACGGCGTCACGGCCAGGCCGGCATCGCGCAGCAGGCGCTTGCTGATGTCCTTGTCCATGCACACAGCCGAGCCGAGCACATCGGAGCCGACAAACGGCAGATCGGCCATGCGCAGCAAGCCTTGCAGGCAACCGTCTTCTCCGAGGGTGCCGTGGACAATCGGGAAGATCACATCGACGTGACCGAGCATTTCCTGGCTGGAAGTTTCCACCAGTTGCTGACTGGCTTTGCCCGGCACCACGGCCAGTTCGCGATTGGACTGATTGAGGGCGATCAGCGCCGGGTTTTCCTGGTTCAGCAAAAAGTTGGAAGGGTCGTTGAGGTGCCAGTGGCCTTGTTTGTCGATGCCGATCAGCACCGGCTCGAAGCGTGAACGATCCAGCGCATCGACAATGTTTTTCGCCGACTGCAACGACACCTCATGCTCGGCCGAACGGCCTCCGAAAATGATCCCCACGCGCAGCTTGCTCATGACCTGGCCTCATCCTGACAAATAAAAAACAACCTGTAGCGAATGCGCCCCACAGTGCAGTATTTGCCCTTGGTTTTCTAGCGGACAAGCCGCCTTCCGATCAGAAGACAGCGAACCGCTGGCTGGGTTACCGTGTTGCGCATCAAGCTCAAGACGATCATCACCATGACCAAGCGTCCGCCTCGCAATGACTGGTTCCTTCGCGCGCCCGATGTCGGCGGGCTGCAGCGTTTCGAGGCGTTTTTTGCCGGCCATGGCTACGACCTTCACCGCCACGATACCTATGCCATTGGCCACACCCTGGCCGGGGTGCAGAGCTTTCAGTATCGCGGCGGATGGCGTCACAGCCTGCCGGGCGCAACGATCGTGCTGCACCCGGACGAAGCCCACGATGGCGAGGCCGGCACCGAGTCCGGTTTCCAGTACCGGATGATGTACATCGAACCGGCGCTGATCCAGCAGATGCTCGGCGGGCAAGCGCTGCCATTCATCAAGACCGGGCTGTCGAACGATCCCCGCCTGTTCGCCGCCACGGGCGCGTTGCTGCGCAGCCTGGATTGCCCGCTCGACCCGCTGGAAGAACAGGACGCGCTGTTCGATCTGGCGCAGGCCATGAGCACGGCTTCCGGCGCGCCGGGCAAACGCTCGGGTTTCGATTACGTGGCCGCGCAGCGTGCGCGGGAATACATCCACGGTACCCTGGATCGCACCGTGACCCTGGATGAACTGGCGCAACACAGTGGTCGGGATCGCTGGAGCCTGTCCCGGGATTTTCGCCTGTTGTTCGGCACCAGCCCCTACCGCTACTTGACCATGCGCCGCTTGGACATGGTCCGTGCGCTGTTGATTCAGGGTCAGAGCCTGGTCAGTGCCTCGCTGATCGCAGGCTTCACCGACCAGAGCCACATGACGCGGCAATTCGGCAAAACCTACGGCCTGTCACCGGCCCGCTGGATCAACATGCAGCGCCGTTGAGCCACGCACAATCGTACAAGAAGCGCATGGAGTCGCTGGCTATCGTGGGTTCACCAACCACCGCGAGAGCTGTTTCATGAACGCTTACGAAAGCCTGAACTTCGCTGAAAAAATCAGCTGGATCGATTCCCACTGGTCGCCCCGGGTCATCGCCGAAATGAACGACTACCAGTTCAAGGTGGTGAAGCTGCTGGGGGACTTTATCTGGCACGACCACCTCGATACCGACGAAACCTTCATCGTGCTCGAAGGCCGGCTGCGCATCGACTTTCGCGATGGCCACGTGCTGGTGAACGCCGGGGAAATGTACGTGGTGCCCAAGGGCGTCGAGCACAAACCCTGTGCCGAGCAGGAGGTGAAACTCCTGCTGATCGAACCCAAGGGCGTGCTCAATACCGGCAGTGAAGGTGGCGAACGCACGGCCGAGAATGATCTGTGGATATGAGCCCGGACCGGCTCAAACCTGCAAGTGCTTGCCATCCACCGGATCGCCGATCTTCAGGAAATGCCCGCCCGCCACGTGGTGCAAGGTGCGCAGCGCATCATGCCCCTCGAAGTGCCAGCGACCTTCGCTGAACACGCGCTCGTCGGCTTGGGCTGCGATCACTTCGGCCAGGAACAGATCGTACTGTTGATGGTTGTTCGGCTCAGGCAACAGACGACATTCCAGCCAGGCCACGCAGCCTTCTAGCATCGGTGCATCGACCGACTCGCCGGTGAAGGTCTGCAAGTCGTAGGTCTCAAACTTGTCGCGCCCCTGGCCCCGGGTCAATTCCAGGCCGGAGGTCGAACCGACGGTCTGCACAATGTCGGCTTGGGTGGCGCAAGGCACGTTCAGCACAAAGGTGCCCGAGGCTTCCAGCAGCTGGCGAGTCCAGGTGGACTTGTCCAGCACCACGGCAATTTTCGGTGGTTCGAAATCTAGTGGCATGGCCCAGGCTGCCGCCATGATATTACGCTGACCACCGTGGGCTGCACTGACCAGCACGGTCGGGCCATGATTGAGCAGACGATAGGCCTTGGACAAGGGAACCGGACGGCGGTGGGAAACGCTCATGGAAGTCTGCTCCAGGGGGAAAAGAGCCGATTGTAACGACATCCCAAATGAAAATATCGCAGCCTGCGGTCGCTCCTTCAAAGTGGTCCATCACCCGAGCAGGTACCATTCAACCGCTTGTTCGTGTCGTGTGATCCTGTCGGAAAAGGGCCAAGTGCGCATCTGGTAGCGCTGGACCAGTTGTGTCGGCAAGATCTCGCCCTGTTCGAAATACCGAGCGACGCTCCTGTCTACTGAGTGATGGCGGGGAAGCCAGCCCACCTTCCAGTATCCACTCACCGGACAGGCTTGGCCGCTATGGCAGTTCGGTGCCGACAAATGAGATTGGCTGAATGCAGGCGATCCCGGTAGACCCTGCCCCGTGGCCGGGTCGAGAAGCTTGGCTTTGGCCAGTTGGTTGATCAGCTCTTCGCTGGGTTTTTCAGGGGGGACATTGGCCAGGCGTTCTTCGAGCCATTGGAGCTTACCGTCCCAGGATGGCAACGGCGCGGGTGGCAGCGGGACGATTTCGGCGACCAGCAGCAGACATGTCAGCAACAAGACCCGGCGCATCAGTCGAGGTCCGACATGTCGGATTCGCCGAAATAGAACTCGATGATGGGAGCTATGGGCGAGGCCTGGGCTTTTTGGCCCCGTTTGTTCCGTTTAATGATCTTTTGCCAAATATTGAAGGCCCATTCCGAATTATCCTGCGCTCCCTTTTTAGTGGAAAAATTTGAGACAACCGACCCGGAAAATTTAAAAAACATCCATCCTACCCACAGAACAATAAAGCCACTTTATTCTCACTCGACGTAGTCCTTCAGTCAGCTTTTGCCCGCTCTATTTCAGCTTTAATTCCAGCCCAGACACCCTTACAAACCAACCGAATAAACCACCGTTGAACCGGGGCAACCGCCTTACTCGCGACACCTCTACTGAGTCTCTTCTTTATCAACAACTCGATATCGCGTAAAAGCTGATCCTCATTGAAGAACCAGCAGACCGGAGGCACTGGTGCCAGCAGATTGTAAATACACACGGGCGCAACTCTTTCAAAAAACGCGTACTCGACATCCGACAAAGGGTAATTTTTTGCGATACTCGCGATATATCTGTAGTCAATCTCACTATCAACAAACGCACCCGACAAAGCCAACCAAAGTTTTTCGTTCAGTTGATCTGCCACCTTGTAAACTCCTCTAGTTCATCATCAAGGGAGTCTGCGATTTCCGAAGCCACCCAGCCAGACGCAGCCCCGCCTGCCAGCATTAAACCGATTGCGCAGAACGGCGCGCCAGGTCCACAGATCGTAGATACAGCCATGCTTGCCAATACTCCTCCCGCCAATCCACCGCCTATGGTAATACCCTGCTTAATAGCTTCCTTGGGTTTATTATCTGCATTGGCAATTACATAAGTCGCATGGGCGATAGTCACAACAATCAAAACCTTCCCTGATACCTTTAGCACTTTATTTACAGTGTTAAACTTTATATTCGGCCTTGCCGAAGACTCAACGATTTCATAGTACACTGAATTTTTTTGCGCCTGACTCAGATCTATAAATTTTTTACCAAACTTCTCCTCAGTCTTCCGGTTCAATATCTCCTCCAAGGCAGGAGCAACGAATTTCTTCTTCTCCGCAATAGCCAACCCATGGACCGATGTATTGGCACGAATCTCCGCCATTATTTTATTTCGCGCCTCGTAGCAAAACTCCGCTGCTTCCTTCACCGAGATACTTCCAGACCTTACTTGGTTTAAAACCTCCACCTTGACTCTTCTGACATTTCGATTGTAGTTTTCGCGCTGCCGCGCATCATTTAAAAAATCGTTAGAAAACTTCAGAGCAACCCCTTCAAAGCTTTCAACAGCCTTATTTAATACATCGTCATCAATGGGATGGCTTTTTTGAGCCAAGTAATTACGATAAAAATTATCCATAACAGTTACTCCACCAACATTCGCAGTAATTTCTCGGCACCACTGGAATCACGCCCCTCTCGATTCAGATCCTCGACTTCAAATTTGATACAAACCTCTCCAACAAACGAATAAAAATTCGCTTTATTTTCACTATCAAACTCACTTAGAAGCACTGTTCCATCATCCATCGTGGCACTGCACTTCAAACCTTGATAATTCATATCAGATGGTGCAGTAAAACTGATCCATTTCTCGGACGCTGGAAACTCAATCTTCAGCCCACCCGGCAATAAGGTATGAGCGCTCATGGTCCGCCCTTCCTTGTCGGTTACGCCGTTAAACACTTCGCCCTGTTCAGTGGTGATCCGGTAGCGGGTAAACGCCAGCGGTGCCTGGCTCTCATCTCTCAGAACGTATTCCCCGGAGTAACCTCCAGGTAAGGGTGTTGCCGGCGTATCCAGCCTGGCGCTGCCAAACTTTTGCACATGCTTGGCCCGTTGATAGATATTGCCGGGGGCGCCCTGATCGAGGTCGCCGTCTTTCAAGCGGACAAAGACCCCTCCGCATTCCAATATCAGCTCTTTCTCAGCGCGGATGTGGACCCGGCCATCCACGCTCTCAATCTTGATGTCGCCCTTCGCCAGGGCGTGCAGAAGGCCTTCCAGAGCATGCAAATCGATGTTGCCCTTGGCCGCCTTGAGCTGCATGTCCGCGCTGTGCGCGAGCAGGCTGATGCCGTCCTCGGCGGTGGCGGTGATGTTCTGCCCGGCGCTGAGGTCGACGTTGTGCGCGGCGACGATGCCCACGCTTTCGCTTCCCGAGGACAGGCTCACCGCCTCCGGGCTGACCATGCCTATACCTGCCGGGGCGTGCAGCAACAGACCCGGTTGCTTCAAGCCATCGAGGACTTGGTTGAGCCGTTCCTGGCTGGCGGTGTCGCCGGGGGTGGTTTCAGCCGCGCGAGCCGCATCGGCGAGGGAACGCGCCAGCGACAAGGCACTTTCCAATTGGGCGACGGCAGCATCCATGTCGAGTTGCGCACCCTTGGTTTTCTCCTGTTTGTCCGCGCTGATGAAAAGACCCTTGCCGCCTCTGATGGCGCCCCAATCATCCGTACGCAGCTCAAACCCTTCCCCCCGCTTCTTGCGCTGGCCATCCACCAGATGCCCCAGGTTCAGCTGGCTCTTGCCGCCATACTCGGTACTGAGCTTGATGTGCTCCTGCCCCCGCGTGTCATCCAGGCGCAGCTTGTTGTTGGCCGGCGTGCGCAGCACGTTGCGGTGGTCGTTGCGCTGGGTCACCAGGTCCGGGTGCTGATCGTCGTGCAGGGCGTGGGCGATGTAGGGGCGGTCCGGGTCGCCCTGCTCGAAGGCGATGGCCACTTCGGTGCCGGCGATCAGCGGCAGGTGCAGGCCGTAGGTGTCGCCGGCGTAGGCGCGGGCCTGGC
>NZ_JAHBCX010000039.1:0-57579 GCF_019955895.1 Pseudomonas sp. GL-B-12
GTGTCAGTGATAGATGCATTGACTGACACTCCGCTTTCGCGAGCAAGCCCGCTCCCACATTTTGATCTGTGTTGCATCAGGTCCCGCCAAAAAACGGCCGGATCCCGTGATCACGGAAATACCGTTCGATCACTTTCGGGTCCGCACACGTCTCGGCAATCGCCACATAGGTATCGGGCCGCAGCAGATAAAAGCCGTTGCGCCCCAGGCCCGCGGCTTCGAACGCCGGCCGCCAGTCGAACACATGCAGCGGTAGATGGTGCTCATTGCACCAGGCGATCATCTCGTCGCTGGTGTCACCATAGACATGCACCTGCCAGGTCAGGCACTTGAGCGACTCGAAATTATCCCCCTCACCGTCATGGGCCCAGGGCAGGCGGTCGCCGCCATGCACGTGCCCGGCAACGCCCGTGCTCAGCGGCATGCCCCGATAATTCAGGGTGATCTGCGACACCGTGCGAAACATGAAATCGCGGGAGGTTTCGAACGAGGTTATTTTCGGTATCAAGAAGGGTGCCAGGCGTGTACGCAGCAAATCGGCCATCCGCCCTTCGGCGGTGACGAAGTTAAATACCCGGTCGGTGGTGGCCACCAGTTTGCGGGCAAACGCGATGCGCTCGGTTTCATAGGTGTCGAGCAGCCTGGCCTCTGCGCCGCCGCTCAGCACGGCCGCAAGTTTCCAGGCCAGGTTGATGGCATCGCCAATACCGGTGTTCATGCCCTGACCGCCCGCCGGGCTGTGCACATGGGCAGCATCGCCCAGCAAAAACGCCCGGCCGTTACGGAAGTGATCCGCCACCCGATGATGCACGCGGTAGGTCGAAAACCAGTTCAGTTGCTCGATCTTCACCTTCATGTGCTCGATGGCCCGGCTGCTGACGTCCTCGAAACGCAGGGTCTCGGCGTGTTCGGCGCGCTCGTCGCGCACCGTGCCGATCAGACGGGCACGACCACTGTCTCCCAGTGGGAACACGGCGAGGAAGTCCGCCTCGTCGAGATCCACATGCAGTTCGCCGTTGAATGTCGGGCCGCTGGCCTGCACGTCGGCGACGTAGAAAATCTGTTGGTAAGTGCCGCCGGGAAACCCGGTATCCAGGGTCTTGCGCACAATCGACCGGGCACCGTCGCACCCGGCCAGGTAACAGGCCTGGCAGGTTTCCTGCTGGCCGTCGGGCAGGTCCAGCGTGGCCGTGATGCCGTCTGCGGTTTGCTCGAAACCTGCCAGTTCGGTGTTGCGTTCCACCGTGATACCGAAGGCTTCCAGGCGCTCGATCAGAAGCCGTTCGTGTTCGTCCTGGGGGAAGATCTCGAGAAACGAGTAGGGGGTCAGGCCTTCACCGATCTGAGACAGGGGCAGGCGCGCCACGGGCTCACCCTTGACCCAGAAGTTGCCGGCCTTTACTTGATGGCCGTGTTGCACCACGGCGTCGTCCAGCCCGAGTTGGCGATACAACTCCAGCGTCCGTGCCTGGACGGCCAGCGCCCGGGAGGTGGTGCCGGGGGCCGAGGTTTTGTCGACGATCCGCACGCGAACCCCCAGTTTGCTCAGCCACAACGCCAGGACCAGCCCGGTCGGGCCGGCGCCGATGATCAACACATCGCTGCGGTGCATGAGCCTGTCCTCCTCGCTGTGTGAATCAAGTATGGTCCAGTCGGGGAGGGCGGCAACCGTCGGACTGCCACGGACGTAGCCGCTGACCTGCCATTGGTCGTATGGTTGGCCCGGACAAACGGATTAGATGGAACGACATGCAAATCAGATTGATCACAAGCGTCGCCGTGTTGCTGGTATTGGCCGGTTGCGGCAGCCAACGGACCCAGGAACCGGCGGCGCGCAGCCCGGCCGAAGTGAAGGCCGAGATTGTACGTTTGCTGCCGGCCAAGGCTGCTGACCCCCAGGGGTGGGCCACGGATATCCAGGTGGCGTTTACCGCGCAAGACATCTCACCGACCACGCAAAACCTGTGCTCGGTACTGGCGGTGACTGAACAGGAGTCGACCTTTCAGGTCGATCCGGGAGTACCGGGCCTGGGCAAGATCGCCCGCGACGAGATCGACCGTCGCGCCGCCAAGGCACACATTCCCGGCCTGTTGGTGAGCGGTGCGTTAATGCTCGATTCGCCCAACGGCAAAAGCTACAGCAACCGCCTGAATGCCGCGCGCAGTGAAAAGGAACTGAGCGCCATTTTCGACGACTTCATCGACATGGTACCGATGGGAAAAAAACTGTTCGGCGGCTTCAATCCGGTGCATACCGGCGGGCCGATGCAGGTCGGTATTGATTTTGCCGAACAGCAGGCCAAGGGCTATCCGTACCCGGTGCAGGGCTCGATTCGCCATGAAGTGTTTACCCGGCGCGGCGGCATGTATTTCGGCATCGCGCATCTGCTTGGGTACCCGGTGAGCTACCCGCAGCCGCTGTATCGTTTTGCGGATTTCAACGCGGGTTGGTACGCCAGCCGTAACGCCGCGTTTCAGAACGCAGTGAGCCGGGCTTCCGGCATCCCGTTGGCGCTGGATGGCGATCTGGTGAACTACGGTTCGATCATGCCCGGTACCACGGAACTGGCCGTGCGCACCCTCGGCAAGCAACTGGACATGCGCAATCCGACGATCCGTGAGCAGCTGGAGGAGGGGAAAACCCTGGCGTTCGAAGACAGCAAACTCTATCGGCGGGTTTTCGAACTGGCCGAACGGGCGGAGGGCCGGCCGTTACCCCGTGAAGTGTTGCCGGGGATCGTGCTGCAAAGCCCGAAAATCACCCGCAAACTCACTACCGCGTGGTTCGCCAAGCGGGTCGATGAGCGTTACCAGCGCTGCATGGTGCGGGCCGGGAAGTAATCGCGGCGCAAAAAAAGCATAAAAAACCCGGCGGGTGAGGCCGGGTTTTCATTGAGTCCTGCGGTAAAGCACTGCATTCAGACGGCGCGGCTTTCGATCAGACGGTCCGAGCCGCCTTCAGCGACGCGGTTTTGCAGGAGCTTGTCGGAGCCGCCTTCGGCAACACGTTTTTCCAGCAGGCGATCCGAACCACCCTCGGCCACACGGCTTTCAATCAGACGATCCGAGCCGCCTTCAGCGACCACAGGTTGAGCAGAGGTAGCGGCAAAAGCGTTAACTGCGAAAACCGAGAAAGCAATGCTGAGGAGGGTCTGGCGTTTCATGATGGTGTGCTCCGGGGTGCTTATTGGGTGGGTATGGAGCAGATGTTACGCCGGGGATTTTTTATGAGAACTTCATTGACGTGATGGTGAACATCGACGGCAATGATAGGACACGCGCCATGCCCCTTGTGAGCGTGATGGTGCGATCGTCGGATGGCCGCTGTGTGACGGGTGGCGGCTTCTACACTGGATAGCTGGCGCGTTCCTCTGCCGGGACGATTGATGAGGCACTGCAGAGATCGCGGTGTGAAAGGAGACGTTTATGTACCAGCTCTACGGCTATCAGAACTCCGGGGCGGCGGCCATCGAAGCTGCCCTTGAACTCTGTGATATTCCTTATCGCTTCATCGATGTCGAGGCATCCGCGGAGGCGGCCCAGGCGCTGGAGAAACTCAACCCGCTCAAACAGATCCCGACCTTGCAGCTACCCGATGGCGGCGTCCTGACCGAGAGCGCGGCGATCCTGATTCACCTCGGTCTGTCCTTTCCCGCATCGGGATTGTTGCCGCAGGATCCAGCCGAGCGGGCCCAGGCCATTCGCGGCATGGCGTACATCGTCAGCAATTGCTATGCGGCCATCGGCATCATTGATTACCCCGAACGCTGGCTGGCCGAGGCGGATGAGTCGTCCAGGCAGAACCTCATGGAGGGCGCCCGCCGGCGCCTGCACTGGAGTTGGGAGGTGTTTGCCGATCAGTTCTCGGGCGAGTTGTACCTGGGCAGCGAGAAGCCAGGGGGCCTGGATGTGCTGGCGGCAGTGATCTCGCGATGGGCGGGCAGTCGGGAGTATTTGCGCAACGCGCGGCCGGGGTTTTTCGCCTGGCTGGAACGCATCGACCGCCACCCGGCACTGGCACCGGTGTTCGCCCGGCATTGGCCGGCCTGAATACCCTGAAAGCCAAATGTGGGAGCGAGCCTGCTCCCACAGGAGGAAAGCAAGGTGTCCGGATTTATTCCCCGCGAATGTACTGTTCCAGCTGCTTGATCAGTTCCGCCTGTTCGGCAATCGCTTCCTTGACCAGGTCACCGATCGACAGCAGGCCGATCAGTTTGCCGCCTTCGACCACCGGCAAGTGACGCAGGCGTCTATCGGACATGATGCCCAGGCAGGTCTCCACGGTTTGATGGGTGTCGACGGTAATCACCGGTGACACCATGATGTCGCGCACCGGCGTGCCTACCGAAGAGCGGCCGTGCAGCACCAGTTTTCGCGCGTAGTCCCGTTCGCTGATGATGCCCAGCACTTCATCATTTTCCACCACCAGCAAGGCGCCGACGTTTTTCTCGGCCATCTTCATCAGCGCTTCGAGCACCATGTGGTCGGGTTTGATCTGGTGCACTTCCTGATTTTTCTGATCTTTGAGCTTGAGCAGTTGGGCGACGGTTTTCATGGTGGTTACTCGGGTGTTGTCGTTGTTCTTGAAGAATCGTAGACGCGAGCGTTCAGGGCAAGGGCGAATGCGGCAGATAACACGCAAAAAACGTCATTCGGCGGTTTTTCTTTGGCAAACCCCTCATTTCGGGCCAGCACCTTACCTGTGGGAGCGAGCCTGATAGGCCTGCGGCAAACGCGCTATCGCGACTGATGACGGGTAGAATCACCCTCTGAATCAGTTTCGAGGTTTGCAGTGGTGGATCTACAGCAGGGCTTCGTCCTGACCCGGCATTGGCGCGACACCCCGGCCGGTACGGAAGTCGAATTCTGGCTGGCGACCGACAGCGGTCCCCGGCGTATCCGCCTGCCTCATCAACCGTCGGTGGCGTTCATCCCTGCTGCTCAGCGTCAGCCCGCCGAAAGCGTTTTGCATGACGAGAAGAACGTCGAGCTCAGGCCCCTGGCCCTGCAGGATTTCGAGCATCGCCCGGTCCTCGGGCTTTACTGCCAGCAACATGGCCAGTTGATGCGTCTGGAAGCCGCGCTGCGCCGGGCCGGTGTCGAGGTGTTCGAAGCCGACGTACGCCCACCGGAACGCTACATGATGGAACGCTTCATCACCGCACCGGTGCGTTTCAGTGGCGCGCCGAATGCCGAGGGCCTGCTGCTCGACGCGCAGATGAAACCCGATCCGGACTACCGGCCGAGCCTCAAGCTGGTGTCCCTGGACATCGAGACCACCGCCCAAGGCGAGTTGTACTCCATTGCCCTGGAAGGCTGCGGCGAGCGTCAGGTGTACATGCTCGGTCCGCCCAATGGCGACGCCAGCCAGGTGGATTTCCAGCTTGAGTACTGCGATTCGCGGACCCTGCTACTGAAAAAACTTAACGACTGGTTTGCCCGGTTCGACCCCGACGCGATCATCGGCTGGAACGTCGTGCAGTTCGACTTGCGGGTGCTTCACGAACACGCCCGACGCCTGGCGGTGCCGTTGAAACTGGGGCGTGGCGGCGAGGAAATGCAGTGGCGTGAACACGGCAGCGGCAACCATTACTTCGCTTCAGCCGCTGGCCGCTTGATCATCGACGGTATCGAGGCCCTGCGTTCGGCGACCTGGAGTTTTCCCTCGTTCAGCCTGGAAAACGTCGCGCAAACCTTGCTCGGCGAGGGCAAGTCCATCGACAACCCGTACCAGCGCATGGACGAAATCAACCGCATGTTCGCCGAGGACAAACCGGCGCTGGCCAAATACAACCTCAAGGACTGCGAACTGGTCACGCGGATTTTCGCCAGGACCGAATTGCTCACCTTTCTGCTGGAGCGGGCCAGCGTCACCGGTTTGCCGGCCGATCGCATGGGCGGTTCGGTGGCGGCGTTCACGCACCTGTACATGCCGCTGATGCACCGACAGGGTTTCGTTGCGCCGAACCTCGGCGGCAAGCCACCGCAAGCCAGCCCCGGCGGTTTTGTCATGGATTCGCAACCAGGACTGTACGAATCGGTTCTGGTGCTCGACTACAAAAGCCTCTACCCGTCGATCATCCGCACCTTCCTGATTGACCCCGTGGGTCTGATTGAAGGGCTCAAGCACCCGGACGACAGTGAGTCGGTGCCGGGTTTTCGTGGCGCGCGCTTTTCCCGCACCCGGCATTGCCTGCCGTCCATCGTCGCCCGGGTGGCCGAAGGCCGGGAAACCGCCAAGCGCGAACACAACGCACCGCTGTCCCAGGCGCTGAAAATCATCATGAACGCGTTCTACGGCGTGCTCGGCTCCAGCGGTTGTCGCTTCTTCGACACGCGCCTGGCGTCGTCCATCACCTTGCGCGGGCACGAAATCATGTTGCGCACCCGCCAGTTGATCGAGGCCCAGGGACACGCGGTGATCTACGGCGACACCGATTCGACCTTCGTCTGGCTGCGTCGCGCCCATGGCCAGCAGGAGGCGGCGCAGATCGGCCACGCACTGGTGGCGCACGTCAATCAGTGGTGGCGCGAGCACGTGCAGCAGGAATACGGCTTGCAGAGTGTTCTCGAATTGCAGTTCGAAACCCATTACAAGCGCTTTTTGATGCCGACCATTCGCGGCGCCGAAGAAGGCAGTAAAAAGCGCTACGCCGGGCTGGTCACTCGGGACGACGGCAGTGACGAAATGGTCTACAAGGGCCTGGAAACCGTGCGCACCGACTGGTCGCTGCTGGCCCGGCAATTCCAGCAGGAGCTGTATTCGCGGATCTTCCTGCGCAAGCCCTACCAGGATTATGTGCGTGACTACGTGCGCAAGACCCTGGCCGGTGAATTCGATGACCGGCTGATCTACCGCAAACGCCTGCGCCGCACCCTCGATGACTATCAGCGCAACGTGCCGCCCCATGTGCGCGCGGCGCGCCTGGCCGACGAGTACAACGACCGGCAGGGGCGCCCGCGGCAGTACCAGAACGGTGGCTGGATCAGCTACGTGATCACCGTCGCGGGCCCTGAACCGCTGGAAGTGCGCAGCACGCCCATCGATTACGACCACTACATCTCCCGGCAGCTGCAACCGGTGGCGGACGCGATACTGCCGTTTGTCGACGACGACTTCTCAACCCTGATTGGGGGGCAACTGGGCCTGTTTTGAGTCCATCAGCGACAAGGTCCAGTCATCCAGGATGCCGTGGAAGTATTGGTTCAGGGCTTGCTGGAAAAGGCTGTCGGCGTTGGTGATCTGGGCAAACAGGGTCATCGAGGAATGAAACTTCAGGTCGTCGGGATGACCAAAAATTCCGGCCACCGAACGCTCCCGGATGTTCAGCACTTCCTGGGTGCAGGTGCGTAACCGGGCGCCCAGCAACGGGTGCTCAAGATAGGCCAGGGCCTCCTCCCGCGAGTGGATGGCAAAGCGGCGCGACATCTCGCTGCCGCCGAGCCCGGCAAACTGCGGAAAAATGAACCACATCCAGTGACTGCGCTTGTGTCCGTTGCTCAGCTCGTTTTGAACCCGGTCGAATACCGGGGCCTGAGCCTGGAGAAAGCGTTGCAGATTGAACGGGTCCAGGTGGTCGGTGCTTCTCATGGTGAAGCTCTCTGACAGACTGCGGTGGTTCAGACCATGGCCAGCCGCTGTTTGCGTTGTGGCGCGTGAAACGCTTGGTCCAGCGCCTCCAGATCCCCGGGTTCAAGCTGCAATGTTGCGGCCTGGGCATTGAGCCGCACATGCTCGGGTTGGACCGCTTTGGGGATGGCGATCACTCCTTCCTGACGCAGTATCCATGCCAGCGCTACCTGTGCCGGTGCGACGCCGTGACGGGCGGACACTTGCCTGAGCGTAGCATTGGCGAGCATTTTACCGCCTTGGCCAATCGGGCAGTAAGCCATGACCGGCAACCGCCGTTGTTGGCTCCAGGGCAGCAAATCAAATTCTATGCCCCGTTGTTCGAGGTTGTAGAGCACCTGATTGGTGGCGCAGGCCGGGGCGTCCAGTTCCAGCAGGTCGTCGAGGTCGAAGTTGGATACGCCCCAACGGCCGATCTTGCCGGCTTCGCGCAGGCGTTCGAAGGCCTCGACGGTTTCTTCCAGGGGATACTGGCCGCGCCAGTGCAGCAGATACAGATCGATGTAATCGGTGCCAAGCCTGCGCAGGCTTCGCTCGCAAGCGAGGGGAATGCCCTGGCGACTGGCGTTGTGCGGGTACACCTTGCTGACCAGAAAGACGCTGTCGCGCTGGCCGGCGATGGCATCGCGGACCACCTCTTCGGCGCCGCCTTCGGCGTACATTTCAGCGGTGTCGATCAGGCTCATGCCCAGTTCGATGCCCAGGCGCAGTGCCGCGACTTCCTCCGTGTGCCGTGAGCGGTCTTCGCCCATCTGCCAGGTCCCCTGGCCGATAATCGGGACCCTGGCGCCAGCCAGTTCAAGCGTACGCATGCAAACCTCCTTTATGAATGCCGATGGTTATTTCGGTGGGCAGCAGAATAGTCCATCGGTTTCCCCGCAGGGGTTGCCGCAGGCTGTGATCTCTTGAGCTGCACCCTGCCGGTGATCGATTGCTCTGTACCGATACTGCACTTTTTCGAAATGTCCGGCTCTATCCATGGCAGCCTGCGGCGATCCCCACCGTCGGCCCATGCCCAAGTTCAAGAACCCATGGCTCGAGTTTCACCCGCGATCAGCACAAAAATCCGCCGTCATTGCCTGCTGCTGGCAGGTCTGTCGATGTTCTTCGTCACCGCTTGCAGCCAACAGCAGGGCGGCGACATCATCAACCAGATGCGCGAAGGCAAACCCCAGGAGTTCCTGCAAACCAGCGTCGACCGCATGGCCACCCTGACCATGCGCGACAACCTGAACAGTCTTTACCTGTTGATGAGCAAGCTCTACCTGCGTAACCCCGATGAGCTGAAAAAGTCCGGTTTCCTCGATGCCCGCACCGCCGGCAAGCAAGTGCGCATGGCCATCGAGCAGCAGCAACCGCTGCCGACCCTGGGCGGCAAAAAGGACCTCGCGGCCCTGCGTTTTGCCATGAGCCCGGAATTTCTCGGCGATCGGGTCGGGGCGTTCATCTATGCCATCGGCAGCATGCTGGTGACCGCCCATGGCAATCGACTCGAGTTCTACATGACCGATACGATCAACCCTATCTTCGTCAGCAATGCCGCGCGCAACATCGAGATCGCCACCTGGATGCTCAGCCAGCGACAGAACAAAGAGGGCCAGCCCTTGCTGTTCTCCAATGAAATCTCGGAGGAGGGTAGCAACCTGAGCTTTGCCGTCGAGTTCGGCAAAATCGTCGCCCGGCTGGACCTGCTGACCCAGATGCTCGACGAACGCTACCGGCGCATCGGCCTGAACTATGCCCAGAGCCTGCTGTTCCTGAATTTCCTGCCGGTGCAGTGAATCCTGTAGGAGCGAGCTTGCTCGCGATGACTGACTTTCAATCACATCAATACCGGATGTGCCGACGCTTTCGCGAGCAAGCTCGCTCCTACAGGCATAAAGATAGATCGCATCGATATAACTGGTTATAAGAAATATCGCTATGCTGCGGGCCAGATTTCCCTTGCGATCTTTGTGGACGTATTCATGGATTTAGTGAACATCGGGTTGGTGGTTGCCGGGCTGGTCGTCGGCTTCATCGTCGGCATGACTGGCGTGGGTGGCGGGTCGCTCATGACGCCGATCCTGCTAGGGTTCGGTATCAACCCGGCGACGGCGGTCGGTACCGACCTGCTGTACGCCGCCATCACCAAATCCAGCGGTGTACTGGTTCACCGCAAGAACAACAACATCGACTGGGCGATTACCGGCTGGCTGACCTTGGGCAGCGTGCCTGCGGTGGCGTTGACGCTGTGGTTCCTCAGTACCCTGCACAGCGCCCCCGAGGCCATGAACGCGATCATCAAGCAGGCCCTCGGTTTTGTACTGTTTGCCACAGCACTGGCGATCCTGTTCAAGAAGCGCCTGCTCGACTTCGCCCACAAACGTGCGGGCGGCAACTACCACCCCAGCGGATTGCGCCTGAATGTGATGACGGTCATCACCGGGCTGGTCCTTGGCACCATGGTCGCGCTGACGTCCATCGGCGCCGGCGCACTGGGCACCGTGGCACTGTTCATCCTCTATCCAATGCTACCGACCCGCCGTCTGGTGGGGACTGAAATCGCCCACGCCGTGCCGCTGACCCTGGTCGCGGGCCTTGGCCATGCCAGCATGGGCAACATGGATTGGCACGTCCTGGGTTACTTGCTGGTGGGCTCGTTGCCGGGGATTTACCTGGGCAGCCACCTGACCGGGCGCATCTCCGACGAACTGCTGCGCCCTTGCCTGGCGACCATGCTGTTGTTGATCGGCTACAAACTGGCGTTCTGATTCAAGCCGTCACGCCAGCTTCATTCGCGGGTGAATATTTCCAGCAGATGCCCGTCCGGGTCATCGAAATACACCCGCCGTCCTCCCGCGTAGTCATTGATCTCTCTCAGTCGCTGCTTGCCCGGGTCGGCCCACCACGGCTGACCGTTGGCTTGCAGGCGTGCGAAGGCCGCATCGAAATCTTCGTCGCCCATAAAAAATGCGTAGTGCTGAGACGCTATCGGCGGGTCGTTGTCGTAGAAATCCAGTGACACGCCGTTATCCAGTTTGACGATCAGCATGGGCCCGAAGGGCTGCGGGGCGGGCAGGCCAAGGAGGCTGGCCAGGAAATTCGCCGAAACCTGCTTGTCCCGGCACCAGACGATGGTGTGGTTCAACTGAGTGCTCATGGGCAAGTCCTCACGACGGATCAGGCGGGTTGTCTTGAGTCTTCAGATTAGCCCAGCCTGTTGCGCAATGACCGCCCTGACCTAAGCTTGGGGCAAGGCGAAAAATATTTGCGGTACGTCACCCGGAACGATCGCCGCGATGCGCAATCATTAGAGCGTGGATATCAAAAGGAGATGCGCATGCTCATCAGGTCACTGACCCTGGCTACCTTGCTGGCGATTGCCGGCACCTCGTTCGCCGCTGATGGCGACTCACCACTGGACATGGACAAAGGCAGGGTCCGGCCACTGATTGTCATCGCTCCAAGCACCGTTGATCCCAACTGGGTCAGCCTGAAAAAGTCCCTGGATGAGCCGGCCAACCGCAAGGGTTTCACCGACCGCAACATGGTGCTCTACACCGTACTCAACCTGATGGGCCAGCGCGACGGCAAGGACCTGGGGCCACAGGACACGGCGGCGCTGATCCGCTCGCTCAAACTGGGTGCCGGCGCCAAGACCAAGGTGATTCTGGTCGGCAAGGACGGCGAAAAGAAACTTGAGCAATCGGACGCCTTCAAGCTGGAGGAGATTTTCAGCGCTGTCGATCAGTTGCCAGCGGCCGAGAAAGAGTTTACCGCGACCGTGGCTGCTCCTGTAGCTGAAGCCGAGCCAGCGGCCAAAGGCACCAAAGGTACAAAGCCTGGCAAACCGGCCAAGCCCGCCAAGCCGCCTGAAATGCCGGATGATTGATTCTTGTTGCAGCGAGCACAGCCTGTGTTCGCTGCGCAGCAGCGTTACCCGTATCTGTAGAGGCGCTGACTCTGGCTCAAGGTTGAGCCAGAAATTGATGGATGACATTGACCAGCACGGGTGAAAACGGCTGAAGACATTGAGCCGCATCGGGAACCTTCAGATCCTCCAAAAGCAGGCTTAGAAGTTCTTCGTCTTCAAATTGCAGGTCTTCGGGAGGTACGCTCAGGCTATAAATGAGTGCATCAACCATCGCTTTTCGTTTGCCAACAAGTCCTTTGTTACTTTGCCCGGTATGACCCAGATTCAATGTCTGAATTGTTACCTTGGCCCGCTCGGTCTTTCCCGCGACCAGGCCGGACAAGTAGAACTTCAATTCGGACTCGCATTCGGCCATCAAGGGTGTAAGCGGCAACACTCGTGTTCCTCGACCATGACCGCATTGATGAGGGCGCTGACAACTGGCGACGATGTTGGAAAAGTCCAGGGTTCGATTCGGAGCATGGTCCTGGGCTTCAAGATGCTCGTTATGGGCATCATCAATCGTAATCGACTGGCAGCAATACGCGCATAAACCGTACTGTTCCGAGATGCACGATGCTCGAATGAGTCGTCTCTCATCCGGTGGCAAATCCTGATAACGCGAGGTCTTGTTTGAGTGTTTGAAGCGCGTCAACGATGGCGGCTCCATGCCTTTATCGATCTTACGCACGGCGCAACTCCAACTTGCGTATTAACAGTGCCGCCTTCGCCAGTTCCAGATGTCCCTCTGGAAGCTCTAGCGAGAGCTCGGAATACAGTTTTTTCGCACCGTCCAGATCGCCATCCTGCAAATGCTTGAGCAAAAGATTCAGACGTTGTTGCACTTCGCTGTTGCGCACGTCGGTGTCCATGACTTCCAGCAACACCTGATTGGCATCCAATCCATACAGACCAGATTGTTCGTGCAGTTCCCCGTCATTGAGCACGTAGCACAGCACGTCTTTCGCGTCGCTGATGACCAATGGCGAGTGAGTGGTCAGGACAAACTGGCAATTGGGGAAGGTTTCGCTCAACTGCCGAATCAAACTGCGCTGCCATTTAGGGTGCAGGTGCAAATCGACCTCGTCGATCAGGACGATGCCGTCACCCTCCAATGGGTTGTCCAGAGACTGATTCATCATCGCCAACCGGCGAGCGATGTCGCCGACCAGCGCCATCATCGACTTCTCGCCCTGCGAAAGCTGGGAAACATTGAGCGTTACGCCGTCCTTGTCTATCGCCATGTGCAGGCGTGGTTTGCGCTTTACTCTCAGGTTGGTAAAACCTGGCATGAACGCGGCGATGGCAGAGCGAACCGCTGTTAACTGACGATCGCGGGAGGACGCCTTCATTTGGGATAGCGTTTTCCAGATGTCGCTGTCATTGCCGAACTTTGCGGAAATCTCGGATAACGCAGTATCGGATACACCGGTTTCGTTTTCGCTGTCTTCGCGTTCACGGAACCATTCGAAGAAACGACGGAAATCGACGCCGCGATTCAATGCGTTGTCGTAGCCGTCGAGTTGATCGAAGGAGTGTTTGGTGCGGATTTTTAGGGGGATTTCCAGAACCGAGCGCTCTACCGGGTAGTAGGCGATCAGAGGGAGTGAAGCTTTTTCATCAATGGTTAGTTGAGTGCGATAGTGGTCTGCAAGGAGGCTGGCTTCCGCTAATTCACTATGGACATCACTCTTTCGCCCTTGCCTGCTACGAGCAATGGCCCAGTTAAAGAGATCATGTTTTGAATAATCGTCGGGGGAACATGGTTGCGCCGGCGAACTGTCTGATACGGAAGTCAAAACGATTGCGACTGCAGCGCCGTTTCGAATGTCTTCATTTGTAAGGTAACGGCCAATACCTTTCTCAGTACGAATCCTGGCAACTAGCCAACTCAATGAGGTGGCCAATGATTTTAAAAGGGTGGTTTTCCCGGCACCGTTGTTTCCCACAAGCACCGTCACATTTGAGCGGTGTTTGGGGGTGGGGGCCAGGTAAATAGTCATATCGGTGAAGCGACCGACATCCTTGAGCTGAAAGCTGAAAATTTCCATTACAACGCCCTTTTAGGGTCAGTCGGTTTGAATAGGTGAGCGCGCATTATGTCATTCCCGGCCACGGATTGATCCGATGCCGTTTGCAGGCTTGGGAGGTCCATTAGATACAACGGTTTCACCTGCATCACAACGGTCATGAGCAAAAAGGTGTTTGTAACTGGATGCTCAGAAAATCGAGCGTAGGCAAAGGACTTCAGTTGCGTCGGAAATTTCCTGCATGACGTGGCGCACCCCGTGAACTGGTGCTCATTGGGCCGTATCGATAACCTTCTTCAGCCGCTGCAAATCAGCGGCCGGATGTGGAAGTCCGTTTTCAGCGAAAGAGATCAACGCCCATAGAGCGCATATCGGCATTTTTTTATGTCAACATTGCTGCGTTATGGTGGCTGTGCGCGGGGCACTTTCGAGTGCACCGGGTTTTGGTACTCTTTCCCTGGTCTTCCACACCTGCGTACAGCTACCACCTTATTTGTGGAAATGAGATGGGCAGCTCCTTGAAAACAAAAAGAGCGCCGCACATGAAAAAGATCACGCCCGATCCCCCCGAATCTTCAACCGATTCCGATCTCCACGTCCCACTCTCCGACATCACCGAACCCGCCGTCAGCGCTCGCTTGCGCAACCCCAAACACGCCGACCCGGTCAGCCATATCTTCACCATCCTCCCAAACGTCGACACCCCAACGCTGTTGTGCCACGCCTGTGAAACCCTCGCGTCCCTGAACGTGCTGGTCACCGATCTGGCCTGTAACCTGGAAAGCTCCAACCGCAATGTGGCGCTTTCGATTCAGCAACTGGCAGTCGTGGGCGAATTGTTGGTGAACCGCGCGCTGGACAATATCGACTCGCCCGAAGGTGTGCCGATAAAGTAAAAAAGGCGACCTCTAGAGGTCGCCCTTCTCTATGGAAAAGGCGGCAAGGCTTATTGAGTCAGGGCACTCAATATCTGATGAGCAATCTTGACCCGCTGCGCATTGGGATAATTCTTGTTGGCCAGAATCACAATGCCGATGTCCTTCGATGGCACGTATGCCACGTAAGCACCAAAGCCACCGGTTGAACCTGTCTTGTTGATCAGCACGTTCTGCGGCTGCGCTTTCGGCGGGTTCAGCCATTGGACCTTGTGCGCCTCCATGGCCATTGGCGTGGAGTTGCCGTCCAGCAAGCGATCCAGTGTGACCGGGTAGCGATACATCTCCCAGCCCAGGCCCTGGGTCATATCGCCAACGGTGTAGTAACCGCTATGGGTCAAGGCGATGGCTTGCTGCAACGGCTTTTCCAGGGACGCGGGCTTCATGTTCGCGCCGACATAGCCCAGCAAGTCCGCGGCGCTGGTTTTCACCCCGTATGCCTCGGAATCCAGCGCACCCGGACTGACCCGTACCGGTTTGCCGTCCTTGTTGTAGCCCTGGGCGTACAGCGCCATCTGATCCTGCGGCACATGCACATAGGTGTGCTTGAGGCCCAGTTTCGGCAGCAGGGTTTTCTCCATCAGGTCATCAAACGGCTGGCCCATGCTTTGGGCGGCGAGGTAGCCGAACAGGCCAAGGCTGGGGTTCGAATACAGTCGGTGGCTGCCGGGGGAGTAGAGCGGTTTCCATAGTTTGTAGTAGCCGAGCATTTTGTCGGCCGAATCCGATTCAGCAGGGAATTGCAGCGGTAAACCGCCAGCGCTGTAGGTGCCCAGTTGCAGCACGCTGATGTGGTCGAACGCACTGCCGCGCAAGGCCGGCAGGACCTGGCTGGCCTTGTCCGACAGCAACAGCTTGCCCGTGGCCTGGGCGTAAGCGGCGAGGGTGGCGGTGAAGGTCTTGCTGACGGAGCCGATTTCGAACAGGGTGTCTTGCGTGACGGGTGTGCCGGTTTCTTTCGAGGCGACGCCATAGTTGAAGTAATGCGCTTGGCCGTTGATGGTGACAGCTACGGCCATGCCGTGAATGCCCTCGGCTTGCATCACCGGTTGTACAGCGGCGTTCACCACTGTCTCGATTTGATCCTGTGCCACGCACTGGCCCGCAGCGAACATCGCCATGCAAGCGGCGATGGTTTTCAGCCTGTCCATGTTGGTTTCATCCGTCGTTGATTCAGTTGCGCGTCATTTTAGGGGCTTAAGCGCCATGCTCCGAGCGCTTTTTTAAAATCGGCCGCCAACAGGCGGCCACGCGCAACCGTCAACTCAACGTACCAGGCAAGGCCGCTTGTTATCGAACTTCCAGCCGGGAATCAGGAACTGCATCGCCACGCTGTCATCCCGCGCCCCCAGGCCCATGCCTTTGTACAGTTCATGAGCTTTGGCGACCTGATCCATGTCCAGCTCCACCCCTAGCCCCGGTTTCTGTGGCACCTGCACGCAGCCATCGACGATTTGCAGCGGGGCCTTGGTCAGGCGTTGGCCGTCCTGCCAGATCCAGTGGGTGTCGATGGCGGTGATCTCGCCCGGCGCGGCCGCCGCGACATGGGTGAACATTGCCAGGGAAATGTCGAAGTGGTTGTTGGAGTGCGAACCCCAGGTCAGACCCCATTCGTGGCACATCTGCGCCACCCGCACCGAGCCTTGCATGGTCCAGAAATGCGGGTCGGCCAAGGGAATGTCGACCGACTGCAACTGGATCGCGTGGCCCATCTCCCGCCAGTCGGTGGCGATCATGTTGGTCGCGGTTTTCAGGCCCGTGGCGCGACGGAATTCGGCCATGACTTCTCGACCCGAGTAACCGTTCTCCGCCCCGCACGGGTCTTCGGCGTAGGCCAGAACATTATGCTGGTCCCGGCACAAGCGAATCGCTTCTTTCAATGACCAGGCGCCATTCGGGTCGAGGGTGATGCGCGCATCGGGGAAGCGTTCGGCGAGGGCCGTGACCGCTTCGATTTCGGCGTCGCCGCTGAGCACACCGCCCTTGAGCTTGAAGTCCTTGAAGCCATAACGAGCGTGGGCCGCCTCGGCCAAGCGGACCACCGCGTCGGCGGTCATGGCTTTCTCGTGCCGCACGCGGAACCAGTCGTTGTCGGCGTCCGGTTCGCTTCGGTAGGCGAGGTCGGTTTCGTTGCGATCACCGACATAAAACAGATAGCCGAGCATCTTCACTTCATCGCGCTGTTGGCCTTCGCCGAGCAGGGCTGCCACCGGCACGTCCAGGTGCTGGCCGAGCAAGTCGAGCAATGCGGCCTCCAGGCCGGTGACGGCGTGAATGGTGATGCGCAGGTCGAAGGTCTGCAAGCCGCGGCCACCGGCATCGCGGTCGGCGAAGGTCTGGCGCACCTGATTGAGGATCTTCTGCCAGGTGCCAATCGGGCTGCCGACCACCAGGCTGCGTGCGTCTTCGAGGGTCTGGCGGATGCGCTCGCCCCCCGGTACTTCGCCAACGCCGGTGTGGCCGGCGTTGTCCTTGAGGATCACGATGTTGCGAGTGAAAAACGGGCCGTGGGCGCCGCTCAGGTTGAGCAGCATGCCATCGTGGCCGGCAACTGGAACCACTTGCATGCTGGTGATGATCGGGGCTTTTGCGGTGTCTTGTGGGTTCATTTTCCAATCCTTAAAAAGCACAATTCAGGCGTGGTTGGGAGCGGGTTTGCCCAGCGTCACGGCAAGTGCGGGTTTCGGTGTGTTGCGGGCGGCAAACACGATGATAGCGGCGATGATCGAGGTCGCGGCCAGGCCGTACAGCCCGCCCTGAATGGAACCGGTGCGTTCTTCCAGCAGGCCGAAAGTGGTCGGCGCAACGAAACCGCCGAGGTTGCCCACCGAGTTGATCAGCGCGATGACGCCAGCGGCAATGCGCGCATCCAGGTAGGCCTGGGGAATCGGCCAGAACAGCGATGAGGCCGATTTGAAGCCCAGCGCTGCAAAGCAGATGGCGACAAAGGCGAAGACCGGCCCGCCGGTGGTGGACATGAACATCCCGGCCGCGGCGATCAGTAGGGCGGTGGCGACCCAGGCTTGCTGGTGTTTCCATTTGCCCGACAAGGAGGCGAAGGCGTACATGCCGACAATCGACAGCAACCACGGAATCGAATTGAACAGCCCGACCTGGACATCGCTCAGGTCGCCCATCTTCTTGATGATGCTCGGCAGCCAGAAGGTCGCGGCGTAGATGGTCAGCTGGATAAAGAAGTAGATCAGGCAGAACAGAATGATCTGGCGATCCTTGAGCAATTTGCCCAGCGACGGCTTGATCGGCGTGGCGGCTTCCCGGGCCAGCTGTTCGTCGTCGATGGCCTTGACCAGCGCGTCCTGCTCTTCGCGGCTCAGCCATTTGGCGTCGTGGGGTCTGGAGTCCAGCCAGAACCAGACGAACACGCACAACCCCACCGAAAACATGCCCTCGATGAAGTACATCCACTGCCAGCCGTGCAGGCCCAGCCCTTCGATTTGCAGGAGCAAACCGGACAGGGGGCCTGAGATCAGCGACGCGAACGCCGAGCCACTGAGGAAGATGGCAATCGCCTTGCCACGCTCCACGCCGGGCAACCAGCGGGTGAAGTAGTAGATCACCCCGGGAAAGAACCCGGCTTCGGCCACGCCCAGCAGAAAACGCAGGATGTAGAAGTGGGTTTCGTTCTGGATGAACGCCATGCCCGCGGCGACCAGGCCCCAGGTCAGCATGATCCGGGTCAGCCAGATGCGCGCGCCGACTTTCTGCAGAAGGATGTTGGAGGGCACCTCGAACAGTGCATAACCGATGAAGAACAGACCGGCACCCAGGCCATAGGCGGCCGCGCCAATGCCCAGGTCGTGTTCCATGTGGGTGCGGACGAAACCGATGTTCACGCGATCAATGTAATTGACGATGAACATGATGACGAACAGCGGCAAGACGTGACGTTTGACTTTGGCGATGGCGGACTTCAGCGCTGAATTGGCGTCGTCGTGCATCCCGGAGATGGATGTATTCACTGCGTTTTCTCCCACTCGTTATTTTTATGCGGGGTGAAGCTGGGTACTGCGTTGTTGCTGGACATCATACAACTTGGTTTTTTGATCTTGCAACCATGTTTATTCAATGAAATGGCGTATTTCAAGAGGTTTTTTATTCTATTGGCGGTGTTTGATGGGCTCTGAATCGTATCAATGTGGGCTTTTTGTTGAGTGTTGTCATACAAGCTTGGCTAGATTTTTCAGGATTCCCGCTCGGCGCGGTGCTACGATTCGATAGCCCTGATTTCCGGACACCCCCATGCAAGAAGACCTCGAAGTACCCACCCGCAAGCGCAGCCACAACCTGGCCCATGACCTGGTGGAGAAACTGACCCAGCGCATCCTGCTCGGCCAGATGTTGCCCGGCGACAAGTTGCCGTCGGAAAACACCATCGTTCAGGAGCACGGGGTCAGTCGCACGGTGGTGCGCGAGGCGATCTCGAAGTTGCAGGCCTCGGGGTTGGTGGAGACCCGGCACGGTATCGGCACGTTCGTGATCGAGCGCGCGCCGGAGCAGGGGCTGCGGCTGAATGTCGATACCGCGTTGGGGGTGCGCAGCATTCTGGAGTTGCGCATGGGCCTGGAAACCCAGGCGGCGGCGCTGGCGGCAACTCGCCGCACCGATCTGCAACTGGCGCAGATGCGTGAAGCGCTGGATGATTATCAAAGCCTGCTGGCCAACAACGACAGCTGTGTCGAAGCGGACCGGCGTTTTCATCTGCTGATCGCCGAAGCCACCGGCAACGTATGCTTCACCGAAATCATGCAGCACCTGGGCAGTGCCATGATCCCGCGCACCCGGGTCAATGCAGCCGAACGTGGCGCGGTGGATTTGAGCAAGCTCGGTCAGTTGGCCAACCTGGAGCACGAGGCGATTCTCAACGCCATCAAACGCCAGGACCCGGATGCGGCGCGGGCGGCGATGTGGCTGCACCTGACCAACAGTCGCGACCGGTTTTCGGCTAGCTGATGCTGACCTGGTGGCTTTTTTTCAGTTACACAGAGTCATCGTTCTTCGCGGGCTTGCTCGCGAAGACGTCAGTCCAGGCAGCAAAAAACCTGAATCAGACCCTGACAGCTTGAACAATCACAGCTCGCCGCTCCAGATTCAACGCCAACACACTCGCCAACACCACCAGCCCCCCGACCACGATCATCAACGTCGGCCGCTCGCCTAGTGCATAAGACGCAATGACCATCGCCGTCGGCGGCGTCAAATACAGGGTCATCGTCGCCCGACTCAAATCGACATGCGCCAGCACATAGGCCCAGGCCAGGTACGCCAGGGCACTGGGGAATATCCCCAGGGCAATCACCGCAAACTGCACACGCATCGGCGCCAGGGCGACTTGATCCGCCAGGCCGGGTAAGAAAACCAGCAACAGCGCCGTCCCGGACCACACCGTGTAACACACCAGCGTCAGCCCGTCGTAACGCCCGGTGTGATGCTTTTGCAGGGCAAAGTAGAGACTCCAGGACACCGCCGCCAGCAGGATCAGCAAGCCGTGGGCGTCAATGCTACCCAGGCCATGATCGCCCGCCACCACAATCACCACGCCAAACAGCCCGAGCAGCACACAACCCCAGCGCCACAGGCTCACCTGATCCTTGAACACGAAGCGCGCGATCAGCGTGCTGAACAGCGGCGTGGTCTGGGCCAGGACGCTCGAAGCACCAGCGCTGACACCTTGCTGCCCGAAGTTGATCGCCACGTGGTGCAGGCTCACGGCAAAGAAACCCAGGCTGAACATCAGCGGCAGATCGCGCAGGCTCGGCAGGCGAATGCCCTTGAACATCGCAACCACCGCCATGAACACGGAAGCCAGCAGGAAGCGCAGCAGTGCCAGATGCACGGGGTCGTAGGCCTGCAAGCCGATATGGATGCCGGCCGGGGAATAGCCCCAGCACGCCACGACAAATGCCATGGCCAGGATGATTTTCCAGGGTGAAACGGGGGAGGGTGTGAGCGGCGTCATGGTCGTGCACCTGTGGGTGGATGCACCGAGTATCAGAAAGCGGATCGTTCGCCACAACTGACTTATACTGTGCCAATCGTTCACTATGGGTGATGTATGGAGCTGGCACAGATTCGCATGTTCAAGACCGTGGCCGATGTCGGCAGCATCGCCCGCGCGGCCGAGCTGTTGCATTGCGTGCCGTCGAACATCACGGCCCGGATCAAGGCCCTGGAGGCCGAACTGGGTGTTGCGCTATTTCTGCGCGAGGGGCGAGGGTTGCGCATAAGCCCGTCGGGGCAAACCTTTCTGGCCTACGCCTCGAAAATTCTCGCCCTCACCGCCGAAGCCAAGCGTGCGGTCGACCCTTCGGCCGAACCCTCGGGGCCGCTGCGCATCGGGGCCATCGAGTCATCGGCCACCGGGCGATTGCCGCGCCTGCTGGCGAAATTCCACAAGCGTTTCCCGCAGGTCGCACTGGAGTTGACCACCGGCTCCTGGGGGCAGTTGCTCGATGACACACTCAACCACAAGCTCGACGGCGCTATCGTCGCGGTGGATGTCGAGCGTTCGCACCTCAAGCGCACGCCGATGTACCGCGAAGAGCTGCTGCTGATCGCCTCGACCTCCCTGGGGCCGCTGCGGGACGTCAGCGATTTACAGGACCAGACCGTGTTCATGTGGCCCCAGGGCTGTCCGTACCGGGCGGCGCTGGAGCATTGGTTGTTGCGACAGGGCCAGGCGCTGCCGATTGTCAGCCTGGCCAGTTATGGCGCGATTGTCGGTTGCGTCAGCGCCGGGGCCGGCGTGGCGCTGGTGCCCAAAGGCGTGTTCGATCAATATGCCAAAGGTGCCGGGTGCGCGGGGTTTGAATTCCCCGAACTGACCGCCGTCGACAACCTGTTTTACTGGCACGAAAACGCCGGGGTGCACCCGGCGCGTGAGGCGTTTGTGGCGATGCTCCGCGAAGAGTTTGCGTAACGCAGTATCTGTGGGAGCGGCGGTGCGGCGATCCGACTTGCTCGCGAAGGCGGTGTGTCAGGCAATATTGACTTTGAATGTGCCGCCCCCTCCGCGAGCAAGCCCGCTTCCACAGAGATTACGGCATGTTGATATCTCGCATTAGCAGGCCAAAACTCAGATCCACCGCATCCGGTATCGGCAAATACACCGTATGCCCATCCCCCGGTGCAACTTCGATCGCTTCACCCTTGGCGTTTTGCAACTGATGTAGATCGAAGTGGAAATTTCCCTTGGGCGTCATCAGCTCCATGTGATCGCCCAGGCCGAAGCGGTTCTTCACCTTGACCTCGGCCAGGCGATCCCGCCGCTGCCCGGTCAACTCACCGACAAACTGCTGACGCTCCGACACCGAGCTGCCGTTCTGGTAGTTCTGGTATTCGTCATGCACATGCCGGCGCAGAAAGCCTTCGGTGTAGCCGCGCTGGGCGAGGGATTCCAGGTCGGTCATCAGGTCGCGGTCGAAGGCTCGGCCCGCCACCGCATCGTCGATGGCTCGGCGATAAACCTGGGTGGTGCGCGCGCAATAAAAGTGCGATTTGGTCCGGCCTTCGATTTTCAGGGAGTGCACGCCCATGTGCGTCAGGCGTTCGACATGCTGCACGGCGCGCAGGTCCTTGGCGTTCATGATGTAAGTGCCGTGTTCGTCTTCGAAGGCCGGCATCTGCTCGCCGGGACGATTGGCTTCCTGCAGCAGAAACACCTGCCCAGTGGGCGCGCCGATGCCCAGGGTGGGTTCCGGCTGATACTGCTGCACGATCTCGCCGAGCTGGTTTTCCGTGGCCGGTTGCGCGGAGTATTTCCAGCGACAGGCATTGGTGCAACTGCCCTGATTGGCGTCACGCCGGTTCATGTAGCCCGACAGCAGGCATCGCCCGGAATAGGCCATGCACAACGCGCCGTGCACGAACACCTCCAGTTCCATGGCGGGCACTTGCTCGCGGATCTCGGCGATTTCTTCCAGGGACAGCTCCCGCGACAGGATGATCCGGCTCAAGCCTTGCTGCTGCCAGAACTCGACGCTCGCCCAGTTCACCGTATTGGCCTGCACCGAAAGGTGCACCGGCATCTGCGGGTAGTGCCGGCGCACCAGCATGATCAGGCCGGGGTCGGACATGATCAGCGCGTCCGGGGCCATGGCGATCACCGGTTCAAGGTCCTTGAGGAAGGTCTTGAGCTTGGCGTTGTGCGGCGCGATGTTCACCACCACGTAGAAGCGCTTGCCCTGAGCCTGTGCCTCGCGAATACCGAGGGCCAGGTTGGCGTGGTCGAATTCGTTGTTGCGCACCCGCAGGCTGTAGCGCGGCTGGCCGGCGTACACGGCATCGGCGCCGTAGGCGAAGGCGTAACGCATGTTTTTCAGGGTGCCGGCGGGGGCGAGCAGTTCTGGCGCGGTGAGGTTCATGGCGGTGTCGGTCGCAAAAGCCGCGCAGGGTAAACGTTCGGTGGCGAGGGTTTATTGACCTGGATCTATGCTTGTTCAACAAACCGATGGCACTCGCGCGAGCCGTAGTGGACTAAACATCAGGGCGGAAGTTTTTCGTCCTCTCTGGCACGGATCGGATATGAACGAAGCGCCCCTACAAGACAAATCGCTGACGGTTTTGCTGGCGCTGGTGAGCGCTGCCTTCGTCTGGATCCTGCTGCCGTTTTACGGCGCGGTGTTCTGGGCGGTGATCCTCGGCATCGTCTTTGCGCCACTGCAGGGCCGACTGCAGCTGAAGTTCGGCTGGCAACGCAACCTCACGTCGCTGTGCACATTGGGCATTTGCCTGGTGATCGCGATTCTGCCGGTGATCATCATCAGCGCCTTGCTGGTTCAGGAGGGCGCGGCACTCTACAAAAGCGTCGAGAGTGGCGAACTCGACATCGCCGGGTACGTGTTGCAGTTCAAGCACAGCCTGCCGCCGTATTTCCAGCATCTGCTGGATCGCTTCGGCATGGGCGAGTTGAACGGGCTGCGAGAGAAAATCGTCAAAAGCGCGATGGCCGGCGGGCAGGTGCTGGCCTCTCAGGCGTTCAGTTTCGGCCAGGGCACGTTCGAGTTCATCGTCAGTATCTTCATCATGCTGTACCTGCTGTTCTTCTTCCTGCGCGACGGTGCGGAACTGGCGCGCAAGGTGCGCCTGGCGGTGCCGTTGCAGGAGCAGCAGAAACGCCGTTTGCAGCTCAAGTTCAATCGTGTGGTGCGGGCCACGGTCAAAGGCAACCTGTTGGTGGCGATCACCCAAGGCGCGCTGGGCGGTCTGATCTTCTGGTTTCTGGACATTCCCAGCGTATTGCTCTGGGCGGTGTTGATGGCGTTTTTGTCGCTGCTGCCGGCGGTAGGGGCGGGAATAGTCTGGGTGCCGGTGGCGGCGTTTTTCCTGCTCACCGGGGCGATCTGGCAGGGCGTGGTGCTGGGGTTGTTCGGGGTCTTGGTGATCGGGCTGGTGGACAACCTGCTCCGGCCATTGCTGGTAGGCAAGGACACCAGGATGCCGGACTACATGATCCTGATCTCGACCCTCGGCGGCCTGGCGATTTTCGGGTTGAACGGCTTTGTCATCGGCCCATTGATCGCGGCCCTGTTCATGTCGAGCTGGGCCATTTTCATTGAAACCAAACCGCGGGTGCAGCTGCCTTAGGCGCTGAGCCTGCCGGACTGGCCGGTGCCGACGCGTTGCGACAGCTCCTTGGCGGCGGGTAGCGAAGTGAGCGGGCCGCTGATCTGCACGCCGTCCTGCACCAGATACCAGCAGGCGAGCATGCCCAGCTCTCTGAGCTGTGCGGGGACGGCGCTGCCGATAACGGACATGATATGAACCTTGGACATGACAAGTACCTCCATCAATCTGTGGAGTTACTTTAAGGTCAGGGTGCCTTGAGGGGTAATCAACGCTTTCGATAGTGGTCATTGATGCCAGAGGGGGCAAACGACCGTTGGTCGGTCAGCTGACCACCTGATCGAGCATATGAACCACTTCCTGCTCGTTGAGCAGGCCCTTGCGCACCAGGCTTTGCGTCAGCAGCGAGAGAAACTTGGCGCTGCGATGACCTTCCAGGTGCTTGAGTTCGGTCAGTGCGTTGTAGACCTTGCTGGAGGTGCACAGACCGACGATGCGGTGCGGGTTTTGCGTTGGCATGTGGTCGTCCTTGTTGTTATCAACTGTTATTGACGGACAGCACCGAGCTTGCGGAACCGTCATGACAAAAATATGACCGTTTTTTGCCGCACGGCAGAAAACGGGTCGAGTCCATCTTGCCCGTTTCTGCCACGTGCATTGTCCCGATAGCGACCTTGGCGAGATTTATCCAGACCTGCACCGACAAACCTGCATAAAAAAGCCCCGCTGTTTCAGCGGGGCTGGATGAGTTCGTTACCAGCGGCCGTGATGGCCGTAGTAGCCGCGTGGCGGGCCGTAGTAACCACCGGGTGGTCCGTAGTACACCGGGGCGGGGCGGTAGTAGATCGGTTGTTGCACGTAGACCGGGGCCGGTTGGTAGTAAACCGGAGGCGGTGGTGCGTAATAAACTGGCGCGGGCTGGTAGTAGACCGGTTGCGGTGCGACATAAACCGGGCGGTTGGCGTTGATCAGAGCCGAGCCGACAATGGCAGTACCGACGATCGCGCCAAACACTGCCGGGCCTTGCCAGTAATTACCACCACCATGGGCTTGCGCCTGTCCTGCGATAGCGAGGGCGCCGATCAGTAAGGCAACTGTGGAGACTTTACGGATCATGATAGTTCCTCGGTTCTTCAGCCCGGCGCTTGTGTCTGCAATAGACCCAAGGATTGTCGCGGGGATACTTCTAAGACAGCGTTTTTCTGAAAAACAGCACGGCCATTAGGTAAATTTTGTGTAAGGTCTGTACCGACTTTCTTACCGACCCGTGTAAGCCCGCGTTAACACACTTATATGATCGATCAGAACCCGATGGAGGGCTAATCCCGTCCATCCGAAAAGTGCATTTGAAGGAGCTTCCCCATGCAGATGAACCCCAACAAAGACACCCAGCTGTGCATGTCCCTTTCAGGACGGCCCGGGAACTTTGGTCTGCGTTTTCACAATCATCTGTATGAACAGCTGGGCCTGAATTTTTACTACAAGGCCTTTGCCAGCCAGGACCTGCCGGGTGCCGTTGCCGGCATTCGTGCCCTGCGGATTCGTGGTTGTGGCGTGTCGATGCCGTTTAAGGAAGCCAGCATTGCCCTGGTCGATGAACTCGACGCGTCGGCTGCCGCCATTCAATCGATCAACACCATCGTCAACACCGACGGTCATCTCAAGGCCTACAACACCGATTACATCGCCGTGGCCCAGTTGCTGGAAAAACACCAGGTACCCAGGGACTCGACCTTTGCCCTGCGCGGCAGCGGCGGCATGGCCAAGGCCGTGGCGAGTGCCTTGCGCGATGGCGGCTATGAAAACGGCCTGATCGTGGCCCGCAACGAACGCGCCGGGCAGGCGCTGGCGCAGTCGTTGGGGTATGAGTGGCAGGCCGAGCTGGGGAGTCGTCGCCCGCAGATGCTGGTCAACGTCACCCCGATCGGCATGACGGGAGGACCGGAGGCCGATCAACTGGCCTTTGAGGCTGACGTGATCGAAAAAGCGGAAACTGTGTTCGATGTGGTGGCGATTCCCTCGGAAACGCCGCTGATCGTGCGTGCTCGTGCCGAAGGCAAGCGGGTCATCACCGGCCTGGAAGTGATCGCGATCCAGGCACTGGAGCAGTTTGTGCTCTATACCGGCGTGCGGCCAACGGATGAGCAATTCCACAAGGCCGTGGCGTTTGCCCGCAGCTAGGAGGTGTCCATGCATCCCCCCATTCTCAATCTGAATTCAGTCGAACTTGAACCGCTGCCCGAAGCGTTTGCGCCGAGCGGTGAAACCGCCGGTCGCTATCAACAGCGTCTGGCCCGTGTCGGTCAACAACTGGGGGCGCAAAAGCTGGGTTATCGCTTGTATGTGCTGGAGCCAGGCATGCGCGGCAGCCCGTTTCACAGTCATCGGGTCAATGAGGAAATGTTCTACGTCGTGGCCGGGGAAGGGCAAGTTCGCCTGGGATCCGAACGCTTTCCGATCCGTGCCGGTGATGTGATCGCCTGTCCACCGGGCGGGCCTGAAAAGGCGCATCAGATCATCAATACCAGCCACGGCGAGTTGCGGTACCTGGCCGTCAGCACCCAGCAATCACCGGAGATTTGTGAATACCCGGATTCCGGCAAATACGCCGTGATGGATGACTTCAAGGTGGATGCCGAGGGTAATGCGTCAGGCTTTGTTGCCGTTGCCCGGCAGGCGGACGGGGTGGATTACTGGGACGGCGAATAGGCGCAAACACCGCCAAACCCCTGTGGGAGCGGGCTTGCTCGCGAAAGCGTCGGCCCATCCGGTATTGATGTGACTGACAGTCCGCCTTCGTCGGAACGCCGCCCGGAGCAAGCCCGCTCCCACATTGGGATCTCTGTAGCCTGATTATTCGAGCCGAGCCAGCCTTTCTTCCAGCGCCGCAATCCGCGCTTCCAGCTCTTCGATCCGTTCAACCGAAACCCCGCTGCCGCCACGCTCGGCCGGGTTGCTCCTTGCCGCCATGATCGCCTCGATATCCGCCGGGTCGCCCAGGGCGTGGGTATAGCGGTCTTCGCGCTGGCCGGCCTGGCGCGGAATCAGTACGGCCAGGCCCCGGGCAATCAGGCGTTCGAGCTGATGCACCACCTGTTCGGCATCTTCGAATTCATGCATGCGGCCGCTGCGGGTCAGCAGTTCATTGACGGTCTGCGGTCCGCGCAGAAACATCAGCCCGGTCAGGATGACCTGCGCCGGCACCAGTTCCAGAGCCTTGTCGACCTTGTGTTCCCAGCGGTCGGCGCGGCTGCCCATCACCAGTCTGGCGAAACCGCGTCCTTCGAGGACGCGCAGGCTATGACCGACCTGGCCTGGTGTGAGGTTCATCACCGGCTCGCGGCTGGTTTTCTGGTTGCAGGCAATCACCAGGGCATTGAGGGTCAGGGGATAGGTTTCCGGGCTGGTGGCCTGTTTCTCGATCAACGAGCCCAGAATGCGGATTTCCGTACTGTCGAGCCGCTGCTCGTCTAAAGTCGTCTCTTGCTCAGTGCTCATGGTTCTGCATCCTTACCCGATTCATGTTTTTCACTCGCGTGAATGCACTTTAGATGGGCAAGCGCCAATGGCAACCGAATTCGTTGCGTCATCAAGTGAATGATGACAAAAAGTGTATGAAATATTAACGCCATTTTTACAATTGGCCGGGCACCGTATGCGGGGTCGCGCGCGAGTGCGTCCATAGGGCGGGATATTGTTGGCGTCATCGCCCGCAATAGCTGAACCCTGCATCGAGTCGGCCGGTGTACGACACCTTCATTCGCCTCTGATAAAAGAAATCCAATAAAGGCGAGAGTGACTCCATGAGCCAAGACATTTTTGTATCCGTACTGATTCCCGCCAAGAACGAAGCGAACAACCTCAAGCCGCTGCTTGAGGAAATCCGCGTCGCATTGGCCGCTGAATCGTACGAAATTATCGTCGTCGACGATGGCAGCACCGACGCAACCCTGCAGGAACTGCGGCAGATCCGCCACGACGGCCTGAACACCCTGCGCATCCTGCATCACGAACGTTCGCTGGGGCAGAGCACCTCGCTGTACCACGCCGCACGGGAGGCCCGCGGGCAGTGGCTGGCGACCCTCGATGGCGACGGCCAGAACGACCCGGCGGACATCCCCGGCATGCTGGCGCTGGTGCGCGGCGAACCGGGCAAGGTTGACGTGCAACTGGTTGCCGGGCACCGGGTCAATCGCCGCGACACGGCGAGCAAACGTTACGCCTCACGTTTCGCCAACAACCTGCGCCGCCGCCTGCTCAAGGACGCCACCCCGGACACCGGTTGCGGCCTGAAGCTGATCGAGCGCGCGGCGTTCTTGCGCCTGCCGTACTTCGACCACATGCATCGCTACATTCCGGCACTGATCCAGCGCCATAACGGCCGCATGATCGTGCATCCGGTCAACCACCGGCCGCGCACGGCCGGGGTGTCGAAATACGGCAACATCGACCGCGCACTGGTCGGCATTCTCGATTTGTTCGGTGTCTGGTGGCTGATCAAACGCACGCGGTTGAACACCATTGCCCAGGAGATTGAAGGATGAATCTCACCCGCGAGGCCTTGTGGCTGATCGTCGGTTTTGTCGGCCAGATCGCCTTTACCGGGCGATTTGTCCTGCAGTGGTTGTACAGCGAGTACAAGAAACGCAGCGTGATCCCCGTGAGCTTCTGGTACCTGAGCATCGTCGGCAGCACCTTGCTGCTCGCCTATGCCATTTATCGTGAAGACCCGGTGTTCATCGCCGGTCAGGCGTTTGGCTCCATCGTCTACTTTCGCAACCTGCAATTGATCAAAAAAAGCAAACACCTGAAGGAGTAGGTCATGCGCGGATCGTTATCGACCCGAAATATTACGTTGCTCGTGGCTATCGCGATTGCGTTGCTGTTTTTCTGGGGGCTGGGCAGCGTGCCGTTCCTCAGTGTCAACGAGGCTCGCCGCGCCGTTACCGTGCGCGAAATGCGAGAGGCAGGTAGCTGGCTGCTGCCTTACATGAACGGCGACTTGTACTTGTCCAAGCCGCCGTTTTTCTATTGGGCCGGCCTGGTTTCGACGGCGGTGCTGGGCAGCTTGTCCGAGTGGAGCGTGCGTCTGCCTTCGGCGCTGGCCGCCGCCTTGTGCTGTGTTGGCACCTATTTGTACGGCGTTCGGCAGGCGGGGCGGCAGGTCGGTCTGTTCGCCGTGGTGTTCCTGGCCGCGAACGGTGCCTTCAGCCTGTTCGCACGGCGCTCGGAAATCGAGATGCTGTTGACCCTGCTGTGCTTCGGCGCGCTGCTGGCGGCCTGGCAGTTCATCTTCCTGCAAGGCCGGGCCTTGTGGAGTCGGCTCAGCTACGTGCTGCTGGGTTGCGCGCTGCTGACCAAAGGGCCGGTTTGCCTGTTGTGGGTGACGGCGCCGATCCTGGCCTATGCCTTGATCTACCGCGATGCCCGGGCCAAGGCTTACCTGTGCGACGGTTGGGGCTGGCTGATTGCCGTGGTGCTGGGCAGTTCCTGGTACCTGGCGGTGTCGGTGAGTCAGGGCTGGGGCATCTGGGCCTCGATCATCAGCGAAGACATCGTGAAGAAGATCGACGGGCAGGGCGCCGAGGCCTGGTACGCGTATCTGTTGTACCTGGCCGGGGATTTCTTCCCGTTCTGGCTGATCGTGTTCGTACAGCCGCGCAAGTTCTGGGCAATGATCCGCTCGCGCCGCGAGGCGGGCATGTTGCTGATTTGCAGTCTGCTGCCGCTGCTGGTTTTTTCCTTGTTTACTGAAAAACACGGTAAATACCTGTTGCCGGTCTATCCGTCGATGGCGTTGCTGCTGGCGATGCACTGGTCGGCGCTGCTCGATGACCTGAAGGGGCGCTGGCGTACGGTCCTGGCCGTTGTGCCCTATGTGATGCTGGCCGGGTTTGTGGTGTTCTACATGTTCGTCGAGGCGCGGGTGTTGTCGCACCGGGTTGGTGGTCTTGAGCAGGTTGCCACGCTGGCCGATGGGCAGCCGGGGCAGAAGGCTTATACCCTCGGTGAGCCGGATATCCGCCTGGTCTATTACATGGGCCGGCCGGTGGCGCCGCTGACGGTGGCGCAGTTGCAGTCCGAGTCCCGTCCGGCGGGGCTGCTGTTTGTGCAAGAACCCCTCGCACCGGAACTGCAGAACCTGGCGTCGTGCCAGGTTGGTGAAATCAATCCGTACCTCAAGCCGCACAGTTCAGCGCTGCTGGTGCGTATGGGCGGAGACTGCCGCTGATCGGCTTCCCGGCCGAACAGTCACGTCACCACATCCCCCGTTCGGACTAGGCAGGGCTAACGATTCTGCCGCGTCCGGCCGGCGCCAAACTTCATGCTCAAAGGGGTGTTGCGCCACGCGCGCCCCGCCAAACGAGCAGAAGGCGCCGCGATGGAGTTTGCATTCAGCGACGAACAGGAAATGATCCGCGCATCGGCCGAGGGCTTCCTCGCCGATGTCTCGGATTCTGCCGCCGTGCGTGCGGCAATGATCAGCGAACGGGGTTTCGACGAAGCCCTCTGGCAACGTCTGTGCCAGGAAATGTACTGGCCGGCCATTCATATCCCCGAAACCTATGGCGGCCTGGGCCTCGGCTTTGTCGAGTTGACGATCCTGCTGGAACAGATGGGCCGGCGTTTGCTGTGCTCGCCGTTTTTCGCCACCGCCTGCATGGCCACGCCTGCGCTGTTGCTGGCGGCCAATGATGAACAGAAGCAGCGCTGGTTGCCGTCGATTGCTGACGGTAGCGTGACCGCAACGCTGGCGTTCAGCAGTGCCAACGGCTGGTCTGCCGACGATGTCCAGGCAACGGTGGTGGCCGAAGGCGACGGGTTCGTCCTCGACGGCACCCTCAAGCATGTGCTCGATGGCCATGGCGCTGACCTGTTGGTCATTGCCGCACGGCAACCCGGAACCACCGGCGAAAAGGGCATCAGCCTGTTTGCCGTGAGCGCGGAGCGGGCCGGCATCGAGCGGCAAATGCTGCCGACCATGGACCAGACCCGGCGTCAGGCAAGGGTCCAGCTCAAGGGCCTGTACCTTGAAGCCGACTGCCTGCTGGGTGAATTCGGCAACGGCTGGTCGCACCTTGAGCGAGTCCTGCAACTGGCCTGTATCGGCCTGGCTGCCGAGCAGACTGGCGGCGCGCAGCAGGTGCTCGACCTCAGCGTGGCCTACATGCAGGAGCGCCAGCAGTTCGGTCGCCCGATTGCCAGTTTCCAGGCCCTCAAACACCGCGCCGCCGACATGATGCTGCAAGTCGAATGCGCGCGTTCGGCCAGTTATTACGCCGCGTGCGTGGCCCAGGAAGTCCTCGATCCCCAGGGTGATCCGCAGGTCGCGGCCGAACTGTCGCTGGCGGCGGCGCTGGCCAAGGCGCAGTGCTCGGAAACCTATTTCCACTGTGCGTCCGAATCGATCCAGTTGCATGGCGGCGTCGGATTCACCTGGGAATACGACCCGCACCTCTACTTCAAGCGCGCCCGCGCCAGCGAGAGCTTCCTCGGGCTACCGGCCTGGCATCGCGAGCGCATTGCTTCGGTGATTCTGGGAGAGCAGCCATGAAAATCAGTTTCAGCGAGCAGGACGAACGCTTCCGCCGGGAAGTTGCCGACTGGATGAGCGCCAACCTCTGCGGCGAATTTGAAGCCCTGCGTTTTCGCGGCGGTCCGGGCGACGAGCACATGTTTCCCGAGGAGCGCAAAGCCTGGGAGCGCAAGCTCGCCGAAGGCGGCTGGACCTGTGTCGGTTGGGCGCCGGAGCATGGCGGACGCGGTCTGTCGATCACTCAACAAGTGATCTTCAACGAAGAATACGCCCGCGCTGGCGGCCCCGGCCGCATGGGCCACATCGGCGAAGGCCTGGCCGGGCCGACCATTGCCGCGTTCGGCACGGTCGAACAGCAACAGCGCTTTTTGCCGGGGATCGTCAGCGGTACGTCGTTCTGGTGCCAGGGCTATTCAGAGCCGGGCGCCGGTTCCGATCTGGCCAACGTCAAGACCCGTGCAACACTGGATGAAGCGACCGGCCAATGGCTGATCAACGGGCAAAAAGTCTGGACCTCCCTGGCCCACGAGTCGGACTGGTGCTTTGTCATCGCCCGCACCGAACCGGGCAGCGTCGGCCATCGTGGTCTGTCGTTCCTGCTGGTGCCGATGGACCAGACGGAAATCACCGTACGACCGATCGAGCAACTGACCGGCACCTCGGAATTCAATGAAGTGTTCTTCGACGATGCCCGCACCGACGCCACCAACATCATCGGCGCGCCGGGCGAAGGCTGGAAGATTGCCATGGCGCTGCTGGGTTTCGAGCGGGGTGTCTCGACCCTCGGCCAGCAGATGCAGTTCCAGAACGAACTCAACGAAATCATCGCCATCGCCAAGTCCAACGGCGCCGACCGCGATCCGATCCTGCGTCAGCGCCTGGCCGAGGCCTGGAGCGGGTTGCGGATCATGCGCTACAACTCGCTGCGCATGCTCTCGGGTAGCCAGGACGGTTCGCTGCGCAAAGAGGCGACCATCTACAAACTGTTCTGGTCGACCTGGCACGCCAGCCTCGGCAAGTTGGCGATGGACGTCCTCGGCGCCGAGGCGGAATTGCTCGAAGCCGCGCCTTACCAGTTGACCCGTTTGCAGTCGCTGTACCTGTTCAGCCGCGCCGACACCCTCTACGGCGGCAGCAACGAAATCCAGCGCAACATCATCGCCGAGCGTGCCTTGGGCATGCCCAAAGAGCCGCGTCCGCGCGCCTGAAAGGAGAGAGTTCATGTCTGTACCTCAATATGTTGAAGGTCGCGGCCTGCTGCGCGGCAAGTCGGTACTGATCACTGCCGCCGCCGGTGCCGGGATCGGTTTTTCCGCTGCCGTGCGCGCTGCCGAAGAAGGCTGCCGCGCGCTGATGATCAGCGATATCCATGAAGGCCGGTTGGCCGAAGCGGTGCTGAAAATCCGCGAAACCACCGGGCTGCAACAAGTGTTCGGCCAGGTCTGCAACGTTGCCGACGAAGCCCAGGTGCAACAGCTGATCGCCTGCGCCGAACGTGACCTGCAAGGCGTCGATGTGCTGATCAACAATGCCGGGCTTGGCGGCTCGCGGTTGCTGGTGGACATGGCCGACGAAGAGTGGAATCGGGTCATCGACGTGACGCTCACCGGCACCATGCGCATGACCCGCGCCATGCTGCCGAAAATGATGGAGCGACGTGCCGGGGTGATAGTCAACAACGCCTCGGTGCTGGGTTGGCGCGCGCAGAAAGAACAGGCGCACTACGCCGCCGCCAAGGCCGGGGTCATGGCGCTGACCCGCTGCGCAGCGGTCGAGGCCGCTGACTACGGCATCCGCATCAACGCGGTCAGCCCGAGCATTGCCCTGCACGATTTCCTGCGCAAATCCGCGCCCCAGGCGGTGCTCGATCAACTGGCCGCCAACGAAGCGTTCGGCCGTGCCGCCGAAGTCTGGGAAGTGGCCAACGTGATGATGTTCCTGGCCAGCGACTACAGCTCCTACATGACCGGCGAAGTGTTGTCGGTGTCCAGCCAGAGGGCGTGACCATGCCACGTATTTTCGACACGCCGATGGCCTTGTTCGGGGCCGTGGGCGAATCACTCGGCGTCAGCGACTGGCTGCTGCTGGAGCAGGACCGCATCGACCAGTTCGCCGACGCCACCGGCGATCATCAGTGGATTCACGTCGATCCGCTCAAGGCCGCCAGCGGCCCGTTTGGCGCCTGCATTGCCCATGGCTACCTGAGCCTGTCGCTGGTCAATCTGTTCTTGCCGCAGATCGTCGAAGTCCGTGGCCTGGCCATGGGCGTCAACTACGGCTGTGAGCGCGTGCGCTTCCCTTCGGTGGTGCGCGTCGGCTCGCGGGTGCGTGGCAGTGCGCAACTGATCGCGGTCGAGGAAGTGAAGGGCGGCGTGCAGGCGACCATCCGCGTCACGGTCGAAATCGACGGTGAGGAACGCCCCGGCTGCGTGGTCGACACAATCAGTCGCTATTACCCGGCCTGACCTTCAACAGCATTTTCGAGGAATCCAGCATGAAAGAAGCCGTCATCGTTTCGACCGCCCGTACTCCGATCGGCAAAGCCTTTCGCGGTGCGTTCAATGACACCGAAGCGCCGCAACTGGGTGGCCACGTGGTGCGCGAAGCCGTGCGCCGTGCCGGCATCGAGCCGGGTGAAGTGGACGACGTGATCATCGGCGCCGCGGCGCAGCAGGGTACGCAGTCCTACAACCTGGGCCGCCTGTGCGCGATTGCCGGCGGCTTGCCGGCATCGGTTGCCGGGATGGCCGTCGAGCGCCAGTGCTCGTCGGGCCTGATGAGTATCGCCATGGCCGCCAAAGGCATCATGTGCGACGAAATCGACATCGCCGTGGCCGGTGGCCTGGAGTCGATTTCCCTGGTGCAGAACAAGCACAAGAACCTGTATCGCAATCAGTCGGGTTCGGTGATCGAGCTGGACCCGCACGCCTATATCCCGATGATCGAAACCGCCGAGATCGTCTCCGCGCGCTACGGCATCTCCCGCGACGAGCAGGACGAGTACAGCTACCAGAGCCAGCTGCGTACCGCACAGGCCCAGAGCGCCGGGCGCTTCGACCGCGAGCTCGCGCCGCTGGCCAGCCGCAAGGCACTGTTCGACAAGGCCACCGGCGAAACCAGTTATGAAACCGTCACCTTGCTGCGCGACGAGTGCAACCGCATCGACACCACCCTCCAGAGCCTGAAGGCGCTGGAGCCGGTATGGCCGGGCGGTCAGTGGAGCGACAAGGGGCGTTTCATCACCGCCGGCAATGCCTCGCAGCTGTCCGACGGTGCGTCGGCCTCGGTGTTGATGAGCGCAAAAATGGCCGAGAAGCGTGGACTGGAACCGCTGGGGATCTATCGCGGCATGGCCGTCGCCGGCTGCAATTCCGACGAGATGGGCATCGGCCCGGTGTACGCCATTCCCAAGCTGCTCAAGCGCCACGGCCTGACCATGGACCACATCGGCCTCTGGGAGTTGAACGAAGCGTTCGCCTGTCAGGTGCTGTACTGCCGCGACACCCTGGGCATTCCAGCCGAACGCCTGAACGTCAACGGCGGGGCGATCTCCATCGGCCATCCGTTCGGCATGTCCGGGGCGCGGATGGTCGGCCACGCGTTGGTCGAAGGCCAGCGTCGCGGTTTGCGTTACGTGGTGGTGAGCATGTGCATCGGTGGCGGCATGGGCGCTGCTGCTCTGTTCGAGGTGGTCTGAATGATCAGCGCTCAACAGATTCAGGCGACCATGGCCCGCTACGTGGAACTGGTGAATGCCAGCGACATCGACGGCATCCTCGCGCTCTACGCCAAAGACGCTACCGTTGAAGACCCGGTCGGCCAGGTGCCGTTGCAAGGCATCGAAGCTATCGCGCGCTTTTACCGTGAAGGACTGGGGGCGATGAAAGTCTCCGCAACCCAGACCGGCCCGGTGCGCGCGACACTCAACGGTTGCGGCGCGATGCCGTTCCGGGTCGACATGGAGTGGGGCGGGCAACCGTGCTCGCTGCATGTGATCGACGTGATGGAGTTCGATGCCGACGGCAAGGTCCGCTCGATGAAAGCCTTCTGGAGTGAGGTTAACGTGACAGCGCGAGGTGCAGTATGAATCTGGAGCAGCGGATCGCCCGTCTGGAAGCGCTGGAGGATATCCGCCAGCTCAAGCATCGCTACCTCAACGCCTGCGACCTCAAGCAGGTCGAGGTGATTGCCGACTGCTTTGCCGAAGGTGAAGTGCTGATCGATTACGGTCTGTTGGGGATCTTTCGTGAACGCGACAGTTTTGTCGCGCTGTACCGCGAAATGGCCTGTCATGAGCGGGTGATCGACCTGCATCACGGCGCCAACCCGGAAATCGAGGTGCTGAACGAGGATCAGGCCCGGGGCCGTTGGGCCCTGTGGTATTTCAACCTGGATGGCGAGAGCGGGGCGACGCGACAGTTGGGTGGCTTCTATCAGGACCGTTACCAGCGTATTGCCGGGCAATGGAAGATCGTCGCCACCCGTTTTACCGCTCACTCGGAAGTGGCGCGTTCCTGAAGGCGGGTTTCGATCCGGTCGGGGTTCTGTGTCCGGCCGGTTTCGTAGAAGGCCTTGAGGTTCTCGGCAATCTGCTGCACGACCTTGTTGAAGGCCTTGGCCAGCAACCTTTCAAACAGCCTGCCGCCGCGCAGGCTGTATCGCATTTGCAGGGTGATGCGGGTCGCGTCACCTTCGGCCTGCAAGGCATAACTGAAACTCGCCTCGCGAAACGGAAAGGGCGAGCCATTGCTGCCCTTGTGCAACCGCAGCACGAACCCCGTGCCTTCCTGCCACTGCACCACGCTTTCATCCAGATACTGTCCGCCCTTGCGCAACACCCGGCGACTGGCGCCGAGGCCTTCCTGCGCGCCGGGATGAAACTGGCAACCGGTCAGGCCCGGCACATAGTGCGGGGCGAGGCTCAGGTCGCGCAGTTTGGCCCAGGCTGCTTGTGGCGTGAGGTCCAGCAATACGCTGTGGCTGGCTACGGGCATGTCGAAAGTCCTCTTATGAATGGGATTGGGCCGCGTCGAGAAACGCCGGGCGTTCACCCGCGCCATGCACCGCGATATCCGCGCCGCTGACGTAACGGGCCAGCTTCGAGGCCAGGTACAGGCAGGTGTCGCCAATGTCTTGCGGAGTCGCCAGACGTTGCAGCGGAATGGTCGCCGCCACCCGGGCAATGCCCGCGTCGTCACCATAATGCATGGCCGCCTGTTCGGTGAGAATCAGCCCGGCGGTGACGGCGTTGACCCGCACCTTCGGCGCCCATTCCACCGCCAGCGAGGTGGTCAGGTTCAGCAGGCCGGCCTTGGCCGCGCCATAAGCGGCGGTGCCGGGGGAAGGGCGGGTGGCGCTGACGCTGCAGATGTTGATGATCGCCCCGCCATCGGCCTGGGCCTGCATCACCTGGTTGGCCTGCTGGCAGAGGTTCAGCGGTGCAATCAGGTTCAGGCGAATGATCGCTTCGCTGAAGCGCGGCGAAGCCGTGGCCGCGTCGGCGTTCGGCGAACCGCCGGCGTTGTTGACCAGCACATCGAGGCGACCGAAGCGCTCGACGATTTGCGTGATCAAGCGCCCGGACTGCTCGACGTCCCGCAGGTCGCAGGGCACGAACAGCGCCTCGCGTCCGCCGCTGGCCGGCAGGGTTGGCGGGGCTTCGCGACCGCAAATCACCACTTCGGCGCCGCAGTCGAGGAAGCGCTGGCTGATGCCGCGCCCCACGCCTTTGCCACCGCCGGTGACCAGTACCACTTTGCCGCGAAAGTCCATCGGATCAAGCATGGGAATTCTCTTTTTTGTCGCTCGGGAATGCCGTCGATGCTAGGTCCGCAGCCTTGCGCAGGCCAACGTCCAAAGGGACTAGGTAGTCTTGTCGGACGATGTTGACCACCCGGCCCCTCGGAATAATCCGGCTACAACAACAGGCCGGGAGGACACCTTATGGGCGCTTCAGCGCAAGGGCACTTCGTTACGCTGCCGGATGGTTTGCAGCTGCACTACAAAGACATCGGCGGGCAAGACACCGGCAACGGCGAGCCGGTGATTTTCATCCATGGCAGCGGGCCGGGCGCCAGCGGTCACAGCAATTTCAAGCAGAACTACCCGGTGTTCGCCGAAGCCGGTTACCGGGTGATCGTTCCCGACTTGCCGGGCTACGGCGCTTCGGACAAACCCGACACCCTCTACACCCTGGACTTCTTTGTCGCAGCGTTGAGCGGTTTGCTCGATGCCCTCGACATCCAGCGCTGCGTGCTGGTCGGCAACTCTCTGGGCGGCGCGATCGCGATCAAACTGGCCCTCGACCAACCACAGCGTGTCAGCCGTCTGGTGCTGATGGCGCCCGGTGGCCTGATGGAAAAAGAACAGTATTACCTGCAGATGGAAGGCATCCAGAAAATGGGCGCGGCCTTCGCCAAAGGTGAACTGAACGACGCAGCGGGCATGCGTCGCCTGCTGGCCCTGCAACTGTTCGATGAAAGCCTGATCAGCGACGAAACGGTCAACGAGCGCGTGGCCGTGGTGCAACAGCAGCCGGTGTGCGTGCTGTCGACCATGCAGGTGCCGAACATGACGTCGCGCCTGGGCGAATTGCAGTGCCCGATCCTCGGTTTCTGGGGCATGAACGACAAGTTCTGCCCGTCCTCCGGTGCCCAGACCATGCTGGAAAACTGCTCCGGCATCCGTTTCGTGATGCTCAGCGAGTGCGGGCATTGGGTTCAGGTCGAGCATCGTGATCTGTTCAACCGCCAGTGCCTGGCGTTTCTTCAGGAGGCCCGCGGATGAGCGTGCAATTACGCCGTGAGTTCGGCGAAGAGCTTTATCAGGCGCTGCTCAGCGGCTCCACCCTGGCGCCGCTGACCGAGCGTTGGCCGTCGATCAGCATCGAAGACGCCTATCACATTTCTCTGTACGCCATTGAGCGTCGGGTGGCGGCCGGTGACCAGATCGTCGGCAAGAAAATCGGTGTGACCTCGGCGGCGGTGCAACAGATGCTCAACGTGCATCAGCCGGATTTCGGCTTCATCACGCGGCAGATGTCGTTCGATGACGATGCCCGGATTTCCCTGTCCGCCAACAAGCTGATCCAGCCTCGTGCCGAAGGCGAGATCGCCTTCAAGCTCAAGCATGATCTGGTCGGCCCCAGCATCACTGAAGCCGACGTGCTGGCCGCCACCGAATACGTGATGCCGTGCTTCGAGATCGTTGACTCGCGGATTCACGACTGGCGCATCCGCATCCAGGACACCGTGGCCGACAACGCCTCTTGCGGCGTGTTCGTGCTGGGCGACAGCAAGGTCGATCCCCGTGAACTGGACTTGCCCAACTTGCGCATGCGTGTGTTCAAGAATGGTGAGCCCCTGAGCGAAGGCCTGGGCTCGGCGGTGCAGGGCAATCCGCTGACCGCCGTGGCCTGGCTGGCCAACACCCTGGGCGCCTTCGGCATTCCGTTCAAGGCCGGGGAAATCATCCTGTCCGGCTCGCTGGTGCCACTGGAACCGGCCCGTGCCGGCGACTGTTTTTCTCTGACCATTGATGGCCTGGGCAGTGCCCGGGTGTCTTTCTGCGCCTGACTTTTGGAGTTTGACCCAATGAGCAAAAAACTCAGAGCGGCCATTATCGGCCCGGGCAACATCGGCACCGATCTGCTGATGAAAATGTGCCGATCGGAATGGATCGAGCCGGTGTGGATGGTGGGTGTCGACCCAGAATCCGAGGGCCTGAAACGTGCTCGGGAAATGGGCATCAAAACCACCGCCGGTGGTGTCGACGGCTTGTTACCCCACGTCCTCGACGATGACATTCGCATCGCTTTCGATGCCACCTCGGCCTACGTGCATGCGGAAAACAGCCGCAAGCTCAACGAACTGGGTGTGATCATGATCGACCTCACGCCAGCGGCCATCGGCCCGTTCTGCGTGCCGCCGGTCAACCTCAAGGAGCACGCCGCGAAGTTGGCGATGAACGTCAACATGGTCACTTGCGGTGGCCAGGCAACCATCCCGATGGTGGCGGCGGTGTCGCGGGTGCAAGCGGTGAGCTACGGCGAAATCGTCGCGACGGTGTCCTCCGGTTCGGTCGGCCCGGGTACGCGGCAGAACATCGACGAATTCACCCGTACCACGGCCGGTGCGGTGGAGAAGATCGGCGGCGCCCGACGCGGCAAGGCCATCATCGTGATCAACCCGGCCGAGCCGCCGTTGATGATGCGCGACACCATCCACTGCCTGACCGATGACGAGCCGAACCAGGACGCGATCCGCACCTCGGTGCTGGAGATGGTCCGCGAAGTGCAGCGCTATGTGCCCGGCTACAAGCTGATCAACGGGCCGGTGTTCGACGGACGCAAGGTGTCGATTTTCATCGAGGTCGAAGGCCTCGGCGATTTCCTGCCCAAGTCGGCCGGCAACCTCGACATCATGACTGCCGCCGGTTTGCGCACGGCCGAGATGTTCGCCGAAGAAGCCCACAAGGGCACCCTGCAACTGCCTGCCCGTTGAGTGGAGAATCTCTATGAATTTGCAAGGTAAGAGCGTCCGTCTGCATGACATGAGCCTGCGCGACGGCATGCACGCCAAACAGCACCAGATCAGCATTGAACAAATGGTCTCGGTGGCCACCGGCCTCGATGCGGCCGGTGTGCCGCTGATCGAAATCACCCACGGCGATGGCCTGGGCGGTGCTTCGCTGAACTACGGTTTCCCGGCCCACAGCGACGAGGAGTACTTCGCTGCGGTGATTCCTCAGATGAAACAGGCCAGGGTTTCGGCCCTGTTGTTGCCGGGGATCGGCACCCTCGACCACCTGAAGATGGCCCACGAATATGGCGTATCGACCATTCGAGTTGCCACCCACTGCACCGAAGCGGACGTTTCCGGCCAGCACATCGGCATGTCGGCGAAGATGGGCCTGGACACCGTCGGCTTCCTGATGATGGCGCACATGGTCAGCCCGGAGAAGCTGCTGGAGCAGGCGCGGCTGATGGAGAGCTACGGCGCCAACTGCATCTACTGCACCGACTCGGCCGGCTACATGCTGCCCGATGAAGTGACGCAAAAGATCGGGGCCCTGCGTGCCGGCCTGAACGCCGGGACCGAAGTCGGTTTCCACGGCCACCACAACATGGGCATGGCCATCGCCAACTCCCTGGCCGCGATCGAGGCCGGTGCTGCGCGCATCGACGGCTCCGTTGCGGGTCTTGGCGCGGGGGCGGGCAATACGCCGCTGGAAGTGTTCGTCGCGGTGCTGGAGCGGATGGGTGTTAACAGTGGCGTGGACTTGTACAAGATCATGGACGTGGCCGAAGACCTGGTGGTGCCGATGATGGACCAGCCGATCCGCCTCGACCGCGATGCGCTGACCTTGGGTTACGCCGGGGTCTACAGCTCGTTCCTGCTGTTCGCCAAGCGTGCCGAGCAGAAGTACGGAATTGCTGCCCGTGAGCTGCTGGTGGAGCTGGGCCGACGCGGCACCGTGGGTGGTCAGGAAGACATGATCGAAGACCTGGCGCTGACCCTGTCGCGGGCCAGGGGTGTACTGCCTACCTGATTATTGAGGCAACGAAAGAACCACCGAATCGGTGGTTTTTTTATGGCCGGTGGAAACCGTGTTCAAGGCAGCAGGTTGCGCACCAGCGGCGGATAACAGTTGATGGCCGTGCTCGCACAGCTGAAGTAAGCCGTGGTCGGTCGGTAGGCTTCGTTCTTGAACAATTCACACAGGCTGGCGGTGCTGCCGGCACAGACGACGATGAACAGGGCGCAGGTGGCTTTTCGCATGGCGAGCCTCGATACGGATTTTTGTTGTTGTAGCGATACGGTATGACGGCGTGCGGAGCGTGACTTCGTCCGAATGGACTAGGTGATGACTTGAAAGCGCTGCAATCCCCTGTGGGAGCAAGCTTGCTCGCGATGGCGGAGTGTCAGGCGACATGGATGTTGGATGTGCCGGCCTCTTCGCGAGCAAGCCCGCTCCCACAAGATGATTTGGCGTTTCCGGGATCTGTGTCTGGCGGTGATTCCCTGTGGGAGCGGGCTTGCTCGCGAAGGCGGTGGGTCAGGCGATGTAGAAGTTGGATGTGCTGGCCTCTTCGCGAGCAAGCCCGCTCCCACAGTTTTTAGTGTTGTGTCAGGTGCGGCGGGCGAGGGCGCCCATGGCCATGAACAGCGCCGCAATGGCCCGGGCTTCATGGAGGTCGCCGCGGGCCACCAGTTCGGGGATCTGCGCCAGGGGTACACGCAGGCATTCCAGGGGTTCGGGTTCGTCGCCTTCAAGTTGGCAGGGGCTCAGTTGTTCGGCCAGTACCACCCGGTAACGGTGGCACAGGTGTCCCGGTGCCAAGGTCAGCTCGCCCAGTTCAGTGAGACGTGCTGCGCGCATTCCGACTTCTTCACTCAGCTCACGCTGCGCCGCCTGCAAATAGTCTTCATCGGGCTCGGCGCCGCCCTTGGGCAAGCCAAGAATGGTTTTCTCCACTCCGACCGCGTACTCGCGCACCAGCAGCACATGCTCTGGATCGGGCATCGCCACCAGCATCACCGAGCGATAACCGGTGCCGCGCAGGCGTTCGTAGACCCGCTGCTGGCCGTTGCTGAATTGCAGGTGCAGGGCTTCGATCTGAAAGTGGCCGCTTTGCGCCAGCAATTCAGTCTTGAGGATGGTTGGGCAGTTGCGCATGGGGCAGTCCCCTGTTTGGGATAAAGACACTGTGCGCTGTACAACGGGAGCCGCCATCGTCCGAGCGGACGAGGGCGGCAATGAGGGTTAACCGAGGGTCGCCACGCTGCGCAGGATCAGGCGCACCAGCATGGTCTGGCGGGTCACGCCGGTCTTGGAGAAGGTCGAACGCAGGTGTGCCCGCGAGGTGTTGCGGCTGATGCCCAGCTCTTCCGACGCTTCGTCGAGGGTCAAGCCGTTGGCCAGCAACATCGCCAGCTGGGTTTCCGCGGGGGTGAAGTCGAACAGCGCGCGAACGATTTCCTGTGGTGCGGTGGATTGCTGCTCCGGGTCGCTGATGAAAATCACCACGGTCGGGCACTGCTTGCCTTCGCTCCAGTCGGTCAATGGTACCGAGCGCACGATGATCCCCAGGTCCGCTTTGCCGGACGGACGCTGCACGCGCAGGGCTTCGACCACCGACGGGTTGCTGCTCTTTTGCGACAGCAGCGACTGCTTGACCAGTCGGCGGAACTCCTGGGTGTCCCGGGCCGTACCGACCTGCAGGCCATCGTTGACCAGTTTGATGCCGTCCTTTTCCTGGATCAGCCGGTCGGCGACCTGGTTGGTCTGCAACACCTTGCCGGATTCGTCGAGGATGATCGTGCCGACCGCCATTTGGTTCACCGCGCCGGCGTACAGATTGCGCTCGGCTTCGATGCGGTTGAGTTGCATGTGGATCTTGATCGAACGTTCCAGGTGCGGAATGAAATGCGTGAGCATGGCCTTTTCTTCATTGCCGAAAGGCTTGTCGTCACGCCCGCGGCTGATGCGAATGCGGCACTGGGCGCCGTCGACGGTGTTGATGTCGGCACCGAGGATGTGGAACACGTCCACCGGTTCAAGGAAGTTCTTGTAGAACTCGGAATTCTGCCAGTCGTCGTTGGAAACGAACTCGGCGAGGGTCACGACCTGGCGGTTGGGCAGGTCGACAAACGGATCCAAGCTGAAGAAGTGTTTGTTGTACGACGCGGTCGCCTCGGTCGAAGTGCCGGTGGTGTTGACCATCAGGCCATCCACGTGGGCGCTGGGCGGACGCAGGATGAAGGTCACGTACTTGCTGTTCAGATGCACATTGAGCTGATTGAGAAAAGTCGCCCAGGGAATGGTTTCCAGCGGACCCTGATAGAGGTTGCCGATCAAATCACTGAACGTATCGAGGCTGAGGCTCTGCTGCATGGGGAAAAACCGTTTTTATTATTAGCATTGGCGGTGGCCGAGAATAAGCGCCGGTATCGACTCCTTGCAACGCTTGGGCTCAGGGCCTGACAGGCGGCTGCCGGTCAGGCCCGGGGCGGGCGAAAAGTCGCTGACGTCAGACCCGTTCGCTGGCGCGCACGACAAACTTCTTGTGTTCGGCAACGTCGGCCGACAGCGCTTCCACATCGGTGTAGAACTGCTCGTACCAACGACGCAACTGATAGACCGGACCGTCGCCGTCACACAGCAGCGGGTTGTCGACGCGGGTCTTGCTGTGCCAGATGGCCACGTCTTCGTAGAAGGCTGCCTGCGCCTGCGCCACGTAGGCCTTGGCCATCGCCTGGTTCTGCTCTTCGCTGAGCCCCGGGATCTTCTTCACCAGCACGCCGTAGCGCAGGGTGAAGCTGTCCAGGTCGATCGGCACGTGGCAGTTGAGCAGGATCGAGTGGATCGGCTGGCCGTTCATGGCGCCGTTCATTTCGGTGATCTGATAGGCCGGGCCGAAATAGGTGGCTTCGGTGGTCAACACGCTGTCACCGGACAGACGCTCACTGCGGGCGCGCATGATCTGGGTGGCCAGGTGGCCCTGGAAAATATTGATGAACTCTTCGACCGGCGCGCCGTGCACAGTACCGAAGTGCGCCATATCGGCGATGTTGTCGATCAGTTCGCGGCAGTTGGTACCAATCTGCAATTCGGCGACTTCCCATGCAGCCCATTCGTCGCTGTAGCAGGCGTCGATGCGCGGAATGCGTTGTTCCGGCAGCGGCGGGTTGCCTTCAGGGTCATTCCAGACGAACAGCAGCTGGTTCTCTTCCATGATCGGCCAGCTCTTGATCTTGGCCCGTGGCGGAATGCGCTTGGCATAAGGAATGTCATCGCACACGCCATCGGCGCCCCAACGCCAGGCGTGGAACGGGCAGCGGATCGAGTTGCCTTCAACGCAACCGGTGCTCAGGTCGGCGCCCATGTGCGGGCAGTAGCCATCAAGAATATGCAGTTCGCCGTCTTCACCCTGGAACGCCACCAAGCGGGTGCCGAACACCTCCAGGCGGTGGGCCTTGCCGTCGCGGTATTGCGCGGCCAGGCCCAGGCAATGCCAGCCGCGGGCGTAGCGGTCTTCCAGCAGTTTGGCTTCGATGCGGTGCAGGGTACTCATCTTATTATTCTCCCAAGGGATCACGGGTTTGGCGCATGTAACGGATTCTGCCGCCCCTGTAAAAGCGGGCATCGTCTGAATGGACGATGGCTGCTTCAAGTAGGCCCGCTCTACTGGCGCCATTGGACCCATGGCAGGAGTTGGCGATGAGTAATGAACAAGGGCCGGTAGCGGTGATTACCGGGGCCGCCAGTGGTATTGGTCGTGGCCTGGCCGAACACGCGGCGACGCTGGGCATGCGCCTGGTGCTGGCGGATCGGGATGCAGCGGGCCTGCAAGCCCTGTGCGACGAATTGAAGGCCAGCGGTGCGCAAGCGATTGCCTGCGTCACCGATGTCGGTGATGTGAAGCAGGTCGAGCGCTTGCGTGACCGGGCTGTCGAGCACTTTGGCGGGGTCGACCTGCTGTTCAACAACGCCGGCGTGATGCAAACCGGCTTCAGCTGGGAAATCACCGAGGCGCAATGGCAGCGCATGCTCGACGTCAACCTCAATGGCGTGATCAACGGCATTCGCACCTTTGTGCCGCTGTTGCTCAGCCAGGGCCGGGCCGCCCACGTGATCAACACGGCGTCCCTTGCCGGGCTGGTCAGCAGCCCGCTGATGGCGCCGTACAACGTGACCAAGCAGGCGGTGGTCGCGCTCTCGGAAACCCTGCATTACGAACTCGCCATGATCGGTGCGCCGGTGTCGGTTTCGGTGCTGTGCCCGGGGCCGGTGGCCAGTGAAATCATGGCGTCGAACCAGGTGGTGGACACCGCCGGATCCGACTTCAGTCAACTGCTCGACAGCACCATTCGCCAGGGCATGACCCCGGCGGAACTGGCCGCGCAAGTGTTCGCCGCCGTCGCGCAAAAACGCTTCTGGATCCTGCCCCACAAGGGTTTCAAACCGGCCCTTGAGCGCCGGGTACAAAGCATCCTGGGCGAGACCAATCCGCAGTTTCAAATGACTGACGTAGAGGACGATGCCCATGCCGCTCGATAAGCAAATCGCTGGAGTACTCCAGCAGTTTCGCGACATCCCGGAACCCGATTTCAGCCAGGTCGATGCGGCTCAATACCGGCAGTTCTCCGACAACCTGCTGCCGGCCATTCCCGGCGAGCCGATGAGCGAGGTGCGCGAGCTGAAAGTGGCTGGCGCGGACGGTGATCTGGACGCACGGCTGTACCGGCCATCGGAAGAACCCAATCTGCCGTTGCTGGTGTTTTTCCATGGCGGCGGCTTTGTCATGGGCAATCTCGATACCCACGACAATCTCTGCCGCTCATTGGCCCGTCAGACCGAGGCGGTGGTGGTGTCGGTTGCCTACCGACTGGCCCCGGAACACCCGTTCCCGGCGGCGCCCCTCGATTGTTATGCGGCCACCTGCTGGCTGGTCGAGCACGCGGCTGAACTGCGCGTCGATGGCAGCCGGCTGGCCGTGGCCGGGGACAGCGCCGGGGGCAATCTGGCGCTGGCGGTCAGTCAGTTGGCGGCACGACGCCAGGGGCCGAAGATCAGTTATCAGTGCCTGTTTTATCCGGTCACTGACGCAGGTTGCGACTCTCAGTCCTTCGAAGACTTTGCCGAGAGCTATCTGCTTTCCGCCGGGATGATGCGCTGGTTCTGGCAGCAATATCTGCAAGACGTCGGGCAGGCGGATGATCCTTTGGCCTCGCCACTGCGCGCCGAGAGCCTGGCAGGCTTGCCGCCGACCACATTGTTCACCGCCGGGTTCGATCCGCTGCGGGACGAGGGCGAGGCATTGGCCGAGTACCTGCGCGAAGCCGGTGTGGCGGTGCGCGTGCAGCGTTACGAAGGCATGATTCACGGCTTTATCAGCATGGCGCCGTTTGTTGAAGCAGCAGCACAAGCGTTGACAGAAGCTTGCGCCGATTTGCGCGGGGCACTCAAATGAGCGGCCTGGTTTTCAACACGGTGCCGCAACTGATCGAGGCCATCGGCGCCGGTCGGATGGTGGTGATCACCGACGACGAACACAACGGCGAAGGCTCGCTGCTGATGGCCGCCGAACAGGCCGGGGCCGAGGCCGTCACCTTCATGGCGGTGCAGGCGCGCGGGCTGATTTGCCTGGCCCTGACCGAGCAGCGCTGCCGCGCGCTGGGCCTGGACCTGATGGTGCCCAACTCCCGGGCGCAACATGGCGTGGGTTTTACCCGCTCGATCGAAGCCGCCACCGGGGTGTCCACCGGCATCTCGGCGGCGGACCGGGCGCGGTCGATCCAGGTGGCGGTCGACCCGGCCAGCGTTCCGACGGACCTGGTGCAACCGGGGCATATCTTCCCGGTGCAGGCCTTGCCCGGTGGCGTGATGCAGCGGGCCGGCCATGTCGAGGCCGCTTGCGACCTGACACGACTGGCGGGGCTGCAACCGGCGGCAACCCTGGTGGGCATTCTCAACGAGGACGGCGAACTGGCCCGTGGTGCCGAGCTGCATGAATTCGCCCAGCGCCATGGCTTGCGGATCGGCACCATTGCCGACCTGATTCACTACCGCATCCTGCATGAAGGCACGATCGAGCGCGGCGGCGAATATCCGTTGCAAACCCGTCACGGCGAGTTCCAGGTGACCACCTATCAGGACACCTACCAGGGCTCGTTGCACCTGGCGCTGGTCAAGGGCCGGATCGACAGCACGCAACCGGCGCTGGTGCGGGTGCAAAGCATCGAGACGTTGCGTGACGTACTGGGTTGTGAAAGCGAAGGCGGGCCGCAACAGTGGACCCTGGAACGTTCGCTGGCCAGTATCGCGGCGGCCGGTAGCGGTGTGCTGGTGCTGCTGGCGCAAAAGGAATCGGCCGAGGGCGTGCTCGAACAACTGCGTCAGCGCAGTGGAGGCAAACACCGGGCGCCACAGTTTCCGCAACGGACCCTGGGCATTGGCGCGCAGATCCTGCGGGACCAGAACGTGCGCAAAATGCGCCTGATGAGTTCGCCGGTGCCGTACACCGCCGTTTCCGGGTTTGATCTGGAAGTGACGGAATTCGTGCCGTTTCAACCGTGACTTGAATTGACATACACCTGTGGCGAGGGAGCTTGCTCCCGTTCGGCTGCGCAGCAGTCGTAAAAATCTTACGGCCGCTTCGCGCCCGAGCGGGAGCAAGCTCCCTCGCCACATGTTTGTATTTTCCACAGGTTCCGTGTTGGCTTAAGGCTTGATTCCACGCAGCATCTTCTTCGCCTGATCCTGCACCGCCTCCGGCGCGGTCATGTTGCCGTCGATCACGGTGATCACCGCGTGGCCTTGCCATAGTTGAAAGGCATCGGCCTTTTGCTGGGCTTCGGTCGGTGTCGACGGCGGGGCCAGGTTGACGTGGACCACGCCATCGGCGCCGCGTTGTGAGGTGAAGTTAACGCGATCCCAATTACCAATCGGCGCAAAGCTCACGCCTTTGACCTCCTCGGGTTTCAGGGGCGGGTAGTTGAGGTTCAGACCGCTGGCACCCGGCAGGCCGAGCACGTTCAAATCACACTGATGTTTGTTCCTGGCGCAGGCCTGTCTGGCTTCTGTACCGGCCAGGCTCGCCTGTTCGATGACCTTCACGGCAAAGCGCGCCGTGTCGTCCATGGCGCCGAGGGTCTTGCGGTAGCCGGCCTGCTGGTCGCGGATGATCAGGTCCATGTCGATGGCCGTAGACACCGCCACCGCCGGAATCCCCTTGAACATGGCGCGCACGGCGGCGTTGAGGGTGCCGGACATCTGCGTCAGCGGGCCGACGTTTTCGCCGAAATTGCTGCCGGACACCACCAGGTCTGGCGGCGAATCCTTGAGGATCACATCGAGGCCGACATTCACCGCATCCACCGGCGTGCCGATGGCAGAGGTCTTGCCGGCAGGCGGGGTGTAGCCCTCCGGTGGCCCGACGCAAAATTTGCCCGGCGCCAGTTCGGTCACCGCCAGGGCCTGGCCGGGCACGACTACGCTGGCAGCGCTGATGCCGCTGCTGTCGTTCAACGGGCCGACCAGGGTGACCTTGTGCCCGGCAGCGGTCAGGGCGCGGTACATCGCATCGATGCCGGGCGCGCGGCAGCCATCGTCGTTGGTCAGCAGGATGTTCAGGGCGTTGGCTTGCATCGACAGGCCAACGCTGGCCATGGCAATGATGCCGGTGAGGAGTTTGTTCATGGGGAGTCTTCCGTGGGAGGAGCGGATTTTACAAAGCACAACGCCCCGACCGAAGGAATCGGTCGGGGCGCGGCGGGTTTAGCGGGTACCGAGTTTGCGCAGGTTGCCAGGGGTGAATTCGTCTTCGGTGAAGGCGGTGGCGTTGAGCTTGGCCGGTTTCTGATCGATCAGCATCCGGTCAACCAGATACGAGCCGGCGATCAGGTCGTGATAGATCCCGAGCCGAGCATGGTAGCGCTGCATCTCGTAGGCGTAGATCGAAGTCTGCATGTTGGTGCGCCAGAGTTGACCGCGACTGTCGTAGTTGTCGGCCAGGGTCGCGGCCCAGGTGTCCTCGTCCAGGTACATCACACGCTTGGCGTACACGTGGCGGGCACCTTCCTTGAGGGTGGCTTGCAGCACCCAGACGCGATGTTTTTCATAGCGCATGTACTGCGGATCGATATGGCCGGTGGTGGCCAGAATCTGATCGGTGCTCACGCTCGGGTCGTCGATCTTGTAGTTGTGATAAGGAATGTAGATTTCCTTTTTGCCGACGATGGTCCAGTTGTAGCGGTCCGGTGCACCGTTGAACAAACGGTCTTCGTCGTACACGCGAAAACCTCCCGCGCCGGTCGGCGAGTCATAGCCCACGGTCGGCGCGCGACGCACCCGGCGTTGACCGGGGCTGTACTGCCAGGCCTGGCGCGGGGAGGAGGTCGGGTTGATGAACTCGTGGCCGACGACGATTTCGCCTTTCTTGCGCACCGGTTCCAGGGTGGTGATCAGGAAGTTGGTGAGGATGCCGTTGGATGTCTCCAGGGTTCTGTCCGGGTTGGACCAGATCGAGAAGATCTTATAGTTGACCTCTTCGAGCACTCGCTCCTTGTTGGAGTACACCACGGCCTGCCGGTAGTTGGCCTCTTCGGCGGCGGCACGGCCGGCGAGGGTGTGGTTGAACATCAACTCGCTGCCGTTCTTTGGAATCGGGAACGGCGAACCGGCCCAGGCGTTTTTCGTGTCGTTGTTGTCGTTGGCCAGCTCGGCGTTGACTGCGTTGTGATTGACCGCCTCGACCAGTTTCGGGTCAACGCGGAAGTCGCGGTGGCTCGGGTACACCGGGATCTTGAAGGTGTCAGGGTAGCGTTTGAGCAACGCTTTCTGGCCTTCGGTGAGGTTGGCGGCGTACTTGTCCATGTTCTTCGAGTCGATCACGAACAACGGTTTTTCCGCTGCATAGGGGTCCGGGTATGGCGTACCGGGGCCGTCAAACTTGAGGCCTGGCGGCAGGCCGAGCCATTTGCCGGACCAGGACGGAATGCTGCCGTCGGCATTGCCGGCCTTTTCGGCGCCCATCGGGGTCAGGTCCTGGCCCAGGCGGGCGGCTTCTTCGGGGCTGACCTTGGCATAAGCCAGGCCACTGCCGAGCAGGCCGACGGTCAGCGCCGTGCTCAATAAGGTTTGGGTGAATCTGGACATGCTGTGCTCCTCCGACAGGGGAATCAGAACCGGTACTTGAAGTTGAGCGCGACGTTGTCGCGGTCGGCCAACGGGCTGTTGTTGGCATTGCCGAGGTAGGCGTTGTAGCGGGCCTCGACGGTGAAGTTGCCCAGGTAGCGCCACGAACTGCCGATGCTGGCGCGGTTATCGTTCTGGCCGGCGTTGATCGAGCCGACCATCGAGCTGTCGCCGTGGGCGGCGGCGCTGAAGGTGACGGGAACCGACATGTCCCATCCGCTGAACACGTCGTTGTAGTCAAAGTTCGCCTGCACCGTGTAGCCCCAGGCATCGCGGTCATAGACCAGGCTGTCGGTTCCCGGCAGCGCGAAGCCCGGCGCCAGGGTTACCGGCTGCGACCTGTCGTTGCTGACCACGGTGTTGTAGACCAACTCGCCGGTCAGGCTGGTGTTGTCGGCGAAGGCGGTCGGGCCGAGCACGTAGATCATCGACGTTTGCGCTTGCACGGTCTTGCCACGCACGGGGCTGGAGAAACCGTTGTCGACCATCACCGGCGTGCCGTCGCGGTAGCTGACTTCACCGGCCCAGCTGACGTCGCCCAGCACGGTGGCGAAGCTCGCGCCGAACAGGTCGATGTTGTCGAAGTAGCGCACCTGGTAGCGGCCAAGGTTCGTCGCGAAATCCAGCGACGGCGTCTTGTCGTGATAGCGCGAGTAGAAGAGGCCGAACTCGGTGTTGTTCAGCGACTCGGCGGCGTAGGTGAAAGCCACACCGTACTGGCCGCTGTCGCTCGGTTTGTCATCCTTCAGACGGGTGACAAAACCGGAGGCGTCGTTGAAGCCGCCCTCGTCGATGAAGTCGGTTGTGGAGAAGTAGCTGCCCACGCCGAACAGCTCGGTCTTTTCCCACTTGTATTGGTAGTAGGCCTGGATACCCAGGCTTTCGGTCAGGGCGAACTGGGTGAACAGCTGGCCGACCGGCAGCAGGATTTCCTTGACCTCGACGCCGGGGGTGGTCGCCTTGGTCGCGTCCACCGGGCTCTGGGCCGCGGAAATGCCCGGATAGAACAGGCTCTCACCCCAGCTCACCACCTGGTTACCCAGGCGCGCGTTGAAGGCGTGGCCGCTCAGGTCCCAGGTGCCATAGGCGTAGTAATCGAGCATGCGCAGTTCATTGCGGTGCTGGTCGATGGTGTCCTGGGAGAAGCGGTCGGGCTTGCTGCAATGGCCGCCGGCGAAGCAGTTCGAGGTACCGGTGGTGTTGTCGTTGTCCTGATCGTAGACGTTGTCGTAGAAGCCCGTCGCCCGGACAAACACGCCGTAGTCGTCCTGCCACTTGATGTTGGCTTCGGTGAGAAAGCCGCTGCGGTTGTTGATCAGGCTGCCTTTGTCGAACGCGTTGTCGCCGTCGTTGCCGTTAGCGTTGGCGGTCAATTTGTGATCGCGAGACTCGGTCCGCCAGGCGAGGCTGTACGTCAGTGTGGTGTCCCAGTCGATGCTCAAGTCTTCGCTTGGCTGAAAGCTCATGGCGTTAACGTGAGCGCTAAGTCCGCCAGCCAGCATCAATAGAACAAGCTGTGTGCGAGGGTGCTGTGTTGGTGGGGCGATTATTGTTTTTATCATGTCGTCCTCATGGCCCAGGTCAGACCTGCCCGACCTGCAATTCAGGGGGGTGATTGGTGCTGTGGGCGACTATGGAGTCACGACTTGCGCGCAACATCGTCCAAGCGGACTAAGCGATTTGTACGGGGCGGCCGCAGGCCTGGCCTTAGTCTTATCGGACGATGAACACCCGGCGCGGGCGGCGAACAATCCCGAGACCGACTGCACCGGGCGAAGATCCGGCGGTGGCGGTTTCTGCCTGATGGGCGCTGAACAAGGGTGATCGCATGAACGCTGCCGGGATCAAATGGGACGAGTGCTGTGATGTGTTGGTGATTGGCTCGGGAGCCGGGGGCATGACCGCTGCGCTGCGCGCCCACGACCTGGGCCTGAATGCGCTGCTGATCGAAAAGAGCGGCGAGTACGGCGGCACCTCGGCGGTGTCCGGCGGCGGAATCTGGATCCCCAATAACCACCGGATCAATGCGATAGGCGGCAGTGATTCGGCGGCCGAAGCGATTGCCTACATCCGCGCGGTGACCCACGGCGAGATCGACGACGGGCGCATCGAAGCCTATGTCGAGCACGGCCGGGAGATGGTCGAGTACCTGGAAAAACACACCCGCGTGCGCTTCGAGGCGCAACCGCGCTACGCCGATTACTACCCGGAAGTCGAGGGCGGAAAACCGGGCTATCGCTCGATGGATCCGCAACCGTTCGATGCCGCCGAACTCGGTGAAGAGTTCTTGCGCATGCGCGCGCCGTCTCCCGGCACCCTGATGATGGGGCGCATGGCGATGACCATGAAAGAGGCGCAAGTGTTGTTGTGCCGCGGCCCCGGCTGGTTGCGCCTGACCCTGCGGGTGATGTGGCGCTACTGGCGTGATCGTGAAGGGCGGCGCTTGTCCCGCCGCGACCGTTTCCTGACCCTGGGCAATGCCTTGATCGGTGCCTTGCGCTGTTCGTTGCAGGATCGCGGCAAGTCGCTGTGGCTCAACTGTGCGCTGGAAGAGCTGCTGCTGGTCGGCGAGCGGGTCGGCGGGGCGCGGGTCAATCGCAACGGTCAGTTGCTTAACGTCAAGGCGCGCTACGGGGTGATCATTGCCGCCGGTGGTTTCGAGCGTAACCAGGCGATGCGCGAGCAGTACCTGCCGCAGCCGTCCCGGGCGAACTGGAGTGCCACACCGCCGAACAATACCGGCGACGGCATTCGCGCCGGTCAGGCCATCGGTGCGCGGACCGCGTTGATGGAACACAGCTGGTGGGCGCCGACCACTTACGTCAAGGGCGAAGAAAAACAGCGTGCGCTGTTCGTTGAACGCACATTGCCGGGGTGCGTGATGGTCAACGCGGCGGGGGAGCGTTTCGTCAACGAAGCTGCGCCCTACACCGATATCGTTTACGCAATGTACGCCAACAACCGCGAAGGCGCCGCGAGCGTGCCGTGCTGGATGGTGTTCGACGCCGAGTTCCGCCGCAAATACCCGTGCGGCGCCTTGCTGCCGGGTTATGCCCAGCGCGACTGGCAATTGCCCGAGCACCTGCGCGACTACTTCCACAAGGCGTCGAGCCTGGAAGAACTGGCGACGAAAATCGGCGTCGACGCGGGCGGGTTGGTGCGCACCGTGCAGCGTTTCAACGGCATGGCCGTGCAGGGCGTCGACGAGGATTTCCACAAGGGCGAATCGCTGTTCGACCGCTACTACGGCGACCCCAACGTGCAACCCAATCCGTGCCTGGCGCCGTTGCTCAAGGGGCCGTTCTACGCCGTGCGCATCGACGCCGGCGACATCGGCACCAAGGGTGGCCTGCTGACCGACGTGCACGCCCGCGTGTTGCACGAAGACGGCGAACCGATCAACGGCCTGTACGCCATCGGCAACAGCGCCGCCTCGATGATGGGCCGCACCTATCCGGGTGCCGGTTCGACCATCGGCCCGGCCATGACCTTCGGTTACCTGGCGGCCAATCACATCAAGCGCCAGAGCGAAACCGCTTCGGCGAAAACCTTGTTCGGGAGTGTCGAATGAATCACCCACATCAACAGATCGCTGTCGTTACCGGCGCCAGTCGCGGTGTGGGCCAGGGCATCGCCTTGGCCCTTGGAGCGGCCGGCATGACCGTGTATGTCACTGGCCGCGCCCCGACGCAGGGCGGGTCGAATTTGTACGGGCATGCCTTGCATGGCTCGCTGGAGGACACCGCCGCCGCAATCACAGCAGCCGGTGGGCGCGGTATCGCGGTGGTCTGTGATCACGCCGATGACGCGCAGGTTCAGGCACTGTTTGCCCGCGTAGAAGAAGAGTGCGGACATCTGGATTTGCTGGTGAACAACGCCGCGTTCATCCATGACCGGTTGATCGAACCAGGGCCGTTCTGGGCCAAACCGCTGGAGCTGGTGCGCATTCTCGACGTCGGCCTGCGCTCGGCCTACATCGCAAGCTTCTACGCCGCGCCGCTGTTGCTGCGCAGTGCCCAAGGGCTGATTTGCTTTACCTCGTCGTTCGGTGCCGGGTGCTACATGCATGGCCCGGCGTACGGCGCGCAAAAGGCTGGAGTCGACAAACTGGCGGCGGACATGGCGATCGATTTCGAAGGGCAGGGCGTGGCGGCGTTGTCGCTGTGGCTCGGCCCGCAACTGACCGAACGCACCAGGATTGCCGGCGAGCAGCATGGCGAGCAGTACCAGGCGTTTCTGGCCCACGCCGAAACCCCGCAATTCAACGGGCGGGTGATCCATGCCTTGCTCAATGATCCGCAGCTGATGGCGTTATCCGGGCAGACCCTGATCACCGCCGAAATCGCCCCTGGCTACGGCATCAGCGAAGCCGGAGGCCGCCAGCCGCCGTCCCATCGCGCCATGCTCGGCGACCCGCGCCAGCAGCATCCGGCGCGGGTGGTCTGACTCAGTTTATGTAAGACAATCACGATACCTGTGGGCGCGGGCTTGCTCGCGAAAGCGGTGTGTCAGTCAACATTGATGTTGAGGCTGATGGCCCCTTCGCGGGCAAGCCCGCTCCCACAGTTGATCAGTGTCGGACACGAAATCTGTGTACACCCTCGAACACTGTGGGAGCGAGCCTGCTCGCGAAGACGTCGGCACATCCAACATTGATGTTGACTGACACACCGCTTTCGCGAGCAGGCTCGCTCCCACATGGGTTGTGGTTTAACCGACTGGCTGCAATGCCCACTCGCGCAGCACATTCTTGGTCACTTTCCCCGCCGCATTGATCGGCATCTTCTGCAGCACCTGCACCCGGCGCGGAACCTTGTAATTGGCCATCTGTTCACGGCACCAGGCGAGGAACCGCGCCTGCTCGATCTCGATACCCGGCGCGGGCAGCAGGAACGCCATCGCCACTTCACCCAGGCGCTCGTCAGGAATACCGATCACCGCCGCCTGGGCCACACCCGGATAGGTCAGCAAGCACTGTTCGATCTCCGCCGGGTACACATTGAAGCCGCCGGTGATGAACATGTCCTTGAGACGATCGGTGATGCGCAGGTAACCCTGTTCGTCGAGCATGCCGATGTCGCCGGTGTGCAGCCAGCCGTCGGCGTCGAGAATTTCCTGGCTGGCTTCGGGGTTGTTGAGATAACCCTGCATCAGGTTGTAGCCGCGAATCTGCACTTCACCGGGAATGTTCGCCGGTTGGCTGTGACCGCTGTTGCCGACACAGCGTACTTCTACCCCCGGCATCGCCCGGCCGCTGGTGTTGGCGACCAGTTCCGCGGAGTCGCCAGCGCGGCAGATCGTGGCGAAACCGCAGACTTCCGTCAGGCCATACGCGGTGACGATGGTGGCGAAGCCCAGTTCGTCGCGCATGCGGTGGATCATCTCCACCGGGATCGCCGCCGCCCCGGTCACCGCCACACGCAGGGAACTCAGGTCGAATTCGTTGCGTTGCGGATGGGCCAGCAGTGACTGATACAACGTGGGTGGCCCGGGTAGCACGGTGATGCGTAAGCGCTGCACGCATTCGAGCACGGTCTGCACGTCGAACACTTGCTGCGGCAGGAGGGTGCAGCCACGCATCAATGCGGCCAGCCAACCGGCCTTGTAGCCGAAGGAGTGGAAGAACGGATTGACGATCAGGTAACGATCGCTTTCGCGCAAACCGACGATATCGCTCCAGTCGCGCACGATGCGTAGGTTTTGGCCGTGGCTGGTCATCACACCTTTGGGTTTGCCGGTGGTGCCCGAAGTAAACAGCACGTCGGACAAGGCCTGCGGGCCAACGCTTTGTTCGCGGGTGCGCAAGGCCAGGTGCGGCACGTCGGCTGCCAGGTCCATAAACCGTTCCCAAGCCAGGGTTCCCGAATTGGCGCCGCGCACGCTGACGATGTGGCGCAGCTCAGGCAGGTCTTCCGACGCCAGCATGCCGGGGTAGTCCGCGCCGAGGAATTCGCCGATGGCAAACAGCACGCAGGTGCCGCTTTCGCGCAGGATGTAGCCGGCCTCGCTACCCTTCATTCGGGTGTTGAGTGGCACCAGGGCGGCACCGACACTTTGCAGGGCACCGGCGGCGACGATCCATTCCCACACGTTGGGCGCCCAGATCGCCACGCGGTCCCCGACCTGTACGTCGAGGGCCAGTAGCGCGCGGGCAGCCTGGCGGCGAAGTTGGTCCAGTTGTCGGTAGCTGATGACGTGGCCCGCGTCCTCGATGGCCGGGCGGTCGCCGTAGGCCTGGGCAGCGTTGGCGAACAGTTGAGCAATGGTCAGTGCGGTGGCGACAGGCGGCATGGGGCCTCCCCGGTTAGAAGACAAGTACGAAAAAGGGAGTAGGCCGGGCAGGGCGCCCGGCCGGATTGCGAATTACTGCGCGGGCGGGGCGAAACGGCGACCGGCGGAGAAACCACCGTCCACGGCAATCATCTGGCCGCTGACAAAGGACGCTTCGTCCGAGGCCAGGAACAGCGCGACGTTGGCCACTTCTTCCGGTTGCCCGGAGCGGCTGAGCATGTGCTGCGAGGCGAAGAAGGCGTGGAACGCGTCATTGTCACGGACCATGCTGGTCATCGGCGTTTCGATCAGGCCCGGGCACAGGCCGTTGACGCGAACGTTGGCGTAGCCGTAGTCGATGGCCATCGAGCGGGTCAGCTGGTTGATGCCGCCTTTGGACACGTTGTAGGCCACGTTGCCGTCGCAGCCTTGCAGGCCGAAGATCGAACCGACGTTGATGATCGAGCCGCCGCGTTGCGACACCATCGATTCCAGCGCGTACTTGCTGGTGAGCATGCTGCCGGTCAGGTTGATGTCCATCACCCGTTGCCAGTTAGCGGTGGTGGTCTGGGTCACGCTGCCCTGGTCGGCGACGCCGGCGGCGTTGACCAGTACGTCGATGCGCCCGAAGCGGCTGATGACTTCTTGCATGACCTGCTGCACCTGCGCTTCGTCGCGCACGTCCAGGGTCATGAACAGGCCGGGAAAGTCTGCCGGTGCGCTGCCGATGTCCAGCCCGACCACTTGCGCGCCTTCGGCGGCGAAACGGCGCACGCAGGCCAGACCGATTCCCGAAGCGCCGCCGGTGACCACCGCGACCTTATTCTGCAAACGAGCCATAACTGCACCTCTTTTATTGTTGTGGGCTAATGCTGTGGCCGAGTCTAACCGCAGACCGGGCCTGGGTGATCGTCCAATGAGACTAAGCAACTGATCCCCCGTCGTGCACATTTCAACTGTGGGAGCGGGCTTGCTCGCGAAGGGGGCGGCAGTTGACACAC